>SKTU01000013.1 GCA_007122455.1 Haloarculaceae archaeon | reverse complement strand
GGAGTACGAACCGACGACGATCAGTCGGATACACGGGCGGGTCACGGAGGAACTCACAGGTTAGATGGACGACACCCCACGCCCTCCCGAGAGCCGAGAGACGGTCCCGACGAGAGAGGCCGACCTCGAAGGCGGTCCCGGAACAGTCGAGAGAATCGGTGGATCCGATTCCCACACGACAGGGCGACGCGAGGGAACCGACGACCCCGACAGGATCCTCGTTCTCGACGCACACAAGAACGCCTCGCTGGTCTTCGGACGCGCTCTCGAGGGCCAGAACGTCGAGATAACGTCCGGCGGTTGGTCGAGAATGTCCCCCGGTATGCTCTCGCGGCACGCCACGGACCGCTTTCTCTACTCGAGCCCCTACAGAAAACCCGAGCGGTTCGTCGCCGAACTCACCGGGTTTCTGCGCGCCAACGACTACTTCGCGGTCGTCCCGATGTCGGATCTAACCCACGTCCTCCTGTCGAAGCACAAGACGAAACTCGAACAGACCGGAACGGCCGTCGGCGTCGAGGACTGGGAGACGTTCGTCACCGCCAACGACAAGCGATCGCTGGCGAGGCTCCTCGAGGACCTCGGCGTTCCGGGACCGCACACGCACGCTCCCGAGTCGACCGACGACGTGGACGCCAGCAAGGACGAGTTCACGTATCCCGTGCTGATAAAGCCCCGATTTACGACGGTCCTGACGGACGACGGAACCTACACGGAAGCGCGCATCTCCGAGAAGAACTACGTACACAGTCCGGACCAACTGGTACGGCGCTACGGCTCTCTCGTCGAGACGTACGACTACTTTCAGCGGGAACCACCGATCGTACAGGAAGTGCTCTCGGGTGCGGTAACGGCAACGTGCGGACTGGCAGCTGATGGCGAGTTCGTCGACTACTTTCAGGAGGAGCGACTGCGGATGTACCCGGTCGACGGCGGTTCGAGCTCGCTCCGACAGGGGATCCACGAGCCGGAGATGGCCGAACACGCACGGAAAATCGTCGCCGCTCTCGAGTGGACGGGGCCGATCTACATCGAGTTCATCGGATCGGACGACGGGACGTTCACCGTCCTCGAAGTCAACGGGCGCTACTGGGGATCGGTCGGCTGTGCGATCTGCGGCGGTGTGAACGTCCCGCTACTGCATTACCAACAGCTTAAGGGAGCTCAGCTGACTCCAAAACCGGGGTACGAAACCGGTCGCAAACAGCGTCGACTGTTCTACACCGATCTCCGATGGCTTAATGCGCAACTCGAAGCAGGAAACTACCGTGCAGTGGACCCCTTCGTCAGATCGTTTTTCGACTCGGACCACGACGTACTCGCCGCCGACGATCCACTTCCGACGCTCGGCGCGATCCTGTGGGCGATCCGGGAGACGGTTCGAAGCGAAGGGCCGGTTCAGACACCGAAAGAGCCGGATCGCTCCCCCGCATCGAGGAGTACCGACCGTTTCGGAGGGGAGAACTGATGTCGGGGACGGTCCTTCTCCTCGACGGGCGCGCACTCTCCTGTCTGGCCTTTGCACGGCGGCTGGCTCGGGACGGGATGGAGGTTCACGTCGGCGAGTCGTTCAAACACAACATCACCGCCTACTCCAACTCGACCGCTAAAACGCACACGTATCCGTCCCCCAGCGAGCGCCCCGACGCGTTCAAGCGGTCGGTTTCGGAACTCATCGAACGCGTCGAATACGATTTCGTCGTTCCGATCAGGGACGCGACGACGACTCAGCTCGCCGAGCTGCAGGAGGAGCTACCGGCATCGACGAGAACGCTTCTCGACACGCCGGAGAACATCGAACGGTTGCGGGACAAAGAGCGGTGTGCGAAGCTCGCAGAGCGGACAGACGTTCCGATACCGAACACGTACTACCCGTCGGAGCAGGGGATCGACGAGATCCGAAGCGAGGCCGACTTCCCGGTCCTCGTCAAGCCGACCCACGAGTCGGGCGCTCGCGGGATACGTCGGGTCGAGACGCCGGAGGATCTCGACGCGGCGTACCGGGCCACGAAACGGAGCGGTTCGAAGGCGATCGTCCAGGAGTTCGTCGACCACGCCGGCGGCCATTTCAGCATCGGAACGGTGTTCGACCGACGATCCCGTCCCAGGGCGGTTCACGTCTACGAGGAACTGATACAGTATCCGAATAGCGGCGGGCCGGCGATCCGCGCCGTCAGCGTCGACGTCGAGCCGTGGGTTCACGAGATGCTCGCGATACTCGAGGCGGTCGACTGGACGGGGCCCGCTCACATGGACGTGTTGTTCGATCCGGCAGACGAGACGTTCAAACTCCTCGAAGTCAATCCGCGGATCTGGATGTCGGTTGCGCTGACGATCGAAGCCGGCGTCGATATTCCCAAAATCATGTTAGATACGGCAAACGGAATTGAATCCGACGAACCGAATCGCTACGACACTGACCTCGCCTACCGCTGGGTAGTTCCCAACGAGATTCTCTGGGCGATCGACGGACGAGAGACTGCGCTTCGGTTCAGGCGACTGCTGGAGCCGGACGGGCGGTCGACCTGTTTCGGGATTCTGGATAGAAACGATCCCAGTGCGTCGCTCGGTGCCGTTCTCCAAAGTCTCGAGTTCCTCCTACACGAGGACAAGCGAGCTCAGATCTTCGATCGGGGGACACAATGAGCAACGACACTGGATTAAGAGTCCTGCAGGTGTCCAGTTCCCAGATGGAGTTCTTCAAGGACCAAGTTCGAATCCTCGAGGAGCTCGGTGTCGATTGTGACATGCTGTACTACCCACCCGACGCAGGCGATACTGACGAGGAGATCCGAAGGGAACAGATCCACGACGGACTGCTGTACCGAATCTACGGCCACAATGCACTGTACTACGCGTATCGAGCGGCCGACTTCTACCCACAGATCGTAAAGACGGCAGTGAGAGGTGAGTACGACCTCGTGCATATCAACTCGGGGATGATCGCACCGCTCGGGCTACTGCAGCCGAAGCGTCCGATCGTATTGACGCTCTGGGGTGACGATCTCCTGGGTGATCGACTTGGGGGATACCAACCCGCGATAACCAAACTCTGTGCGAAACGGTGTGACCACACCATCGTTCGAAACGAGGAGATGCAGGCGGCTCTCCCTTGCGAAGCAGAAATCATCCCGAGTGGCACGGATATGTCGAAGTTCAGGCCCATCTTGCAAAACCGGGCGAGAGCGGAGGTCGGCTGGACCCCGGATTCGCGACACGTACTCTTCCCGTATCCGAAGAATCAGAAGAAAAAACGGTATCCAGTCGCCAAGCGTGTAGTCGAGAGCGTCGATAGTAGACTCGACGTTCAGGTCACGCTACAGGTCGTCGACAACGTCCCCCACGAGAGGATGAACCTCTACTACAACGCGGCGGACGTCCTGCTCCTGCCGTCCCTCCGGGAAGGTTCCCCGAACACGGTCAAGGAGGCGATGGCCTGCAATCTACCGGTCGTCTCAACCGATGTCGGTGACGTTCGAGAGAGACTCGCCCCCGTCTCGAACTCGTACGTCTGTTCGGACGAGTCGGAGCTGGAAGACGCTGTAGCGTCGGTACTCGAGAACGGAGCCCGATCCGACGGACGGGAGTACATCGAAGAAGTGAGCCTCGAGCGGATGGGAGAACGGCTCGTACGCATTTACGAATCGCTCGTCGGCGAGACGGAACGCCACCAGGAACTGACGCTATGAGACCGTGTCTCGTCCTCAACGATTTCAACGGTGGGGGAGCCGAGCGGCTCGTAAAGGACCTCGCGATCGAGTTAGAGACGCTCGACGACGTATCCCCGGTAGTCGTCGTCTCGAACGAGCGAGGAGAACTGAGATCCGAGTTCGAAGAGAGCGGTATCGAGTACTCTACGCTCGGTATCGACGTCTCGATCAGATCAGTACCGAACGGGGTGAGAAAACTAACCGATCACCTCAGAGCGTTGAATCCGGACGTGATCCACTCTCATTTAGCCTTCTCGGATCTCATCAGCAGAGTCGCCTGCATGCGGTTGTCGCTCCCCCACGTCTCGACGTACCACAACGTCGCGGAGAAGCGGTCGCGGCTGAAGCGAGGGGTGGAGCGTTCGACTCGACGCCTCTCGGATCGGATTGTCTGTGTCTCGGACGGCGTTCGACAGTCGTACGGAGACGATCCTCGAATGTGTGTGATTTATAACGCGATCGACGTCGAGGGGTTCAACCGACGCGTCGCCGAGGCCGATCTGACCGAGATCCCGGATCGGATTCGTTCGGCCGAGACGGTGTACCTGAACGTCGGTCGCTGCGTGGAGGTAAAGCGCCAGTGGGACCTCGTCGAAGCCATGAAACGGCGCGAATCGTCGACTGAACAGCTCGTTATCGTCGGCGACGGACCGTTACGACCGGAACTCGAAGCACTCGTCTCGGAGGAGGGACTCTCCGATCGAGTAACCGTTACGGGGTTCGTCGATTCCGTCGTCCCGTATTTCGCCGCTGCGGACGTCTTCGTCTCGTCGTCCTCGAAGGAAGGACTACCGACGACGCACATCGAAGCGATGGCGGCGGAGTTGCCGATCGTCTCGACCGACATTCCGGGCGTCAGAGAGATCGTCGAGGACGGAACGACCGGCTATCTCTGTCCGGTGGGCGAGGCGGGAAAACTCGCGGCAACGATGGAACGTGCCAAAGCCGACGGCCAGTCGTTAGGTTCGCGTGGATTCGAAACGGCGTCGTCGACGTTCTCGATAGAGAAGATCGCAACAGATCACGCGAAACTGTACCGGGAGACCGCATAGGATGAGGGGATCGATCGTCGGAGTCGACGGTCTCGCGTTCGGCGCAGCCAGAAGGGCATCACGGTTCGCCACGTACGTCATCTACGGCCGCAACTACCGAGCACCGCTCTCCCCAACGAAGCTGTACCGCGTGTCCCCGAACGAGATAGAGCGTATCCCGGTCGAGAAGCCGTCACTCCCGATACCGTTTATTACCGGCGTGGAAGACGGTGACTGGGACCTCGAAACGCGCCGAGTCCGAGACGACGTGGTGTACCGGGCGTTCAAGCAGCGGTTCGACGAGGGAGCAGACTGGGAGGAAACCGATTACCACGCCTTCATGCAAGACCGGTTACGTGATACGAGCACCGAGTGGAGCGGCTACGAAACGATGGACGACGTTCGGCGACGCTACGAGTCGCTGGACCGACTGTATCGAGCCATTAACCGGAACGGATACGTTCCCCAACACGAGCTGCAGCCTGACCAGCAGATCAGCTTTCCGAGTCTGAATGGAACGCCGGTACCGCTCCCTCCAGAGTTCAGAGAGATCGCCGCGTACGTCTCGCGGGACGGCGAGTTCATGTGGGCCGCGGGGATGCACCGGCTCTGTATCGCCAAGCTCGCAGCTGTCGAACGCATCCCGGTCAGAATCAGGATCAGGCACGAAGCGTGGCAACGACACCGTGACGCCGTCTCCCGTGGCGACGTCCCACCGGGCACACATCCCGACACGCGAGACCTCTCTGGAAAGTAACCACGATGGAGAACCCGCACGCTTGGAGATCGACGAGACCACAGCGGATCGAAGAGCAGCGGCCGGCCACCGGAGGTCGTCGTCGATGAAGACGTGGGCAATCGTCGACAAGGACGCACCTATCGTTCGCTCGATACGGAAACTCGACCTTGCGGTCCGAGTTCGCGATTTCGTCGTCGAAAAGCAAATTGGCCTCCGTTCGTGGTACAACGCGTACGCTTACGAAGCGCCGATAGAACCGCTCCGAATCTACGAAGTGGATCCGGAGGAGATAACGCAGGCGATGGAACCGTTCGACGGACCGAAGCGAATGATCGCCGGGAAAGTTCTCGGGGGGACGTGGGACGAGGAGACGCGTCCGTTCTCGGAGTTGGACGGGGAAAATCACCTCGCCGTCTACGAATCGTTCGTAGATCGCTTCGAAAACGGCGTGCCGTGGGAAGAGACTCCGTTCTACGAAGCACTAATGCGAGAGGTGCAAACGGGACGGGGAAGATGGGGGTGTCGATCGGAAGACGACGTGCGGTCGCGCTGTCGAGCCATGGACGAACTGTACCGAACGATCGAATCGAACGGGTACAGGAGTCAACGGGCACTCGCCGAATCGAAGGTTCCCCCCACTGAACGGAACCGTCCGGAAATCTGGCGGATAATCAACAACGAGATCGCGGTCAACGTCGGGCGATCGGGCGAACTCGTCTTCTACGACGGCCGACACCGACTCGCTATCGCGAAGATACTCGAGTTGGAATCGATTCCAGTAGTCGTCCTCGTGAGACACCGTAGGTGGCAACGAACGCGGGATCGAATCGCACGAAAAGAGACCAGTGTGGACGACCTTCCGGTGGGGCTACGGACACATCCCGACGTGGTCGATCTGTTGTGACAGCCGACGGGATGGTCGGGTTCGGTTTTGTGGGGAGCCAGCTACTCGGATCGTTCGTGATCGGGGTGCTGGACGAGGACGACTGCAGGTATCTCCCCTATCCCTAGCAGTTTGGCGATCGCGATCCGGTGTCGTCCGCCGCCGAGACGGATGGACGTCCCGTCTCGTCCGATACCGATACGGGGTTCATCCGGGACCAAAAAATCACCGACGCGTATCGCGTTTTCGGCTCGATCCACACGCTCAGCCTGTTCAATCCGTCGGATTGCTACGTCAACTGCCTCATATCCGTTGGCTTCGATATCCTCGTAGAGCCGGTCGATTGATCTGCACCGCTCTTCGAGGTAAGCCTCGGTCTTCGAATCGTGAATGTGCTCGATTTTCCAGCGTTCGAGCCGGTATAGCTCCGTGTCCTCCCATCGGTAACCCTCCTCGAAACGATCGTATAACGAACGGTAGACGACCGTGTTTTCCGCGTCGGAGCGAAAGCGATCCCAAACACCACCTAGCTCGCCGAGAAACGCGTCGGGACCCTTGTGCGGGAAGCGGTGTTTCGATATCGTCGAGACGGCGACAGTATCAGGGTCTATGGTTACGGATCTAGGAACAGACGAACTGTCGGTAAGACACCGTTGGTTGTAATGGTACAGAACGCTGTGAGAAAGATGTCTGAGGATCGTTTCTGACACCCCCTTGAATCCCCCTCGAAAGTAGTGGTATCGCAGCCACGTCCCCGCGTTCGACATATACTATCCGTAGCACGCACCATTGCTTAGGGTTTGTGACCGGTTTCCCAATGTAGTACGATCGTTGATCGACGGAGTAGGTGGACGCACCAATACTTATCAGAGCGTGAAACCACTCGCAGATATGTACGACCGGTTCCGACGGAAGCTCCCGTACCCGATCCCATCTCTCGGAACGGTCGTCACGTATCTGAAGCTCTTTCCGCCCGAGAGTCCGGTCTACGTTCGGCTCGTTGGATCACGACGGAACGCCTACACCGATGCGGACCTCTTCAAGCTCGTCCACGTCTCTCCGGAAGAGATACAGTACCGCTCGCCACGATTCGCAGGCAAATGGGAACTCGCCGGGCGCGTCGTCGACGGTGAGTGGGATCGTGATCCCGCACGGTACGACGAATCCTCGTTCGTCGACGGCGTCGACGCGTCGTTCCACCGATCACTCGAACGACACTTCGTGGACGACGTCCGGTGGGAGGAAACACCGTTCGTTCGAGAGGTTCTCGACTGCGTCGCCGAGGGGAAGACCACCTGGACGTGTACCGATCGGCACGACGTTGAGGAGAAGTGCACCAGGATAGATCGTCTCTACGAACGGATCGCGAACGACGGGTACATGACACAGGAGCAGCGACGTCGCGCGGACATTCGAGATCTGAAACAGTCTCGTCGGTCTCGAATCTTCCGATGGCTGAAGGAGTACACCGTCGTCGGTAAGGACGAAATCACCGTCAACGTCGCACGCGACGGAACACTCCTGTTTTTCTCGGCTAAGCACCGAATGTCGATAGCGAAGATACTCGGATTGGACTCGATTCCGGTTTTAGTTCTAGCTCGGCACGAGGCATGGCAAGCGATACGTGACGCCGCCAACGAGGAACGCGGATTATCCGCGGTGCTGCCGGCGAACCGACTGGATCACCCCGACCTGCGCGACATCGAGGAGCAGGTCGAAACGCCGACGGACTCCTAACACCGCGGGTAGTCTGTGGTTATCGGATCGAAATTAGCGACTAACGATATGGGTGATAGTAGCATCTACTGACGAATCAATATCGATGCGTTTTGATACGCTCTCAAGACCTCTACTGCTCTTCGGCTTCATAGGGGTTGCTACGGCAGTCGTCGTCGCATACCAGAACCCCGCAACCGGATACGAACTGTCGATCTACGCGGAAACGCCGGTCTCTTTTTGGGCTCTTAGTTCGCTTTCACTCCTCATATCGGTCATCGTCGTGTTTTCGAGTGTGAATCAAGGCGTACGCGCCCTAGGTGTGCTTCTCGGAGGACTGTCGATGACTGCGATCGTGTTGCTCCCGATTATTCGAGGGTACCACTACCTCGGAACTGGCGACGCCCTCTCACATCTCGGAACTGCACACGACATGAACGCGGGCCTCATGAACGTAGCCGAAAGCCGGTATCCAGTCGTTCACACCCTCGGCTCCGTCCTCCACGACGCGACCGGGCTCGAGCTCACCCACGCGATGTTGATTCTCGTTGTCGTGTTCGTCGTCTGTTTCTTCGTCTTCGTGCCGCTCGTGGTTAGAGAACTCGCAGGAGATGCGTGGACGACATACGTCGGATTCTTTTCGGGGTTGCTCCTCCTTCCGATCAATCACCTGAGCCCCTCCCTATATATCCACCCGACGAGCCAGGCGATCATGTACGCACCGGCGTTCCTGTTCGTGTTTCTCCTGCTGTACAGAGATCGGATTCCGCGCAACTCGGCGATGTTCGTCCTGCTCGCACCGATGTTCGTTCTGCTTCACCCACAGCAGGCCGGCAACCTCCTACTGTTCTTCGGTGTGATCGCGATCCTGCAGATCGGCTACGATTTCAAGCTCCTGTATCGTCTGAGACGTCGCAAGGAGTGGGTGTTACCGGAAGTGACCTTCTTCGCCGTCGTCTTCTGGCTCTGGGTGAGAGATCTCGACACGTTCTGGAGCTCACTCGAGAACGTATATATGATCCCGTTCGAAGAAACTCAGGCCGCCGAGAGCACTACGACGAGGAGCGTCTCGCTCGTTGAGGTCGGTGGGAGTCTCCCCGAAGTGTTCGTAAAGCTGTTTCTCGTCTCGCTCGTGTACGCCGTGCTAACGGGCGTGCTTCTGCTTTTCATCGTGTGGTCGTCTAGGGCGGTTAGATCGCGTCTCCCACACGATGCCGTCGCACCAGACGGCGGAACGGACCGATCACTGTTTCTGTACATTCTCGTTGGGATCGTTGCGCTGACGTCGATGTTTTTGGCGTTTCTCGTCGGTGGGATCTCCGACCAGTATTTCAGACATCTCGGGACCCTCATGGTGCTCGGAACCGTTCTCGGGGCCATCGCGATCGGACGGGGGATGCGATACGCGAATCGGCGACGATCCGACATCGACGCACGAAGATTCGTCGCAGTCGCTATCGTTCTCTTCCTCGCACTCTCGATCCCGGTCGTATTCACATCTCCGTATATCTACTACTCGTCGAATCAGGTCACGGAGATGCAGATGAGTGGATACGAGAAGACCTTCGAGCATCAAGAAGAATCGATCGCCTTCGACAACATTCGATCGGCGACGAGCCGATCCGGGAACGCGATCCAGGGAAGAGAGATTCCCCGAGAGGCGTATTATCCTGAGGAAGGGTCCGGGATTCCCGATCACTTCGCCTACCGATCGTTACGGACGTACTATGACGAGCAGATCTACATTCCGGTTCCGGAAGCGGATCGAGTCCGCGATCCTGTCCTCTGGAACGGATTCAGGTTCAGTCACGAGGACTTCGAATATCTGGATTCCGAGCCAGGAATAAACAAAGTTCAGACCAACGGCGGATACGACCTCTATCTCGTCGAACCGCAAACATAGCTGCGGCTCATCTCACCGGAATGGCTCGCTCACGTCGCGACCGATACGAGTTTTCGAACCTCCAGTAGGCCGGTAGCGACGGACAGCACTACCCAGACGAGGCCGCCGATGACGACGACGAGGGCGAGCGTGAACCACCCAGAGATGTACCCAACAAGCGCGAAGACGACCGTCGACATCGTGCCCGCGATAATAGCGATCACTCCGAGATGTTTCAGCAAGAACGTGGCTCGCAACTCGAGCTCTTGCGCAACGATGTACACGTTCGCCGCGGTGTACAGGCCGTAGGTGATTACAGTCGCGACCGCTGCTCCCACGACGCCAATTGTCGGAATCAATGCGACGTTCAATCCAACGTTTAGTAGGCCCGTTATTCCCCGAGCGACGGCTCGTCCTCGTGCTCGACCGAGATAATCCAACCCGTTTCCAGTTATTTTGGTCACTGCCTGTAACATGGCGTACAGAGCTAACACCTGAAGCACGACGACAGCCCCTCTGTACTCGGCCCCGAACACGAGGTGGACCATCGGCTCGGCGACAAGGATCATACCGGCACCCGCGGGGATGTACAGGAGAAGTGCGTTGACGAGAGCGGTTTCGTATATTCGCGAAATTTCTCCGACGTTCCCGGCCGCCTTCTGAGCACCGAACGTCGGAGAGAGCGTAAAACCCAGCGCGGACATCGGAGTCTCCACGAACTTCACGACTTGCGTGGCGAGTACGTAGTAGCTTACCGCGACGGGTGAAAGGAAGTAGCCGACGAGAAGAGTGTCTACCCTCTTGTCTAACACCCTCGCAGTATTCGTCGCAGTGATCGGGACGGCATACTCTACGATTCGTCGTCGCAATCCGGGTTCGATCGTCGACGCACTCTCGCGAAAGCGACGCACACGCCGATAAAGATACCCGAATCCGATAGCGCTCGTGAGCAACGCGCTGAGAACGTATCCCCAAAGAGCGCCGAGTGCCCCGAATCCGGCGATAACCAGCCCCAGAGCGAGCACCAGTCGGCTTATCCGTCCAATCACCTCCAGAACTGCGACGAACTCAATGGCTTCGAAGCCCTGTAAGACCTTCTGAAGGAACGTGATCGATGCACCGAGCGCGATGAAGACGGCCCCGAGAAGTAAGAACGGAGCCAGTGTAGGTTCGCCGAGAACAGCGACGATATATCGATAACTGACGATCAGCGTGAGGACCGCGATACCGATCGTTGCCACGTTGACGAGAAGTGCCGTCCGAACGATGTGAGGTAGTTGCGTTGGATCGGTTTCCTTGTACTCGGAGATGTACCGCCCGGCCGAGCGTGCGATACCCAACCGTGCGACCAACTCGAATACACCGAAGACGGAGAGCGCGAGGAAGAGCAGTCCGTATCCGTCGGGATCGAGTAACCGGGCCAATCCAACGATCAGAACTGCACCCGCGACAGCAGTAACGACCTCGCTCGCTAGCTGGGCCTTGAACCGCGAGACGAGGTCATCAACCAGAGTCATGGGTGGCTCACGTGACGGGGGACGACCACTCGTCGCGGAATGCCGAAGTCGTCGTAAGACCGTCTCCAGGAGACGCTAGGTGGCATGAGTCCGGTGCTGGTCGGAAGCGGGTGGGAATCGAAAATCATCGTACGATGTATTTACCAGTTTTAGCGTTCTCGACCCCGACCGGATGGTTCGACGTGGGGGTACCGAAGATCCAGTACAGCAGTTCACACTAATTGCTAGCAGATCCCATTGATATTAGTATAGAGAGCGTATCCGATCCTTGAACCAGTTATGATGTCGCGAGGAATCTCGATCGTGAAACATCTCGGTGTCACGAGTCACCGACGGGTAGGGAGACGCTCGTCTTCGTCTCTGTGTTTCCGGACCCCGTCGAGAAGCACGACGTGGAAATTCGGCGCGTTGTTGTTGACCTATGACCGAATTCACGTCGCTTGTGATGGATATCACACTATCGAACACAGAGTACGTACGGTCGGTCACGCCCCCGAGCGTAAATGACGACGTTCTACGACCGCAGGGTATGGAAGCCAAAGGCTCGTTTTCAGAACAGTATCCACAATCGGAGACAGAATTTATTGTTGATTCATACCACCCTACACCATGGGCGGCGAGCAGAACTCGAAGAGTGATAGAGAGACAGGCCGGCTTCGACGGCTCGGAGCAGTTCTTCGCCGCGACGACCAACAGATCTGCTCGACTGTCGGATCGCGCAGGCAGTACCTGAAGTTGCTAGCTGCAGGTGGCGTGGGGCTTACGATCGGGGCAGTTCTTCCGGAGCGGCAGATAGTCGGTTCCCTTATCCGAGACGACCGTTGTCTCATACCGAACTGTGATCTCACCGAAGCGTTTCCCGAAGTGTTCAACGACCCGTTCTTCGAATCCCCGTCGGAACGCACCAGCAGCGTCATCGACGTTTGTCAGCACTATGATAGCGATATACAGGCCGCCATTGACGCGGCTGAAGAGGACGAAACCGTGTTTATCCCGGCAGAGTGCGGCCCGTACAGTCAACAGATAGATATAACTGGAAAGAGACACATAACGATTGACTCGGATGGAGCCACCGTTCGACAACCGACTCCCGGAGATAATGCCGTGATTCATTCGGACCGACCAAACAGAACCACCGTCACAGAGCTTTCGGAACCGATAGAGGAGTTTAGTGACACGTTTTTGGTGAACGATTCCAGCGAGATCGAGGTGGGCGACGATCTACAGATTTACGAGGCTCGAAACCCGTACGGGGAACCACATTACCGGGATTACGAAGAAGGGGGCGGCACAGGTTCGACGAGGGAATTCGTGACCGTCGCATCGATCGACGGAAACACGATCACCACCGAGCACGCGATCGCTTTTCCGTATCCGGTCAGGGGCGATACGCGGGTCCGGACGGTAGAGTGGAGTGTAAAGGACATCCGAATATCCGGACTCCGGGTGAACGGCGAAAGAGACGGTGAGCGTTCCCACAG
>SKTU01000018.1 GCA_007122455.1 Haloarculaceae archaeon | reverse complement strand
GAGTTCCGCGAAATGCTGCTGAAAGCCACCGTCTACAACCTTCGCCGGAGCGTCCGATACCCGTGAAATCTACCGCCGTGTACCGAAACTACAGAGCCCAAATATCGAATATTTTACGATGTGAGTTATATATCTCCAATCAGTCTACATACTATGAAATGGAATTCGTTAGAATGCTCTCGTTGCAGTGCCCGGAACCAATTCCTTCTTGGCTCAGATACGGAGCAACATCTTCGCCGGTGTCCCGATTGCAATATCTGGATGATCATGCACGCAAATTCAAGTGGTTCACGTCGCGAATTTCGCGTTAATTCGCTCAACCAGCCGCCTACGTGTCCGATCAACGGTTGTGACAAAACCATCGACCCTGAAAAGCTCCCCACACATATCATCGAAAATCACGACGGTACACTTGTTTGAGGGGTTAACGAATGGACATAAACCGGGAGACCAAGATTGATGTAGTTGTAATAATTTTGATGGTACTGTACGGGATTGTTATCGTAGGAAATTCCCCCGTAATGGCGATCGCCGCGTGGGGGATTAGCGGATTACTGATACTCAGACATACCGTTGAATCGTTTGGCGAGTTTGCCGAAGAACATCAACTCGTATTCATGCTACTTCTGTTGGCAATTCTAACAGCCGGGTTTCTCCTCTCGTGGTAGGAACGTAACCGCTTTTGTGCGTACACCACTTCGCTTACCTCGCATATTCTGCTGGGGGAACTCGACTGGTAATCGCGCGACTCAAGGCGTAGTTTGTGCGTTCGTTCTGTAGACACCGTCACACGATCGGCTGGTCGACCTCAAGAGTAGATCCATCTTCGTCGAGTTGGTTCCCCCAGATGTCACTGTGCATTCAGCGCAGAGGCGGTACGTGTTTTTCCCGGAGGTCATTGAAATTACATGACGTCGATATGGAGTTTCAATTTGCCTGTAGCTGTGGAAAATAGATCTCTGATTTCCCCGTCGAGGCGCTGCTCAAGTGAACAGTGCTCATTAATTACACTTATCGTGATTGGAGGCCAATGATAGCGGGTCCCACAACGGGATATAATCATGACTGATCGAAAACACGCATCGCGTCGTTCGGTATTGAAGACACTCGGGCTCGGTGGCGGAATCGTCTTCGGTTCAGGGATCGCAGCTGCCGACCATGGAGGATCGCATCCGGATCCCAATTTCTTTGCTCGTCTCTCCGACAATCCATCGATTCCGGGACACAGCAAAGTACGTTCCAGAGGTCGGGGAGCGCTGGAGCTGGAGGGCGATTCAAATAATGGGGAGCTCGTTGTCCACTACGAACTTCACGTCGCGAATTTAGAGCAAGGTGCGTTTGCGGCCCATATCCACGGCGACGGACGGGCGGACGGTCCCATCTGGGTGCCACTCTACGAGGGGGGCCCGATCAATGACGCGAGCATCAGTGGAACCATCACCGACGACGACGTCGACGATGAGGTGGGTGGTGTTGGGGATCTCGTTTGGGAGGAACTCGTGGATGGCAACGGCGTCGTGAACGTGCACACTGGTTTCGAACCGGGCGGGGAGATAGCCGGCATAGTTAGACCCCGCCCCGTCGGGGGATGGATAGCCGTTTGACGAGAACTGGTGCCGTTATCAGCCTCCAGAGTGGTGACGTTCCGCTAGCGGAGGGCTATCCTCCGACGTTGCCGTAGTCGTAAATCGGGTGGGTAGCTACCGCTCCCACGCGGAGGGCCCGATGCCGAGTCTCATTACGATGGGTCGATAGGCGAAGGCGACGACGACCACGATCGCGAACTCGATCCAGAACGCGAGTTCGCCGAAAGCCGTTCGAACGACGGTGAGGGTGAGAATGACCAGGATCAACAACGCGAGGTAGTGGGGGATGACTTCCACCAGCGACTCTCTGTTCATGCGTTCCGTACGGTGGGTCCCGTCTCAAACCTTTCCTCTGGATCGTCCGCCAGTGTCGATTCCACGAAACAGCACGAGTGGTGGATTTTCAGGATCGGAACGTCTCCAGATGCCTCGAGATGAACGGTCCGAACAGTATTGGTCGACGAGGTTATCTCCCGGCATGAGCACGAATCAGTCCGTCTCCGCGAGAGCTCACCGGTTCGAGTGAACCGTCATCGGCCCTCGAACTCCGGTTCGCGGTCCTCCAGAAACGCGGCCATCGCCTCTCGCTGGTCGTGGCTGCCGAACGCACGGCCGATGTCGGCGACGCTGCCGTAGATCCCCGACTCGACGCCGTTCGATCGCAGCCGCTTCATCACGCGCTTTTGAAGCGTCATTACGTGTGGGCTCTTCGCGGCGAGTTCGTCGACGAGTCCGTCCACCGTCTCGGCGTACTCGTCGGCTCCGACGGCGTCGGTCACGATCCCGAGCTCCGAAGCCCGAGCGCCGTCGATCGGCTCGCCCCTGTATATCAGTTCGTTCGCGATCCCCTCGCCGACGAGCCGGACGAGCAGGCCGCCGTGGATGACCGTCGGGAGGCCAACGTTGACCTCCGGGAGGCCGAGCGCCGCGTCGTCGGTCGCGACCCGGAACTCACAGGCGATCGCGAGCTCGAAGCCGGCGCCGAGCGTGTAATCGCCGCAGCCACAGATCGTCACCGCCTCCAGATCCCGGATCGCCTGTATCATGTCGTAGAATGCGTACAGCAGATCCTGTCCCTCGTGCGGGGTGAGATCGTGGGCCCACTCGAGATCCAGCCCGGCGGTCAACCCACGGACGCCGTCGTCGGGCTGGGGGGCAGCGATCGTGAGTACGGAGACGTCATCCGGCGTCGACTCGACCGTCTCCCGCACGCTGTCGGCGAGCTCCAGCGAGAGGAGGTTCAACTCGTTTGCGTCGATTCGGAGGTGGGCGACGTGCGGTCGCTCCGTCTCCTGTGAGAGAGTAACGCTCATCGCGAAACGGTTCAGAGGCCGGCGTCTTAGTTGGTCTGATGGCCAGTTGACCTCCTACGTCGACGGGCCGACGCGCGTGATCGCGAAGGTGGTGATGCCGTGGGCCTCGCTCCGCGTTTCGTCCCCGCGAGCGGTGTTCACGACGCTGGAGATCAGCGCGTCGCTTTCCGTCTCCGCTGCGAAAAATTCGATATCCGTCGAGAGCGCCTCGTAGGTCGCCCCGTCCCCCGTCAGCTTGATCGTCGGGACGATCGGATGGCCGGCCGGATCGCCGTCGGCGGTGACGTGGATCACGAGCTGTGCGCCGGCGGCGGCGAGCGCCGTCGCAGCCTCGCCGAACTCCGAGGGCGTGTC
The DNA here is from genome assembly GCA_007122455.1 of Haloarculaceae archaeon. Classification (GTDB taxonomy): domain Archaea; phylum Halobacteriota; class Halobacteria; order Halobacteriales; family Haloarculaceae; genus Natronomonas. The sequence goes on along the minus strand of SKTU01000018.1, from coordinate 31,431 downwards.
CACGAGCGCGACACCGCTGTCGTGGGTCGCAGACGCCCCGTACGGGAGGACGTCCCGGATCGGGTGATCGTTCCACGGTGCGGCGACCTCCTCGAAGGAGCTGGCAGCCGCGCGCTGGCGCGGACTGGAGACCGGTGACGACCGGTCGGTACCGGTCGTCACGGCTTCGAACCCGACTTCGGCGGCGTCGGTCGCGAGCCGGTCGGCGATCGCCTCTCCGTGGCTGTCGATACGCTCGCCGCCCGCGATCAGCGCTCGTCCACCGGCGTCGACGATCCGGTCGACCGCCTCCCCGACGAGCGGATCGGCGCTCCCGAGCGACGAGGGGCGGAAGTCGCCGCTGACGACGCCGACGGTGAGATCAGATAGCCCGAGCGGACCGGCAGGCTCCTCACGGGCGTTCGCGAGGATCCCCTCCGCGCGCTCGACGCCCGCTCTGTAGCACTCCTCCGTTCCACCGGCCTCCTGAATGACCACCTCGGATACGGGAACGTCTCGCTCGCGTAACTGGTCGACGATCGTTCCGCTCTGGATCGTCTCACATCCCAGACCGACGACGACAGCGCCGGCGACGTTCGGGTTCGACGCGACGCCGACGAACGTGCGCTCGGTGCGGTCGCTGTCGTCGCCGAGCTGTGCGCAACCGTGGTCGTGCGGCGTGCTGACCGCCTCCGGAACCGCGTCGGCGATCCGGTCGGCGACGGTTCGCGAACAGATGACCGACGGTAACACCACGAGCCGGTTCCGGATCCCGACGGAGCCGCGGTCGCGGCGATAGCCGTCGAAGGAGAGCTCCTCGGTCGGCGTCACGCCTCGAGAGCTCATGCGTTGGCCCCCTCGGCGGTGCGATCCCCGCGGCCGCGATCGCTCTCGCAGTTGTGCGTGTGCACCCACTCGCCCGGTTCGATCGGGCGGCTGGCGCTGCCGATCCGCTCGCCGTACTTCTCGACGGGGTCGCCGGCGTCGATCCGCTCGATCGCGAACTTGTGGCCGAAGGCGATATCCTCGGTGAGCGTGACGCGGTCCCGGTCGCTACCGACTGCCGCGACGGAGAGCTCCGTCCCACGCTCGAGGTCGTCCAGCGCGGTCGCGACCGTGTCCGACTCGACCATCAGGAGCGCGCGGTCGTCGAGGACGATCCCCTTCATACCGGCTCCCCCAGCGCCTCGAGTTCGCGGGGCTGGATCTCGTTGATCGCGAACTCCTCCATCCCGCGCCGTTCTGCCTCGGTCGGTCGCCCGTCAGCCACCGACAGCAGCGTCTCGTAGATCCGCTCGCCGACGCTGTCGATCGGCTCGCCGTCGAGTATCGTGCTCGCGTTCACGTCCATGTTGTTCGCCATCCGGTCCCACGTTCGGGCGTTACCGGTGACCTTGATCACGGGTGCGATCGGGTTGCCGGTCGTGCTGCCGCGTCCAGTGGTGAACGCGGCGATCTGGGCGCCGCCGGCGACCTTCCCGACGACGCTCTCGACGTCGTAGCCGGGCGTGTCCATCAGGACCAACCCGCCGCCGACGGGAAGCGGCTCCCCGTAGTCGACGATGCCGCGGATCGGACTGGTCCCGCCCTTCGAGATCGCCCCGAGGCTCTTCTCCTCGATGGTGGTGAGTCCACCCTCCTTGTTTCCGGGGGACGGTTGACTCTCGCGGAGGTCGACGCCCATCATGTCGGCGATCGCCTCGCGACGATCGACGCGCTCGAGCAGCCGGCGCCGCGTCTCCTCGTCGGCGCATCGCTCGGCGAGGACGTGCTCTGCACCGATGAACTCCGGCGTCTCGCTGAAGCAGGCGGTCCCGCCGTCGTCGATCAACCGATCGCACGCGTTTCCGACGGCGGGGTTCGACGCGATACCGCTCGTGGCGTCGCTTCCGCCGCATTCGACGGCAAATATCAGCTCGCTCGCGTCGGCGGTTTCCCTGCGGGCGCTCGCGATCTCGTCGGATAGCTCGTCGGCGATACTGACGCCGGCGGAGACGGTGTCGCGCGCGCCGCCGGCCGACCGTATCGAGAGCGTCTCGACGGGCGTTCCCACGTCGGCGATCCCGTCGGCGATCCCGTCGACGTCGGCGACCTCCGTGCCGAGATAGACGACGAGCGCCGCCCCGACGTTCGGATTCCGGCCGATACCTGTGAGCACTCGCTCGGTTTGGGCTCGCGCTGCAGCCGGCTGTTCGGTTCCCATCTGGTGGGGCGTCGAGGTGACGCCCGCTCCGGCCTCCGCTGCGATCCGTTCGGCGATCGTACTCGCCGCGACCGAGATCGGGATCACGGCGACGCGGTTCCGGACGCCGATCCGCCCGTCGTCGCGCCGATAGCCTGCAAATTCGGACATTGGTACTGGGTGTCAATCCCAGACGGATACGTGTTCCGGTCGGACGATCAGTAGAGGAGATACAGCAGCGCGTAGATGACGATTCCCATCGAGAAGGAGACGAGCCAGAGGCTCGCTGCGATTTGTCCGACTCGGGCGTGGGTCGTCTCGTAGATCTCCGGAACTGACCGCGTCGAACCGAGCAGTAGCGCGTAGAAGACGAAGGGCACGCAGACGACAGCCAACAGCACGTGAACGACGAGGATCGGAACGTAGACGTAGTTTCGAACTAGCGCTGGTCCGTCGAAGGACGTGGGGCCCTCGACCGCGACGCGGTAGAGATACAACAGCAGAAAGGCCGCAAACAGGAGGAAGCTCGCGATCATCAGCCGACGGTGAGTTCCGACGTCGCCGCGGCGGATGGAGCGCCAGCCGGCGAGTATCGTTCCGATCGCGGCGAGACTGAGGGCGACGTTGACGTGTGGGATCGCGTCGAGTACCGGTTCGGGCTGTGGGAGTGCCCCGACGGGGATGAGCTGCAGCGCGGCTCCGAAGACGAGTGCAAGCGACACCGCTGTCAGGACTGCCGTCAGCTCGGTCACTCGATCGCGACCCCACGCTCGTTCATCCATGAGCGGCCGTACGGCGTGGGACGGAATAGGCGTTAAGAAAGGGATCGACGAGAGTGCCGTGGGTGGTGGCTGTCCCGAACAGTAAATACCGGCCGCGTCGTCGGGACCGTACATGCTCGGCGAGGTGTCTGTCGCGACGGTCGTGGTGTTCTCTCTCATCGGCGTCGCGCTCGTTCTCTTCGTCTCCGAACTCGTTCCGAACGACACGACCGCGATCGGGATCGTGGTCGCGCTGGCACTGCTGGAACCCGTCGTCGGAATCACGCCACAGGAGGCGATCTCCGGGTTCTCGAACCCGGCGACGATCACGATCGTCGCGATGTACATGTTGAGCGCCGGGATTCAAAACACTGGCATCGTTCAACGTCTCGGCGTCTACCTCGCAGAATTCACGGGCGGAAGCGAGCGGCGGGCGCTGGCAGCCACCGTCGGAATGACCGGACCGCTTGCGGGATTCATCAACAACACCCCCGTCGTGGCCGTCTTCATCCCGATGATCTCCGATCTGGCCGAGAAGAGCGGTATCTCGCCGTCGAAGCTGCTGTTGCCGCTGTCGTACGCCGCGATACTGGGTGGGACGCTGACGCTCGTCGGAACGTCGACTAACCTCCTCGCCAGCGATTTCGCGCGCCAGTTGATACCCGGGCGGGACGGGATCGGCATGTTCGAGTTCACCCCGCTCGGCATCCTCATCCTCGCCGTCGGCATCGCGTATCTGCTGACGATCGGTTGGCGGCTCACGCCGGCGCGGATCCCGGTCGACGCCGACTTGATCACGCAGTTCGAACTCGAGGACCACCTCTCACAGGTCCAGGTGCGCGAAACGTCCCCACTCGTCGGCCGGACCGTCAAAGAGATCGACGACGACGCCGAGGCGGCGGTATCCGTTCTCCAGCTCCGCCGCGGCGACGACGTCTACTCGGCCCCGTACACCGACCAGCGGGTCGAAACGGACGACGTTCTCGTGGTCAACGGGACGTTACAGGCGGTCAACCAGTTCCGAGAGGCCAACGAGCTCCGACAGCTCCTGCGCGAAGGTGTCACCGAGGAGACGTTCGAGGGTGCACCGACCGGTAAACGGCTCGCGAAGGCGGTCGTCCCCGACGATTCGTCCTACGTCGGCGAGCGGCTATCCGAAGTACGGCTGGCGGAGTTTCATCGGACCAGGGTGCTCGCGATCCGCCGGGAGGGGACGCTGATCCGGACCGATCTCGAAGCGACGACGCTCAGACCGGGCGATCTCCTGTTGGTGAGGATTCCGCCGGAGTCGATCGACTACTTCACCGACTCGGGGAACCTCCTCGTTGCCGACGAGCGCGCCTACGACCGACTCGCCGACGCCGACGAGCAGCTCGCACCACTGTCGCCGAAGACGCCGCTGGCAGTCGGAATACTCGCCGCAGTCATCGCCGCCGCAGCGCTGAATCTCGCGTCGATCGTGATCGCTGCGCTGGGTGGCGTCGTCGCGATGATCGTCACGGGTTGTCTCAGGCCCGCTGACGCCTATGACGCGGTCTCGTGGAACATCATCTTCCTGCTGGCCGGAGTCATTCCGCTCGGATTGGCGATGGAGGCGACCGGCGGCGCGAGCCTGATCGCGGAGGTGATCGTCGCGATGGATGTATATCTTCCACTCCTCCTCGTCGTCTTCTTCTTTTACGTTCTGACGGGGCTTCTCGCCAACGTCATCACGCCGGTCGCCACGATCGTCCTGATGATTCCGGTCGCCGTCGACGCGGCGATCCGCCTGGATGCCGACGCCTTTTCGTTTCTGCTCACGGTGATGTTCGCCTCCGCGACGTCGTTTATGACCCCCGTCGGTTACCAGACGAACCTGATGGTGTACGGTCCCGGTGGGTACGCGTTCTCGGATTTCCTCCGGGTCGGTGCCCCGCTGCAGTTCCTCCTCGCGATTCTCACCACCCTCGGTATCGCGCTGCTGTGGGGGTTCTGAAAGCGGCCGTGGCGGTCCGAGAGCTATAGCGTCCGCTCCCGTTCGTTGCGTCGGAAGGATGATGCGTGGGTGCTGTCTTCGAGCACCCGCACTGGTGTACAGTGCGTGGGACCGGATTTGAACCGGCGGACCTCTACAGGACAGCGCCCTCAACGCTGCGCCGTTGGCCTGGCTTGGCTACCCACGCACGGGGTATCTCTCCGCATTCGTCGCTAATCCGGGGGACGATAAAAGGGCTTTCCTTTAGCGCTGCCCCGAAGCGTGTCGCGACAGTTCGCCATCGTGGCGTGGGATCTCACCGGAGGAGTTCCTCGAACCTTTGAAGTAGACACCGAGTCTCTACGTAAATATGGCCAAGTACTCGACCGGGGGCGTCGGCGGTGAGTCGAGCGACGCCTGCGAACTCTGCGGCGCCGAGGGGCGACAGTTGCGAACGGCAACCGTCGCCGGGGCCCGACTCGAGCTCTGCGACGACTGTGCTCGTCACGGCGACGAGGAGTCCTCGACCGACGACACCGCCGAGGAGCGAAAGCGACGGAAGCGAGCCGCTCAGAACGTGGCACGGCTCGGAGACGCCCAGAAGGTCGAAACCGACTGGGTCGAGAAAACGGATTACGACGACGACCAACTCCCGTATCTCGTCAGCGGTTACGGTGACCGCGTCGAGACGGCCCGCCAGGAGATCGGCCTCCAGCCGGACGAACTGGCGGCCGAGCTCGGGATCGAGCAAGCGGACTTACTCGCGGTCGAGCAGGGGCGCGCGCCGAGAGCCGGTGTCGGCGGCTCCGTCATCCGCGCGCTCGAGGAGCGGCTGAACGTCGAACTCGTCGACGAGTAGCGAGCGGTCGGTTTTTATCGGATCGAACCGTGACGTCGGTCATGGCTCCGTCGAAGGCCGCAGCCGAGCCCGAGACGCTCACGTTCGAAGCGACGGTAGAGACCGGCGGGGACGAGGTCGTCCTCTCCGAGACGTACTTCTACCCCCAGGGCGGTGGACAACCGGCCGATAGGGGGACGATCGGCGGGCATCGGGTCCTCGACGTACAGACGGTAGACGGCGAGGTCGTTCACGCGATCGACGGGACGCTCGAGGCCGGTGACGCCGTGGAGGCGATGATCGATCCGGCGTTCCGCCGGTACTGTATGCGCGCTCACACCGCCAGCCACGTGCTCTACGGCGCCGGCAGGAGGCTGTTCGACGAGCTGGGGTACGGTGGCTTCGGCATCGACGCAGAGAAGGTCCGCGTCGACTTCTCGACGACGACCGACATCGACGACGATGCGCTGGTCGAACTGGAGCGCCTCGTCAACCGCTGCGTCTGGGAGAGTCGGCCAGTCACGTGGGAGCCGCTCCCTCGCGAGGAGGCGCTCGGACGGGACGACGTCGCTTTCAACAGCAAAACGGAGGAGGGTATCGCGGGCGAAACCGTCCGAGTCGTCGAGATCGAGGGGTGGGACGCTGCGGCCTGTGGCGGAACGCACGTCGGCAACACCGGGGAAATCGGACCGGTGACGTTGCTGAGTCGGTCGAACCCCGGCGAGGGGTTGACGCGGGTGGAGTTCTCGGTCGGCCCCGACGGCATCGATCGTCGCGCGGCCGAAAAGCGAACCGCACTCGACGCGGCCGCGGAGCTCGGGACGAACCTCGACGGCGTCGTCGACTCGATCGATCGGTTGCGGTCGGAACGCGACGAACTGCGCGCCGAGCGGGACGAGCTTCGTGAGCGCGTTCTCGACGCCCGGATCGACGAACTCGTCGACGGGTCCTTCGAGCGGAACGGTGCGACGTGGATCGCCGGCGTCGTCTCCGCCGACGGGGATGCGCTCCGCGAGCGGGTCGGAGCGCGTCCCGATGGGATCGACGTGGCCGCACTCGTCACGCCGAACGGCCAGCTCGCGGTCGGGGCGAACGACGCTGCCGACGCCGGCGAGATCGTCGAGAGGCTCACCGACGCGTTCGGCGGTGGCGGTGGTGGTTCGCCAACGGTCGCACAGGCCGGCGGGCTCGACGCGGACGGTGAGACGGTCGTCGAGTATCTGCGAGAGTAGGGCGGACCGTTTTAGTCGCTCGCTGTCGACGAGTGGATATGGAGCTTTCCTCGGAAGCGGCCGCGATCAGGGAGACCGTCCGGGAGTTCGCCCTCGAGGAGATCCGGCCCACAGCGCGGTCGGCCGACGAGACCGGACAGTTCCCCGAGGCGGTGTGGAACGGGCTCGCGGAACTGGAGCTGACCGCCATGACCGTCCCGGAGGAGTACGGGGGGTTAGACGTCGACGGGCTCACGTACGCGCTCGTCAACGAGTGGGTCGCGTACGGTCAGTTGGCGGTCGCGACTGCGCTCTCGGTGCACTGTCTGGCGACGTCCTGTATTGCCGTGTTCGGCGACGACGCCCAGAGAGAGCGGTGGCTTCCGGAGATGGTCGATGGGCGACCGGTTGGAGCGTTCGCGCTCTCGGAGCCCGATGCCGGCTCCAACCCCGCTGAGATGTCGACCGAAGCCCGACGGGTCGGTGACGACTACGTCGTCAACGGAACGAAGCAGTGGATCACGAACGGCGAGCGATCCGGCGTGGTGATCCTCTTCGCGAAGACGGATTCGGACGATCCGAGTTCGATAACGCAGTTCGTCGTTCCGAAAGATGTCGATGGACTCTCCGTCGGCGCTCCGGAGTCGAAGCTCGGTCTCCGGGCCAGCGACACGACGACGCTCGTCTTCGACGACGTCCGCGTTCCGGCGGCGAACCGGCTCACGCCCGAAGGGGAGGGGCTCTCGGCTGCGCTGTCGATACTCACCGGCGGGCGCGTTGGGATCGCCGCCCAGTCCGTCGGCCTCGCCCAGTCGGCGCTCGATCTCGCGACCGATTACGCCCAACAGCGCGAGCAGTTCGGCGAGCCGATCGCGGAGATTCAGACGATCCGGCACAAGCTCGCGGAGATGCGGACGAACGTCCAGGCGGGGCGACTGTTGACCTACGACGCCGCGAACGCCCTCGACGGGGACGAACCGCCGGCTGCGGCCGCGAGCATGGCGAAGTATTTCGCCAGCGAAGCGGCGATGGACGTGACGAACGAGGCGGTGCAGATCCACGGCGGCTACGGCTACACGACGGAGTATCCGGTCGAGCGGCTCTACCGGGACGCGAGGGTCACGACGATATACGAGGGGACGACGGAGATCCAAAAGGAGATCGTCGCCAGAGACCTGCTCGGGTAGCCGCCGGGGAACGTACTTATTCCGTTCGACCGACTACGATCTGCAATGAGTGCGATTGCCTACGTCGGTTCGACACCGAGCGGCGGCCGGACGTTCCCGTCAGACGCGGGGGTGTTCGAGCGATGAGTCGGACGCTCGTCTTCGACCTCGACGGCACGCTCGTTCGGCTCGTGGTCGAGTGGGATACGGTCGCCGACGACGTCGCGGCGACTCTGGAGTCGCGTGGCGTCTCCCCGCCCGATAGCCTCTGGGAGATGCTGGAACTCGCGACGGAGACCGGTCACCGGGACGCCGTCGAGCGCGTCATCGGCGAACACGAGCGGGAGGGAGCGCGGCGATCCGAACGGCTCCCGGTGGCGGATCGGCTCCCGGAGGGACCGGTCGGCGTCTGCTCGCTCAACTGCGAAGCCGCCTGCCGGATCGCGGTCGAACGGCACGGGCTCGACGATCGGGTCGGTGCGATCGTCGGCCGGGATACGGTGGCGACCGAGAAGCCCGATCCGGAACCGCTCCTCGAAACGATTCGACGGCTCGGCGGCACGCCGGAGCGTACGCTCTTCGTCGGCGACACGGAGCGGGACGAACGAACGGCCGAGCGGGCAGGAACGTCGTTCACCTACGCGTCGGCGTTCGAGCGAGCGTAGAGGTACACCGGGATCCCGATACAGAGCCACACGACGGCACCGACCCGGATCGCGAAGTTGGCGCGGGAGCCCCACGTCGGAAGATCGGCCGGGACCGAAAGCAGCGCGACGACGGGCGCCCCGATCACGATCGTCAACACGAACGTCGTCTGCATCACCCAACCGTAGTCGACGCCATCGGGGTCGGTCGTGTGTACGGGATCGGGCACGGGTAGCGATCGAGGCGGCCTTTGCTTAAGTACGTCGTGTTCGGCGTCTCATCGGAGATCCAGGGTGCCCTCGGTCAATGTACCGAGCGGTGCCGTCGTCGACCCGCCCGGCGTCTGCACTTCGATCGTCGACGCGTGGTCGATATCGTGGAACCGGAGGTGGAGCGTGAACGATCCGTCCGCCCGGATGGGGACCGCTTCGCGCTGGCCGGTCGGTTCGTGCCGGGCCCACGCGTACTCGTCGGCGTATTCGGGCGCCGTCGATCCGCGGATCTCGTAGACTGGTGGTCGGCTGTCGACGGCGTCGCCCTCGACCGGATGGCCGCCCTCGACCCACGGCTCGAACCCCTCGTCGAGGGCGTACGTGTGGGCGTATCCCGCACGGATCAGCGACGCGCCCCGAAGGCCTGCCAGGTAATGGGGGCAGACGCAGTAGGTGACGATCCGGCGCTCCTCGTCGTATTCGCTCATCGGATCGTCCGTCTCCTGACCGTCCGGAGCTGGACTGAACACCGATCCCGCGATCCGCGCTCGGTCGAACGCGGTTCGGTCGCGGGTGTCGACGAAGACGGTCTCGTCGTCGTCGTACCACTCGATCGCGTCCTCTATCGGAACGAGCGGGACCTCCGTCCCGTCGCTCGTCGTCGTCTCGTAGTCGTACTCGTTGGCCGCGGTTTCGTCGTTGTCACCGCCGAGACAGCCGGCGATTCCGGTTACGGCCATCCCCGAGGCTCCGAGAAACGTCCGTCGGCGCATTGGGTTCGGTACGGATCGGACGGCCTAAACGGTTGCTCTCCGCGAACGACCTCGGAGCGAACGCGGCGATCAGTCGGTCCGGTCGATCCCGTAGCCGCCGTTTCGGTCGCTCGTCGACGGTCGAACTTCGATGAACCGGGCGTTCTTCCGGGCGGTTTCGAGGTCGTGAGCGCCGGCGTACGAACAGCCCGAACGAATGCCGGCGGCGAACTCGGACAGCCGCGGTCCGACGGGGCCGGTGTATTCGGTGAGCGCCTCGATCCCCTCGTCGGCCTCGATATCGACGTCCTTGTCTTCCCGATCCTCGGCGGCGGCAGCGGTCGACATCCCGCGCGACCGTTTGTACGCGACACCGTCGATCTCGATCCGTTCGCCCGGTGCCTCGTCGGTGCCGGCGAAGTAGCCGCCCATCATCACCGCGTCGGCACCAGCGAGGAGCGCCTTGACCGCGTCGCCGGACGACCGGATCCCCCCGTCGGCGATCGTCGTGACGCCGCGCTCGCGGGCGACCGGGGCACAGTTTTCGATCGCCGTCAGCTGCGGGACGCCGAAGCCGGTGACGACGCGCGTGGTACAGTGTGACCCCGGACCGACGCCGACCTTCACGCAGTCGGCACCCGCGTCAGCGAGGTCGGCGACTCCCTCCGGCGTCACGACGTTGCCGGCACACAGCGGCGTGTCGGGGAACGCCTCGGCGAGTTCGGCCGTCGCCGTGATCGTACGCTCCATGTGGCCGTGGGCGACGTCGAGGACGAGCATCGACGCGCCGGCGTCGACGAGCGCCCCGGCTCGGTCGAGATAGTTCTCGGCGACGCCGACTGCCGCCGCAGTTTTCTCGCCGGCGTCGACGACCTCACGGACCATCCGCGCCTGTTCGTCGACCGAGAGGAACCGGTGGATGACACCGAGTCCGCCCTGTTCGGAGACGGCCCTGGCCATCTCGGCCCCGGTAACGCTGTCCATCGCCGCGGTCGTGATCGGCAACTCGAGGGAGAGCCCGTCCGCGAGTTCCGTCGATAGATCGACGTCGTCGCGGCTGTCTACCGGCGATCGTCGGGGAACGAGCAACACATCGTCGTACGAGAGTCCCGTTTCGTAGGCCATACGCAAACCCTTACCCGGTAGCCGATGGGTGCGTATAAGGCCATCGGATCGCCGGAACCGCGCACTGCAAAAGATAAACCCCCCGCGTCCCGAGTGGACGGTAATGAACGGCAACCGCTTCGGACGCCTCTTTCAGGTGACGACGTTCGGCGAGAGCCACGGCGAGGCGATGGGCGTAACGGTGTCGGGCTGTCCGGCAGGGGTCGAACTCGACGAGGAGGAGATCCAGCACGAACTCGACCGGCGAAAGCCGGGCCAATCGATGATCACGACCAGCCGCGGCGAACCCGACGAGGTACGGATCAACGCCGGCATCCAGGACGGTTACACGACCGGGACGCCGATCGGGATGGTCATCCAGAACAAGGACGCTCGATCGGGGAAATACGAGCCGTTCATCACGGCACCGCGACCGAGCCACGGCGATTTCACCTACTCGGCGAAGTTCGGCACGCGAAACTGGGGTGGCGGCGGGCGGTCCTCGGCCCGCGAAACCGTCAACTGGGTCGCCGCGGGCGCGGTCGCAAAGCAGGTGCTCGAGCAGTCGGAGTACGACGTGCAACTCAAGGCTCACGTCAATCAGATCGGCGACGTGAAAGCGCCCGAGGTGAGCTTCGAGGAGATGCTCGAACACGCCGAGGAGAACGACGTTCGGTGTGGCCACCCCGAGACGGCCGAGCGAATGCTCGAATCGATCAGCGACTATCAGGAGGCGGGCGATTCGATCGGCGGGTCGATCGAGTTCGAAGTTCGGGGCGTCCCCCGCGGGCTCGGTGCGCCGCGGTTCGACGCCTTCGAGGCGCGACTCGGACAGGCGATGATGGCGATTCCGGCGACGACGGCGTTCGAGTTCGGACTTGGAACGGCGTCCCGGACGTACACCGGCAAGGATCGCAACGACGACTGGGAGTTCGACGAGGGCGACCGTCCCGACGCGGTCAGCGAGGAGGGCGATCCGGTTCCGGTCGAAAACGACCACGGCGGCCTTCAGGGTGGTATCACCACGGGGCTTCCGATCTACGGCGAGGTGACGCTACACGCCCCGACGTCGATCCCGACCGAGCAGACGACCGTCGACTGGGAAACCGGCGAGGTGGTCGACGACGCGCAGGTGATCGGGCGTCACGATCCCGTGCTCCCGCCGCGCGGCGTCCCCGTCGTCGAGGCGATGCTCTTTCTCACGGTTCTCGACTTCATGCTTCTCGGCGGACGGATCAACCCGGATCGGCTCGACGGGCGAGTCGGGGAGTACGACACGGAGTATCACCCCTCGAACCCGGAAAACGAGTAGCTACCAGTACGAATCGGGATTCTCGAGCCAGCGTCGCCCGCGAGCACCGACGACAACGGTCGCGACGACGACAACTGCGACGAGGGCGAGCGACGCGGCGCTGGCGACAGCGAGTCCGTCGTCCGCCAACGTCGTCCGGACGAGTTCGAACGCCGATCCGACCGTCGTGATCGCGACGATCGCGACGAGCAGGATCGAGAGCGGCTTACTCCATTCCATGCCTGCCTCTCCGAACGGCAGAATATAAAACTCAAGGTGATCCTGCCCGAACCGCCGGTATGACTACAGTCGCCGTTCTCGTCGATCCGCCCCGTTCGAGGCTACTGCCACAGCTCGCCGACAGCTCGTCGCTCTCGGAGTCGGCAGTTCGGGACTGCTACACCGCTCTCGCCAGGGATACCGTCTCCGCGGTCGCCCGATCGGGCGGGGAGCTGCTCGTCAACTACAGGCCCTACGAGGGGCTCGGCGTCGACGGGGACGACGCGGAGGCCGACGTCCGGGAGATGCTCGGTGACGCGGTTCCGTCGGACGCGCGCTTCGAGAAACAGGTCGGCGAGACGTACGCCGGGCGGGCGGGGAACACGGCGACGTATCTCCTCGAGACCGAGGAAGTCAGCTCCGTCGGGATCGTCGATCCGCGCGCGGCGCTGCTCGCTCGCGCACAGATCGACGGGGCCGCGATGAAGCTCCGCAGCTGTGACGTCGTCGTCGGCCCGGGTACGGAGGGTCGCGTCTACTACGCGGCCTTCGGCGAGCCGATAAACTTCGAGGACGCATACGCCGCTCCAGCCGTTCGGACCCTCACCGATCGCGCACTCGACGCCGGACTCGACGTCGACTTCCTCGAACTGCTGCCGGTCGTCGAGACCGAACGGGATCTGGCTGCGACCGTCGCCCTCGTCAGGAGCCGCCGTCGGGCCGACCGGCTCGTGCCACCGCACCTGTCGGCGTGGATCGACGAGAGCGGCGTCGACGCGCGGGCCGGTGACGAGGGGCTCGAGCTCGTCTAACCGACAACGCTTAAACGCCACCGGTAGCTACGTCATCGTAGGTGAGGTGGCAGAGCGGACTATTGCGTCTGCCTTGAGAGCAGATGGCCACACGGCCTCCTGGGTTCGAATCCCAGCCTCACCGCTCTCCCGTCGGGTCGCAGTCGATATTTCGGCGATACGGCCTCAAAAACGAGAATAAAACGTTTAGCTGATTCTAAGCGACTCGTGAAATGTCGGTTAACGTCAGAAAAACCGGCTGAAACGACTCGTCGAGCCCGAATACTGTTGAACTGAACACAAGCAACTTCCCTTTATATGGGGTCGGGGGTCCTCGGGGAGAGTGAGGCAATCCCCGATGTCAAGTGCGACGAAATCGCCGTTCAACACGTCCGTGGGCCCGGTAACCGAGGGCTCCCTCCACGCGTTTGCCGCGGCGCTTCTCTCGAGCGTTCGCGCGGCCGCGTTCTGGGCCGCGGTACTGATGCCCCTCGTGACGATCCTCTCGGTCTCGAGCGGCGCCGTCGTCGATCCACTCCCCGTTCTCGGGTTGGTCGGCGCGAACGCCGCCTGCGCCGTTGTCGGACACGACTACTCCCCGTAACCATGAGCACGAACGCAACCACCTCCAACACGTACCGATCCAGTAAAGCACAGCGACTCGCCAACTACCTCCGTCAGGAGGCTGAACAGTCCGGTGGAGAGCTCTACGTCAAGAGCAAGTTCATCGCCGATGACGTCGAACTGTCGCCGAAGGAGATCGGTGCACTGATGGTCCAGCTGCAGGACGCCGTTCAGGGCATCGAAATCGAGAAGTGGTCCTACACCTCCGCCACGACGTGGCGGATCTCGACGGTTCAGTAGACGATCGACGGTCTCACGACGCGATCGGGATTACTCCTCGAGATCCTCGACGAGTTCGTCCGCGTCGATGTCGGCCTCTTCGAGCGCCTCCTCGATGTCGACATCCTCGTCGCCGGCGCCGCCGAGTCCGCCCATCATGCCCGGCATTCCCATTCCGCCGGTTCCTTCGAGCACTTCCTGAATCAGCATGCGGTCGATCTCCGTGAGATCGATGAGCTGTTGGGCGATCTGTTGCTTCTGGAACATCCACTGCTGGTTCATCGCCAGCTGCGGCGTCGATTCGATGTAGAGGGTCCGCTTTTCGACGGTTTCGGTGACCGTCTCCGGCTCTGCGTCCTCATCGTCCTCGTCGGGTTCCTCGATCGTGGTCTCCTCGACCTCGTCAGTGTCGATCCACATCTCGAGGTCGACGTCGAGGAACATCCCGAGAAGCCCCTCGGCGCGCTCGAGGTCGTCCTCGACCACGTCGACGATCTCGTAGTCGTATTCGATGTCTTCCCCAGCTAGCGGGTGATTGAAGTCGACGCGCGCGCGACCGCCGATGATCGTCTCGAGGACGCCCTGCTCACCGTCGATCTGGACGCGCGCGCCGGGATATCGGTCGTCGTCGGCGATCTTGTCGGCGGTGACGGTCCGGACGTTCCCCTCGTCGTACTCGCCGAAGGCCTCCCCGGCGGTGACGACGACGGAGCCGCCGTCGCCGACTTCCTTCCCGATGAGGTCCTCCTCGACGGCGGGGAAGAGGTGTCCCTCGCCGAGTACGATCACGCGCGGTTCGAACGTCCCCTGGTCGGCGACGCCCTCCTCTTCGGCGATTTCCTCGTCCGTCGTGTCGACGAGCTGGTCGCCGTCGACGGTGCGGGCAGTGTAGGCGATTCGGACGAAGTCGCCCTCCTGAACGCCGGTGGTGTCCGCTGGACTCTCTTCGGACGCTGCGTCCTCTTCCGGCGGCGATTCGGCCTCGTCGGCCCCGGCTTGACTCTCCTCGTCGTCGGCAGGTTCGTCACTCATGCCTGCAACGACAGTCGTCGCACCCTTAACAATCACGTTTCCACTCCGGCCCGAGAGCCGAGCTGTTTTCTTTCCTCGCCGAAAACCTCGGCCATGTACGAAGTCGAGCTGAAGGTTCGAGCAGATCACGACCGCGTTTCCGAGCGGCTCGACGCCATCGGCGCCAGTGCCACCGGGACCGTCACTCAGGAGGATCACTACTACGACGCGCCGCATCGAACGTTCGCGGAGACCGACGAGGCGCTTCGGCTCCGTCACGAACGAGACGACGGAAGTGAAACGACCCGGATCACGTATAAAGGGCCGCTCGTCGAGCAGGACTCGAAGAGCCGAGAGGAGTTCGAAACGGCGGTCGAAGACGCCGGAACGATGGACAGCATCCTCCGGAAGCTCGGCTTCGAACCGGCCGCGATAGTGGAAAAGCGCCGCAGCCGGTACGAGTACGACGGCTACACGATCACGCTCGACACGGTCGCCGGGCTGGGCGAGTTCGTCGAGATCGAGATCGAGATCGAGGCGAAAACCGTCGCTCCGGCTCGCGACGGCGCGATCGAGATCCTCGAAGCGCTCGGAGTGGATCCGGACGAACAGATCCGGACCTCCTATCTGGAACTGCTGCTCGAGGGTGATGCACAGCAGTAATTGAACGAGTGTGTGTGGTTTCCGTAAGTTATAGAACCGCTCCGGGCGTCCGGCCGGTAATGACCGCGAGGAACATCCGCGTCGAGCCGGTCGTCGGCCGCGCGGTCGAAGACCAAGAGGTCGAGATCGTCGAACGGAAGGGACTCGGCCATCCCGACTCGATCTGCGACGGGATCGCCGAGCACGTCTCCCAGGCGCTCGCCCGCGAGTATCTCGACCGTATCGGGAAGGTTCTTCATTACAACACTGACGAGACCCAGCTGGTCGCCGGAAGCTCCGCACCCGCCTTCGAGGGGGGCGAGGTGACCGAACCGATCTATCTGCTCATCACCGGGCGGGCGACGAAAACGTACCAGGGACAGAAGATCCCGGCCGAGACGATCGCTCTCCGCGCGGCGCGGGAGTATCTCACCGAACAGTTCCCGTATCTCGACTTCGGTACCGAGGTCATCGTGGACGTGAAGCTCGGGGAGGGGTCCGGGGACCTCCAGGAGGTCTTCTCGGAGGACGGCGCGACGGTGCCGATGGCCAACGACACGTCGTTCGGCGTCGGTCACGCCCCGCTGACCGAAACCGAACGGATCGTCCTCGAGACCGAACGTCGGCTCAACGGCGCCCACAGCGACGAACACCCCGTCGTCGGCCGGGACGTGAAGGTGATGGGAAAGCGGGAGAGCGACGAGATCGACGTGACGGTCGCCGTGGCGATGGTCGACCGGTACGTCGAGGACCTCGAGGCGTACGACGCCGCCGTCGAAGGCGTCCGAGAATCCGTCCACGAACTCGCCGAGGGGATCACCGACCGCGACGTGAACGTCCACGTCAACACCGCCGACGACTACGAGGAGGGGTCCATCTACCTCACCACGACCGGGACGAGCGCCGAACAGGGCGACGACGGATCGGTCGGTCGCGGCAACCGTGCGAACGGCCTCATCACGCCGAACCGGTCGATGTCGATGGAGGCGACCAGCGGCAAGAACCCGGTTAACCACATCGGAAAGATCTACAACCTGCTGTCGACCGACATCGCGGAGAGCGTCGTCGAGGAGATCGACGGGATCCGCGAGATCCGCATCCGACTCCTCAGTCAGATCGGCCAGCCGATCGACAAACCCCACGTCGCCGACGCGTCGCTGGTCACCGAGGAAGGGGTCGCCGTGGCCGACATCGAGGACGAGGTGACTCGGATCATCGATCAGGAACTCGCCGACGTCACGTCGATCACCGAGCGCGTCATCGACGGCGAGCTGTCGACGTTCTAGCGAAACCGCTTTTTCGGGCCCGCCGCAGAACTAACCATGACCCGGCTCTGTCTCGTCGGCGAACCGGACGTCGAGTTGCGCTACGAGCTCGTCTCCCGGGAAACCTCGCGAGAAGCGCTCTCGACGTACGATCTCCGGGAGCAGTACGTCAACACGGTCGCGCTCGAGACGGTGTCGCTCGGCGCCGCGGTCGCGCTTTTGAACGATCTCAACTGGTATCTCGTCCGATTCGTCCGCGACGCGCTCGTGTTGGAGCCGTCCATCAGCGACGAGGAGTGGCTCTCCCGGTCGCTCGCGACGGCGATCCGCGACGACGAGATCGACGCCGACGAGTCGGATCGATTCCTCAAGATCTACGGCATTGACGACGACGAACTCGTCGAGCCGATGTTCGTCGCCAGAACCGGTCGGGACCTCCCGGAGTACGACCTCCGGGACGTCGAAGGGACCCTCGTCGTTCGCGTCACCGAGGCGGAGTTCGGCGCCTGATTTCCCGGCGAGAGTTTTTCCTCGACTGTGCCATTGTTCCACCTATGAGTAGCGACACGATCGAAGCGGCTGTCGATCTCGTTCGCGGGAGCGACGACGTCGTCGGCTTCACGGGCGCCGGCGCCAGTACGGAGTCGGGGATCCCCGACTTCAGAAGTCCCGGCGGACTGTGGGACCGATACGATCCGAGCGATTTCACGATCCAGGCGCTGCGACGCGATCCGGTCGCCTACTGGGAAAAGCGGCTCGAGATGCGCGAAAACCAGGAGTTCGACTGGAACGCCGTCGAGCCGAACCCCTCCCACGAGGCGCTCGCGGCACTCGAAGCGGCGGGCGTGCTCTCGACCCTCATCACCCAGAACGTCGACGGGCTCCACCAGGCGGCCGGTTCGGAGAACGTGCTCGAACTCCACGGCAGCCGACGAGCGGCCAAATGTCTCCACTGTGAGCGTCGACTCCCGCTGGAGACGCTGGACCGAAAACTGACCGAGGAACCGCTACCTCCCCGGTGTGACGACTGTGACGGGCTGTTGAAGCGGGCGACGGTCTCCTTCGGGGAGGCGCTTCCGCGCGACGTCCTGATGGCGGCGAAACGTGCGGCCACGGAGTGTGACTGCTTTCTCACCGTCGGTTCGTCGCTGACCGTCGAGCCGGCGGCCTCGATGCCGCGCATCGCGAGCCGAAACGGCGCATCGCTCGTCGTGGTGAATCTGGAACCGACGGGGATCGACGACCGCGCGGACGTCGTCATCCACGCCAAGGCCGGCGAGACGCTGTCGGAACTCGCCGACGGCGTGCTCGGTTAGTCGAACATCCCCGTCGACATGTATCGCTCTCCGGAGTCCCAGAAGATCGTGACGACGACCGGACAGTCGTCGTCGATCGGCTCGTAGTCGACCGGCTCCTCCGAGAGGATCGCCGTCGAGTTGTCCGGGCCGGGGCAGTCCGTCGATCCGGTTCCGCGATCGGCTGCGAGCCGTTCGGCAACCCGTTTGGAGGCGAGCAGCGACGCAGCCGACGACTGACCGACGAGGATCCCCTCCTCGCGAGCGAGACGCCGGGCCTCCGCTTCCGCGGCGTCGATCCCGACCGTTTCGACGCCGTCGAGAAGTTCCCGATCGAGATTCGGGCTGACGAACCCCGGGCCCATCCCCTGAAAGTCGTCGACGCCGCTCTCTCCCGTCGAGAGAACGGCGTTGTCCTCCGGTTCGACGCCGACGATCTCCACGTCCGGGAACTCCTCTCTCAGACGACGACCCGTGCCGGAGATCGTCCCCCCGGTTCCGATCCCCGCGACGAACGCGTCGATCGTCCGCCCCTCGACCTGTCGAAGGATTTCCTCGGCGGTCGTCCGGTAGTGCGCCTCCGGGTTGGCGGGGTTTTCGAACTGTCGAAGCTGGACCATTCCCCGCTCGGCCTCGAGCTCGTCGGCGCGGTCCTTCGCCTCGCTTATCTCGCCGTCGACGAGTTCGAGATCGGCACCGTAGGCGTTCATGATCGCGCGCCGCTCGGGCGATTTCGACGCCGGCATCACGATAGTGATGTCGTACCCCTTCGCCGCGGCGACCAGCGCGAGACCGATCCCCGTGTTTCCGGAGGTCGGCTCGACGATCCGATCGCCGGGTTCGAGATCGCCCGCGTCCTCGGCGGCTTCGATCATTGCCAGGGCGGGCCGGTCCTTCGCGCTCCCGCCGGGGTTCTTCGATTCGATCTTCGCCGCGACGACCGACCCCGGTGGGGAGTCGACCTGCACCAGTGGCGAACCGAGGGTCGCCAGAATGCCCCGTTTCATCGCCCGTCCGTTCGAGACCGGGGTACAAAACCCCCGTGGCACCGGGGGGCGCTGCCGGGGTCGGTGACGGCCCAAGAGCTATACCGGAAAACGGTAAATGGGACCCGTGACCGGACGTTTCGACGGCTCACGCCTGGACGTCCGAGCCGCCGTGAGCGAACGCACCGCGATCGATCTGCGGGCGATCGCGGCGTTCCGCGTCGCTATCGGTGCGATACTCCTCGTGGATCTACTCCTCCGGTCGCGGTCTGTCGTCGCGTTCTACTCCGACGACGGCGTGCTCCCGCGAGAGACGCTCGTGGCGCTGTATCCGACGCTCTCGAGGCTCTCCCTGCACGCGCTCTCCGGGTCGGTCGCGTATCAGGTCGCACTCTTCGTTTTCGCCGGTGCCGTCGCCGTCTCGCTCCTCGTCGGCTATCGGGCGCGACTCGCCGCGGTGCTTTCGTTCGTACTGCTAGTTTCGCTACAGACGCGGAACTACGCGGTACTCAACGGCGGCGATACGGTGTTGCTCCTGCTCTGTTTTTTCGCCGTCTTCCTCCCGCTCTCCGAGCGGTGGGCCGTCGACGCCGTCGGACGGGAGGTCACTCGGGCGCGGATCTCCGGGATCGTCCCGGCGACGCTTTTGGTACAGATCGTGCTCGTATACGCGACCAACGCCGTCTTCAAGCTCCGCGGCGACGCGTGGCTCGCCGGCGATGCCATCCACCGAATCCTCTCGATCGACCGGTACGCGACGCCGATCGGTGCCGCCCTGACCGCGTCGCCGCCTCTCCTGTCGGTGCTGACGTGGCTGTGGCTCGGACTCCTCGTTGCGTCGCCGCTCCTCCTCGCGACGACCGGACGACGGCGTGGCGCGCTGGCGACTGCGTTCGTCGTCGCCCACGTCGGCATGGCAGTGACGATGCCGCTGGGGCTGTTCCCCGCCGCGATGATCGCCGGTCTCCTGCTCTTCTTGCCGGCGGCGCTGTGGGACGTCGTCGAGGCACAGCTCCGATCGGCCGGATTCGATACGTCGACGGACGATCGAGTCGTCCGTAGTCGTCACCGCCTCCGAACCGCGTGCTTCGCGGTCCTCCTCGCCGGGAGCGTCGGCTGGCAGCTGCTCGCTGTCGGCGCGGTCGCGACTCCGGAGCGCGCGCCCGTCGACCCCGTCGATCACTCCTGGAAGCTGTTTGCCCCGGAGCCGCCGTCGACGGAGGGATGGTACGTCGTCTCCGCGTCGCTGTCGGACGGCAGCGCGGTCGACGCCCGTCGGTTGGCACCGGTGTCGTGGGATCGTCCCCCCGACGCCTACGAGACGACCCGGTGGCGGAAATACCTGACCGCGCTCCGCAGCGGGGACGACCGCCGCGTTGCGGCGTTCGCGGACTACTACTGCGTGCAAACCGACGATCGAACGGCCGCGTCGGTGACGTCGGTGACCGTCTACTTCGTCGAACGGGCGTCCGACGGCGAAACGAGTCAGGTCGAACTCGGGGAGTACGACTGCTGATCGACGGCGCGAGCCTTATAGGGCGCTCCGCCGAAGACGACGTATGAAGCTGGAAACCATGCGACCTAACCCCGTCTGGGACGCCGACTCCTACGAGGACGCCGTCGACGTCTTCGAAGCGCTCGCCGACGACATCGTCGTGAAGGTCTGGGGCGGTGACTGGTGTAAGGACTGCAGAGCACAGCTTCCCGACTTCGGCGCGGCACTCGACGCTGCCGGCGTCGAACGCGTCGAACATTACCCGGTCGAGAAAGCCGACGACGGCTCGAAGATCGGTCCGGAGGTCGAGGAGTACGGCATCGAACTGATCCCGACGGTCGTCGTGGAAGACTCCGGGACGGGAGCGGAGTTGGCCTGGTTCGTCGAAGACGCCGAGCTACCGATCGCCGTCCATCTCGCCGAACAGCTCGAATCGAACGTCTGACGGCGGTGCGTTTTTCATCCCTCGAATCGCCTACAACGTATGGGCGACATCCAGGGTGCGACCCTCACCGAACGCGTCGTTTTGGCCGGCATACTGAACCTTTCAACTCGCGGGGAGACGCCGGCCGACTCTAGCGACGTACGCCGTGCCGTCAGGGAGCGACTCGCGGAGACGGACGCCGACGTCGGCGGCGTTCCGTCGGAGGCCGACGTGATTCGGGCGATGGAGTCGCTCCGGGGCGCCGGACTGCTCGAGGAGATCTCCCGAGAGGACACCTCACCGGTCGGAAAGGGACGGCCGAGGTACGGACTGGAAGCGAGCGGCACTGAGCTCCGGGACGCCCTCGCTAGCGACGAGCGCGTCGCCGCGCTCGTGGCGTAGTTACTCGGGGGCGAGCCGATCGGCCCACTCGAGGGCCGAGCGCATCTCCTGGTTCGGTGGCGAGCACGTGAACGACCGGCAGGCGTACACCGTCGGCTTCCCGTCGCGTGCCGTCCGGTCGGCCCAGATCGGCGGAACCGCGTCGACGCCCAGCGCGTCGAGCCACTCGTCGAGGCCGTCGTCGGTCGGCGGACGAACCGACAGCAGTCGAGTCGGGAGGTATCGCTCGGCGACCGCCTCCCGGAACGCGTCCGGGAGGCCGTCGCTCGCCACTGTCAGCTCCAGCGCGCCGACCGCGCGGCTGTCCGCGGCGAGCACGAGCGAACTGTGCGTGAGCGGGTTCCGCTCGAGCGTGCTCCCGTGGGTCCGCAGGACGCTCTCGGCGATCTCGCCGAGCCCCTCGTCCGGGACGAACCGATCGACTGCGTCCAGGAGCTGGACTGCGACGCCGGTGCTGGAGGGCGTCGACGTGTCGGTTAGCTCCTGGGGGCGAGCGAGCAGCGACTCGCCACCCTCCGGAGTGAAGTAGAGCGTCTTTCGGTCGGCGTCGTAGAACGTTCGGCCGATGACTCGGGCGAGTTCGACTGCGAACGCCAACTGGTCGACGTCGCTGGTCGCCTGATAGCAGTCCAGGGCTCCTCTTCCGAGGAACGCGTAATCCTCGAGGTAGCCGTCGATCCCGACTCGTCCGTCCTCGAACCGGCGGTCGAGCCGCCGCCGCTTCGGATCCCACAGTCGATCGCGACAGAAGGAGAGGGCGTCCGCGGCCGCGTCAGCGTAGGACGGATCGAGAACCAGCGCTCCCTCGGCGAGTGCGGAGATCGCCAGCCCGTTCCACCCGGCGAGTATCTTTCCGTCACGGGGCGGTCGTGGACGGTCGGCGCGGGCTTCGAGAACGCGCTGTCGAGTTCTCGAGAGTCGCGCTCGAACGTTCTCGGGATCGAGATCGAACTCCGCGGCGAGTTCCGGTATCGACGCCGATTCTGTGAGGACGGTTCGTCCCTCGAAGTTGCCCGACTCGGTGACGCCGTAGCGGTCGCGGAACAGATCCGCGTCGAGGTCGTCGTCGACGACGGCGCCGATCTCCTCGGGCGTCCAGACGTAGAACGCCCCTTCCTCGCGGGAGCCGTCGCGTTCGCTCTCGGCGTCGAGCGTCGAGTAGAGACCGCCCTCCGGATGCGTGAGCTCCCGCTGGAGGAAGGCGAACGTCTCCCGAGCGACCCGAGCGTACCGGTCCTCGCCAGTCAGCTGATATCCCGCGAGGAACGCCCGCGGTAGCTCGGCGTTGTCGTAGAGCATCTTCTCGAAGTGGGGGACGACCCACTCCCGATCGACGCAGTAGCGGTGGAAGCCGCCGCCGACGTGGTCGAAGAGCCCGCCCGAGGCCATCGCGTCAAGCGTCTCCGTCGCGACGTCCCGATAGACGTCTCGACCGGTTCGGTCGGCCGCTCGAAGCAGCAGGTGGATCCGCCCAGGATGCGGGAACTTCTGTCCGCTCCCCCAGCCACCGTAGTCGCGATCGGCACCTCGAACTGCGGCATCCGCGGCCGACGAGAGAAGCTGACGTTCGGGGGCGTTCCCGGGCGTCTCCGGCGTCTCCTCGAGTTCACCCTCGACCGCGGCGGCCCACTGGTCGGCGCGCGCTTCCAGCTCGTCCCGCTCGTCGGGGTCGTTCCAGGCGTCGACGATCCCGTCGAGCACCTGCTGGAAGCTCGGCATTCCCTGCCGGGGCACGGGCGGGAAGTAGGTCCCGACGTGAAACGGTCTGCCGTCGGAAGTCAGCCAGACCGAGAGCGGCCAGCCGCCGCTGCCGCGGACGAGCTGGCAGACGGTCATGTACACCGAGTCGATGTCCGGCCGCTCCTCTCGGTCGACCTTGATCGGCACGAACGATTCGTTCAGACGCGTGGCGATCGGATCGCTCGAGAAGCTCTCCTCCTCCATCACGTGACACCAGTGGCAGGCCGAGTAGCCGATCGAGAGAAATATCGGGACGTCGCGCTCGCGGGCCAGTTCGAGCGCCGTCTCGTCCCATGGCTGCCACGCCACCGGGTTGTCGGCGTGCTGGCGGAGATACGGGGATGCGGTTTCGGCGAGACGGTTTTCCATGGTACGTATGGGGGTTCCTCGCTGGTAAGCGGTGTGGCTCTCGGACGGATGGCCGGGTATTTTACCCGTCGGCTCTACCGGGCGGATATGAAGCTGTCACGCAGGCGAGCCCTCCAGGTCACCGGTGGGCTGATCGCCGGCGGGTTGGCCGGCTGCGTCGAGCGTCGAGTGACGGAGCGTCGAACCCGGATCGATCGATCGACGAGCTGGCAGCTGTCGCCACAGTCCGACGCTGAGCGCGACGAGGACGCCTTCGAGTCGTACGTCGAGGAGATGGAGGGCCGCTACGGCGAGAGCGGGGTCTGGGGGATCGAGGCGGACCGACGAGGGGAGTTCGTCGCCGCGTTCACCCACCAGTTCGCGCCCGAGACACCACGACCCGACGACACCGCCGCGGCGACGCTGGATCCCCAGCCCATCGATTCGGAGGCCGTGGCGTTCGTTCAGGACGCCTGCGTCGCGATCTACCGGACCGACGACGATCGGTACCACCACTGGCTGTGGGTGGCCGCCAGTACGGACCAGCGTCCGGGACTGGAACTGAATCTCGTCAACCTGACTGCCGGCGTCCGGCTCACCGCCGGCGATCTTCAGGAAGGTGCGGCGTTCACCGCCGGCGACGGCGAGAGTGTCGTCTCGCTGGCGGACGGACAGGCGGGCCGGTTCCCCCGCGTAGGTGGAACGGTCGAGTCGGGTACGGATCTCGAAACCGACCGATATTTGGTCACGTGGAACGGTTCCCACGAGGGCGCCCAGTCGGTGAACGGCATCTGTGAGGAGCGACGAACCGGGGAGTACGGCCTCGTCTGGGATCTGTCGGTCGGCGTCGAGTTCGTCGAGCAGGAGTAAATCCGCCGAGAGGTTTTTCCCGCTTCCACCCAGTCTTGTCGAACGATGACAACGACCACGCCGGTGCGTTCGACCGAGACCGGTGATCGAACGTGACTGCGGTCCCGCGTCTCGACGCGTACCACTTCTACGAGCGGGAGTTTGAAAGCTACGACGAGCTCGTCGACTCCTTCGAGTGGGACGTCCCCGATCGATTCAACGTCGCGACGTACGTCTGCGACCGGTGGGCCGGTGACGGTCGAACGGCGCTTCGATACGAGGCGGCCGACGGAACGACGGACGCGTACACGTACGGGGAGCTGCGGGACGCCACCAACCGGCTGGCGAACTACCTCGAAGCCGGTGGCGTCGAGCGGGGCGACCGCGTCGGGATCAACGCACCCCAGCGCCCCGAAACGGTGATCACCCACCTCGCCTGCTGGAAGCTCGGCGCGGTGTCGGTGCCGCTGAGCACGCTGTTCGGTCCGGACGCGATCGCCTACCGACTCGAGGACGCGGGCGCCGTCGCCGCGGTCGTCGACGAGTCGAACGTCGACGATTTCAGAGCGGCCCGCGACTCACTCTCGGCGCTGGAGACGACACTCCTCGTCGGTGACGTCGAGCCGGACGCCGAAGAGCGACGCTTCTGGCCGTCGATCGACGATCGGTCGACGGCGTTCGACGTCGCCGACACCGCCGCCGAGGACGATCTCGTGCTCATTTACACGTCCGGGACGACCGGCGATCCGAAGGGCGTCAGACACGTCCATCGGACCATACTCGGCCACCTGCCGCTCTTCGTGACCACGTTCGGGAACATGGATCTCCGGGACGGGGACGTCTACTGGACGCCCGCCGAGTGGGCGTGGATCGCGGCGCTTTTCGACGTGGTGTTCCCGGCGATGTACTACGGGAGGGAAGCCGTCGCGTACAACGGCGGTTCGTTCGATCCGCGGACGGCGTTCCGGATCCTCGCGGAGTACGACGTTACGAACTTCTTCGCACCGCCGACGGCCCTGCGGATGATGATGCAGGTCGAAGCGCCGAGGGCCGACGTCGGATCGCTCCGGACGATCGCGGCCGGCGGCGAAGCCCTCGGCGAGAGCATCGTCGAGTGGGCCGTCGACGTCTTCGACGGGGTGGCAGTTCACGAGGGGTACGGCCAAACGGAGGCGAACATGCTCGCCGGAGACTGTACCGCGCTCACGGAGTTCCGCGAGGGAATGGTCGGCCCCGCCGGCCCCGGTCACGAGATCGCGATCGTCGACCCCCGGACGGCCGAGGCGACGGTTCCAACCGGCGACGTCGGGGAGATCGCCGTCCGGTACGAGAAGGACCCGGTCTGTTTTGCGGGATACTGGAACAAGCCCGATCGGACCGACGCGAAGGTGCGAAACGGCTGGCTCCTGACGGAGGACCTCGGATGGATGGACGAGGACGGCTATCTCGCCTTCGAGAGCCGAAAGGACGACGTCATCATCTCGGCCGGATACCGGATCGGCCCCACGGAGATCGAGGAGTGTCTCGCCAGCCACGAGTCGGTCGCCGACGCCGGCGTCATCGGCATTCCGGACGAGGAGCGCGGCGAAGTTCCGAAGGCGTTCGTCAAAGCCGCTGCCGGCGTCAATCCGGACGAGGGACTCCGTGCCGAACTGCGGAGTCACGTCCGGAGTCGGCTCGCCCAGTACGAGTACCCCCGTGAGATCGAGTTCCTCGAGGAGCTCCCGAAGACCTCGACCGGAAAGGTCAGGCGGGCGTCGCTCGAGGAACGGTTCGAATAGTACACGAACGTGTACAGGCGATCGGCTGGGAAGGACAACGCTTACACTTCTATGTAACTCTAACTCGCGCATGACCGAAACCGTGCTGCTGATCGGCGGCGGCGGCCGCGAACACGCCATCGCCCACGCCGTTTCCGAGTCGGCGGACGCGACGCTGTTTGCCTGTGCGTCGAACCGCAACCCCGGTATCGTCGAACTCGCGACGGGGTTCGAGACGATCGAGGAGACGGACGCGTCGGGAATCATCGACTACGCGGAATCCGTCGGCGCAACGCTCGCCGTGATCGGTCCGGAGTCAGCGCTGAACGCCGGCGTCTCGGACGCGCTCGAGTCGGCCGGCGTCTACGCGTTCGGCCCGCGCGAAGCCGAGGCTCGCATCGAGACGGATAAGGCGTTTCAGCGGGAGTTCATGGCCGAACACGGGATCCCCGGGTGCCCGACGTTCGAGACGTTCGACGATCCGGACGCGGCCGCCGACTACATCCGCGAGTACGACGGCGACTTAGCGATCAAGCCTCGCGGACTCACCGGCGGAAAGGGCGTCCGCGTCACCGGTGACCAGATCACGAAGGTGGAGGGGATCGACTACGTCCTCGGCGGCGACTACGACGCGTTCGTGCTCGAGGAGCGACTCGTCGGCGAGGAGTTCACCGTCCAGGCGTTCGTCGCCAACGGAACCGTTCGCACGTCGCCGGCGGTCCAGGACCACAAGCGCGCCTACGAGGGCGACGAGGGACCGAACACCGGCGGAATGGGGTCCTACAGCGACGCGACGTTCGAACTCCCGTTCATGTCGGAAGCGGATTACGACGCCGCAGTCGAGATACTCGAGCGCGTCGTCGACGCGATGCCGGCCTACAGAGGTATCCTCTACGGGCAGTTCATGCTCACCGCGGACGGACCGAAGGTGATCGAGTTCAACGCCCGGTTCGGCGATCCGGAGGCGATGAACACGCTCCCGGTGTTGGATACCGATTTCGTCTCCGTGCTTCGAGCGGCCCGCGACGGCGAGGAACTCCCCGAACTCCAGTTCTCCGAGCAGGCGACCGTCTGCAAGTACGCGGTTCCGGCGGGCTACCCGACCGACCCGGAAGCCGGCGCTTCGATCGAGATCGACGCCGAATCTGCCGGTGACGCTCGGCTGTTTTACGCGAGCGTCGACGCCCGCGAAGACGGCATCTACACGACCACGTCCCGATCGTTCGCCGTCGTCGGGATCGCCGACACGATCGCTGACGCGGAGGCGATCGCCGAAGCCGCGCTCTCACGAGCCGGCGAGGAGGGGCTCCGGGCCCGCCACGACATCGGAACGGCGGCGCTGCTCCAGCGCCGTATCGACCACATGAACGAGCTCCGCGGGGATCGCTGACCGGATTAGGACGCCGCCAGCGCCTCGAGCGCTTCCCGGGCGTTCTCGACCGCGTGCTCTTTTTTCGCCGGATACGCCTCGACCTTCGCGCGGAGCATCAGGCCCGATCCGAGTTCGACGTGGCCCTTATAAGCGGCCTGCTTGTCGAGTTGAAGGAACAGCGCGCAGTTGTCGTCGATCCGATCGTCGAGCTCCTCGAGCAGCCGATCGAACGACTCCAGTGTCGCCAGTTCGCCGAGCACGTGACGCACCTCGTCGGCGCGCTCCAACCTGATCGACAGAACGAGGATCCGGTCGCCGTGGTGTCCTTCCGACACCTCGCGCTCGATTTCGACGTCGTCGGGGAGAAACGTCCGAAGCGCCGCCTCGACCCGTTGCTCGTCCTCCGTCTCGTAGCAGAACGTTCGGAGATCGACGTAGTGGAACGGGACGGCGCTCACGGGACTACTCCTCGTCTTCGTCTTCGTCGTCTTCGCTCGCCGGTTCGAGCGCGTCTTCGGCGATGCCGGCTTCCTGTCCCTCCTCGAACTGGACGATGTAGGTCGCATCGCCGAACATCGTTTCGGAGACCTGTGAGATCTCGCCGGTCTCCCCGTCGTACTCGCTGTGTTCGTCATGCAGGACGACGCGATCGCCCTTTTCGAATGCCATATCTCGTCTTCTCGCCGATACTGAAAAAGGCCGTCGTTTCCGACCGACGGGCGATCGAAACCGGAACATCTCCGCGGACGTCGACGACTACGGCCACTCCTCGGGGAGCTCGTCCTGGTTGTCGTCCATCAGCCGAAGCAGCGGTTCGACGTCGTCGAACGCCGGTCCCCGTCGGATCGAGTTACTGTCCCTATCCCATTCGATGTATTCCTCGTCGTCGAGTTTCGGGAGGTGGATGTGGTACAGTTCGTTTGCGAACTGTTCGACGTCGTCGTTTTCGGTTTCGATTTCCTCGACGGGGAACTGGTCGTCCCGGGTCGCGTTCCTGTAGGCGAGCATGAGAACGCGACGACGGAGCGGGTGGCTGAGGGCGTCGAACATTCGATCGAGCGCCTCCGGGTCGTCGTTGCGGATCATGGAACGATCGTGAACTGGTCAGCGGGGTCGGGACGGGAAATCGAAACCATCGGTGATATTCGAGAGAGACGGACAGATCAGTTGCTAGCCGAAATATTGCGGTGTTTTATATTAGTCCTCGAGGATTATTTCATCGGGCGAACGATCTCCAATGCTCATAGCCGAATTCACCATCGATCACCCGCTGTTCGGCGAGGCGCTACACCGCATTCCGGACATCAGAATCGAGTGGGAGGAGACCTACTCCCGGGAGAACGGTCTGACACAGACGATCGCCTGGATCACCAGCGACGATTTCGACTGCGTCGACGCGGCGATCGGTGACGATCCGTACCTGGAGAATCCGATCGTGCTCGTCGATCTCGGCGAGCGACGCCTCTACCGTGTGGATTACACTCCCGACGGGGCCGAACAGAGCCTCGTACAGGAGTACATCCGGGTCGGAGCCGTTCTTCAGGAGTCCGTCGGAACGAACGACGGGTGGTTCGCGCAGGTGCTGTTCCCCGATCGGGAGGCCTACGAGCACATCTATCAGTTCTGTCGCGACCACGAGATCGACTTTCGGTTCGAGCGGCTGTACGAACACGCCACCGAGCGCCGCAGGGGTCGCTCGACGCTGACGGATGCCCAGCGCGAGACGCTGCTCGAGGCAGTCGAGTGTGGCTATCTCGAGATTCCACGAGAATCGACGCTCGCGGGACTCGCCGGTCGGCTCGGGGTTTCCGAGAGCTCCGCCTCCGAGCGCTTCCGGCGTGGCGTGAAGAACCTCGTCGAACACAACGTCGAATAGTTGAATCGTCGTCGCGCCCTACCGAACCGTTCTTCAGCCATCGAGCTGTATGCCAACACATGACTCGATATTCGATCTCCATCGATCGACCGCAGACGAACGGTTCCCCACGGAAATCACCGCACCGATGTCGGTGAACCGGCTCTGGTTTCTCGCCGACGAGGCCGACCAGCGCGCCGAACAGGTGTACCACCGAACCGCAACGGCCTACGACGGCTACCTGGAACGCGACTACGCGACCGACGTTCCCCGATCTCGGTTTCGCACGCTCGCAGAGCGCGTTCGACGGACGGGGGCTCCGTACGGCGTTCACACGCTCGTCACGAATCCGGCCGGCGAGCTCCTCCTGGTTCGTCACGAGGGGGTCGACATGTGGGTGCTTCCCGGCGGCGGGATCGAAACCGGCGAGACGTTCCCGGAAACCGCCCGTCGGGAACTCGCCGAGGAGGCGGGGATCGAAGCCGAATACGACGGGCTGGCGATGCTCAACCGCGTCACCATCGAGAGCGGCCGATACGCCACGTGGGGCGTCGTTCCGATATTTAAAGCCAGCTCGACGGCCCCCGAGCCGACGGTCAGCGATCCCGACGACGAGATCAGCGCGGCCGCGTGGTTCGCCCCCGACGCGATGCCGACGGACACGAGACGTCGCGAAACGCTCAGCGAGGCCGTCGCGGAGCTATCGTGACTACCGCTCGACGCCTTCGCGCACGTAGTCCCCGTCGCGATCGTTTCGAGCCCTCCGTGGTGATCCCGGTCGATTCGGCGATGAGGTTGGACGGTGACGTGGTACTGTTCGCGTGAGAGAGCAACGATTCGCGATCCAGATAACGGTCGCCGAAAGATGGTTGCCGGTCAGTCCTCCGGCGTAGCCGTGCTAGCGGGAATTCCCGCCCGGCTTCCGACCATGTACCGGTGGACGACCATCATCAGTGCGCCGAGGACGAACGCGCCGACTCGCAGTTCGGTCTGTGGGAAGACGATGGCGACGAAGCCGAGCACGAAGTAGACCAGCCGGATGCCCAGGTTCGCAACGAAGCTCTCGACGGGCTTGCGGAAGTAGTTCAGTCCGTGAGTGACGACGATTGCGCCGCCGAAAGCGATTACGGTCGACCACAGCCGCTCGACGGTGAACTCGGCGATCGTCAGTTCGGGGTTGTAGATGAACCCGAACGGAAGGATGAACAGCACGACCGAGATCTTGAGGGCCTTATAACAGGTGCCCCAGAAGTTCGCAGACGCGATCCCGCTGGCGACGACGACGGCGACGGCGATCGGTGGCGTCAGCCCCGACAGCATCGCCGCGTAGAACACGAAGTAGTGCGCAGCCAGCTGGGTCACGCCGAACTGACTGGTCAACGCCGGAGCGATCAGGAACGCGACGATAACGTAGGCCGCCACCGTCGGCATCCCCAGCCCCAGGATGATACAGACGACCATCGCGAGGACGACGGCCAGCGCCAGGATGCCGGCCGACAGACCGAGCAGGGCCAGGGCGATCTTTCCGGGGATCCCCGAGACGACCAGCAAGTCGACGATCCCGTTGATGGCACCGACGACGATCGCGATCGGAGCCATCGTGACGGCCCCGTATTTGAATCCGTCGAGGGTCGAACCGGTCACGCTGCGGAATTCGGCGCGGAGTTCTCCGGCGCCGTCCTCGTAGAACGTCTTCGCGAGCGGGAAGCCGTAGCCGGTGAGTAGCATCAGGACGACGGTCCAGAAGGCGGCGGTCGTGACGGTCCATCGGGCGATCCCGAGGGTGTAGATCAGCGCGCCGAAGGGAATCAGAAACCGGATTGACTCGTACCACACTTCGGCGGTGGTGAGGTTCGAGTCCAGGTATTCCCGCATGTCGACCATCTTACGGCCCTGGAGTTCGTTGACGGTGATGTAGTGGACGGCGACGACGGCGGAGGCGTAGAAGATGAAGGCGGGGACGAGTCCGGCGATGATGACGTTGACGTAGCCGATGCCGAGAATGGACGCCATCACGAAGGCTGCCGCGCCCATGATTG
>SKTU01000006.1 GCA_007122455.1 Haloarculaceae archaeon | reverse complement strand
TCGAAGACCTCGACGTGAAAGGGATGCTGGAATCGCCGCGTAACAGCCGCAACACGGCCTCGTCAGCATGGAATACCTTCACCGATATGCTCGAAACGAAGTGTGAGCGGGAAGGCACGCACTTCGTGGAAGTTGAACCCGAAGGAACCACCAAAGAGTGCGCTCAGTGTGGCGTCAAAACCGACAAGCCTCTGTGGGTACGTGAACACTCCTGTCCGGCCTGTGGTTTCGAGGCGGACAGAGACGCAAACGCGGCGTGGAACATTCTTTTACGCGGACTCACCGAACTAGGAGTGGGACACTCCGAAGGAACGTCCCCAGAAATCTTCAATTTCTGGTGTACGAACGAATCGCGTAGCGATTCATTAACGCCTGTGGAGACTGCGCTCCCTGTGGGGACTGCGGTTGTTCCTGCAAAGCGCGTCTTGGAAGCAGGAAGCCCCTGCCTCAAGGAGCCGCCAACGGCGGCGAGTAGGCAGGGGTAGTTCACGTCGTGAGCGAATATCCCGGCGATGACTGACGGAGACGCCGACGCGACGATCGAAGCCACCTCGGGCCGAGAGGACGAGACCTCCTTTCCCGAGGGGACGTTCAACGACTGGATCGGTCTCGCCGTCGAGGAGTGCGGCGACGGGACGGCCGTCGTCTCCGTCGAGTACGAGGAGTTCAAACGGAATCCCGGCGGCGTGCTCCACGGCGGCGTGACTGCGACGCTGGTCGACGTCGCCGCCGGAGTCGCCACCCGGAGCGCACTCGAGGATACGAACGAGATGCTGGCGACGACGAACCTCGAGATCAACTACCTTCGCCCGATCACTGAGACGGCGTACGCGACTGCCGAGGTCGTTCGTGTGGGCGGCTCGAACGCCGTCGTCCGGGTCGACGTCGAAAGTACGGCCCCGAACGGCGAGCGAAAGACTGTCGCGATCGGCACGGCGACGTATGCGATCCCCGACGCGACCTAGTCGTCGCCCGCCGCGCTCGTCCGCTCGCCGCGAGGCCCCTCCAGATCCACGGCGGGGAGGTGGTCCCGCAGGTACCGGCCCGTGTACGAGTCGTCGGTCTGGGCCACCGCCTCGGGCGTCCCTTCGGCGATCACGTCGCCGCCGCCCTCGCCGCCCTCCGGACCGAGGTCGACGATGTGGTCGGCGTTCTTCACCAGATCGAGCTCGTGTTCGACGACGATGACGGTGTTGCCGCCGTCGGCGAGCCGGTGTAACACGTCGATCAGCTTCCGCTCGTCCTCGCTGTGGAGTCCCGTCGTCGGCTCGTCGAGCAGATACAGCGTCTCGCCGGTGTCCTTCTTGCCGAGCTCCTCGGCGAGCTTGATTCGCTGGGCCTCCCCGCCGGAGAGCGTCGTGGACGGCTGTCCGAGTCGCATATACCCCAGACCGACGTCCTGCAGCAGCTCCAGGCGTCGCCGGATCCCGGAGTGTCCCTCGAAGAAGTCGTAGGCCTCGTCGACCTCCATCGCCAGCACGTCGGCGATCGTCGCGCCCTTGTAGGTGACGTCGAGCGTCTCGTCGTTGTACCGGGCACCGTCGCACTCTTCGCAGGGGACGTAGACGTCGCTCAGGAAGTTCATGTCGATCTTCACGTCACCCTGCCCGCCGCAGGCCTCGCATCGTCCCCCTTTGACGTTGAAGGAGAATCGCCCCTTCTCGTAGCCGCGCTGTTTGGAGAGCTTCGTCTCGGCGAACAGCTCCCGGATGTGGTCGAAGACGTTGGTGTACGTCGCCGGGTTCGACCGCGGCGTTCGACCGATCGGCGACTGGTCGATGAGTCGGACGGTCTCGATCGCCTCGAGCCCGTCGATGTCGTCGTGTGCGCCGGGGTTTACGTCCGTGTCGTTCATCCGGCGCACCAGTCCCTTATAGAGGATCTCGTGGAGCAGCGTCGACTTCCCGGAGCCGGAGACGCCGGTGATCGCCGTGAAGCAGCCGATCGGGAAGGAGACGTCGACGTCCCGGAGGTTGTGCTGGCGGGCGCCGCGAACGGTGAGGTAGCCGTCGGGCTCCCGACGGGACTCCGGTACCGGAATCGACCGGCTGCCCGCGAGATACTCGCCCGTGATCGACCCCTCGGCGGCCATCACGTCCTCGACGTCGCCGTTCGCGACGACCTCTCCGCCGCGCTTGCCGGGACCGGGGCCCATGTCGATGACGTTGTCGGCGCGCCACATCGTCTCCTCGTCGTGTTCGACGACGACGAGCGTGTTGCCGAGATCACGGAGCCCCTCTAAGGTGTCGAGGAGCTTGTCGTTGTCCCGCTGGTGGAGCCCGATCGACGGCTCGTCGAGCACGTAGAGCACGCCGACGAGCCCGGAGCCGACCTGCGTCGCCAGCCGAATGCGCTGGCTCTCGCCGCCCGACAGCGTCGACGCCTCCCGATCCAGCGTGAGGTACTCGAGCCCGACCTCCTCCATGAAACCGAGCCGGGCGCGGATCTCCTTGAGGATCTCCTCGGCGATCGTCCGCTCCCGATCGGTGAGATCCGCCTCCATCGACTCGAACTGCTCGAGGGCGTCGCCGATCGACAGCCGGTTGATCTCGGTGATCGAGACGCCATCGACAAGCACCGCGCGGGACTCGGGCTTCAGCCGCGTCCCCTCGCAGGCGGGACACGTCGTCGTCGCCATGTACTTCTCGATGTGATCGCGGGTCCCCTCCGAATCCGTCTCGACGTATCGCCGGTCCAGGTTCGGGATGACGCCCTCGAACGGTTTCTCCTTTCGACGGGTGCCGTTCTTCGTCTGTCGCTCGAAGACGACGTCGTCGTCGGTGCCGTAGAGGAACGCCCGCTGAACCGCCTCCTCGAGTTCCTCGTACGGCGTCGTCACGTCGACGCCGAAGTGGTTCGAGACGCTGTCGAGCCGCGTCCGGTAGTACGAACGGTTGTAGCTCCACGGCTCGAAGACGTCCTTGATCGGCTTGGAGGGATCCCGAACGACGAGTTCCTCGTCGACCTCCTTCGTCTCGCCGATCCCCTCACACGCCGGGCAGGCGCCGTGTGGCGAGTTGAACGAGAACGAGCGCGTCTCGATCTCCGGGAGGTCGATCCCGCAGTGGGTGCAGGCGAGCTCCTCGGAGAACTCGACGATCGCGCGATCGTCGCCGCCGCCGGCCAGGTCGC
Organism: Haloarculaceae archaeon; assembly: GCA_007122455.1. Classification (GTDB taxonomy): domain Archaea; phylum Halobacteriota; class Halobacteria; order Halobacteriales; family Haloarculaceae; genus Natronomonas. Next base: position 71,379 of record SKTU01000006.1, on the reverse strand, counting down.
CGGTGCGCCGGGCCTCCGTCCCCAGATCGAGATCCGCCGGCAGGTCCGGGAGGATCACCTTCAGCACGCCCTCGGCCTCTTCGAGGGCGGTCTCGACGGAGTCGGTGATTCGCGATCGGGCGTCCTCCTGTAGTTTGACGCGGTCGACGACCACGTCGATCGTGTGATCGTAGTTCTCGTCGAGATCGGGCGTCTCCATCGTCAGGTCGTACTCCTCGCCGTCGACCTCGACGCGGGCGTACCCCTCACTGGAGAGCGTCTGGAACCGATCCTCGAAGGCCCCCTTCTGGTCGCGAACCACCGGTGCACAGAGCTTCGCACGCGTTCCATCCGGGAGTTCGAGCAGCCGCCGAACCATCTGCTGGGCGGACTGTTCGCCGACTTCCCGACCGCACTCCGGACAGTGCGGCGTGCCGACGCGGGCGTACAGGAGGCGGAGGTAGTCGTGGAGCTCGGTGACGGTCCCGACCGTCGAGCGGGGGTTGTTCGCGGCGTTCTTCTGATCGATCGAGATCGCCGGCGAGAGTCCCTCGACGGTTTCGACCTGCGGTTTGTCCATCTGGCCGAGGAAGTTCCGCGCGTACGCCGACAGCGACTCGATGTATCGGCGCTGCCCCTCGGCGTAGACGGTTTCGAAGGCGAGCGAGGATTTCCCGGAGCCCGAGAGCCCGGTGACGACGGTGAACGCCTCGCGAGGAATGGTGACGTCGATGTCCTTGAGGTTGTGTTCGGCGGCGCCCCGGACCTCGATGTCGTCGGTCATCGTTCCGAGCCACGGTTCGGTAGCGGGAAACCCTGTCGGTTGCGGTCAGGCGCGGTAAACCAGCCCGCCCGCCCGAACCGTCCGCGACTGCGCGTGGCGGACGTCGGAGCGGTGGAACGTCACGGTGACGTCGGCGTCGACGATCGCGTCGGTCGTGTACGGCGAGTCGGGACGGTCGGCGAACTCCTCGTCGGTGATCGTCGCGTCCCCGTCGACGAACAGTTCGTACGTGCCGACCGCTGCGTCCCCGTTTCCGTACTCGACGGCGACGCTCCCGTTGAGCTTGTCGTCGACTGCGAGCGCGGGACAGTCGACGATCGTTCCGTCGGCGCCGACGAGCGCCTGGTCGGCGAAGTCGAGCGTCGCGTCTGTCGCCTCGATCTCACACCGGTTCGCGTCGGGATCGACGTTCTGTTCGAGCCCCGAGAAGACGACGATCTCGTCGTCCGTCGTGCCGTTGAAAACGTACACCGACCACGCCTTCGAGCTGCCGTTGAGCGTCACGTTGAACGCGTCGTCGTGGTTCTCGGCGAGTTCGTCGCGGGTGACGGTCATCTCGAACCCGGAGAGCTCGTCGACGCCGTCGGCTAGCGTCCACTCCGGATCGCTCGAGCCGTCGGCGGTGAAGTTCCGCGAGGCGTCGTCCTGTCGGATCACCGTCCCCGCAGCCGTCTCGTCGACGGTAACCGAGACCGCGGCGCCGCCCATCGCGTACTGGCCGCTCACGTCCGACGCCCACCGGTCGGCGATCGCGGTGAAGTTCTCGTCGATCGTCCCCGCGGAGTCGTCGTGGTGGGTGTTGACGTAGGTGAGCGCGTCGGCCACCTCGGCGAACCGCGTGTCGAACTCGGCGGCGACGTCGCCGCTGTCGGTCGTCTCCCGCGTCGAGAGGTTCTCCGTGTAGATCGCGGAGTTGAGAATCAGCGCCAGCGCGACCAGCACCGTCGCGAGCACGAGCGCCACGACGATGATGATCTGTCCGCGGTCCCCCCGTCGGTCCATCGCTGCACGGTTGTCGCGCCCCCGACAAGAAGGTACGCCTCGTTCTGCGAACCGAGCGACAGCTCGAAAGAGCTACCCGAGCCGCCGATCTACCCCGGACAATGCGGCGGCGAACGCTCCTCCGAATCGGCGGCGCGGCGACGGTGGCGAGCGGCGCGGCGATCGCCCCCGTCGGAGCGACGACCGACGGGTTCGAGCCGCTCGGCAGCGTGACCGTCCCGGGCGCCAAGGAGCTCGTGATCGGCGACGACGTCGGCTACGTCGCGGCCACGGACGGCTTCGCGACGGTCGATCTCTCCGAGCCGACCGATCCGACGGTCCTCGCCGACAGAACGGAGCTCCTCCCGGAGCATCCGAACGGTCCGCTCGTCGGGATCTGGGACGGGAAGCTCGACGGCGACCGGTACGCGATCGGCGGGCCGGCACACGACCGGCGGGACGTCCCCTACGCCGCGATCGTCTACGACGTCTCCGATCCGGCGGATCCCGAGGAGCTACTCGTCCACGAAACGTCGTTCTACCACCACAACCTCGACATCGAGGACGGGACGCTCTTTCTCTGCGGGAACGACGGCGGCCACAATCCGCTGGTCTGTGTCGACGTCGAGACCGGCGAGGAGCTCGGTCGATGGTCGGTCGTCGACGCCGAACCCGCGTGGAGTGACGTCTTCCACCCGCTGCGGATGCTCCACGACGTCTGGGTCGAGGACGGGATCGCCCACTGCTCGTACTGGAACGCCGGAACGTGGCTCGTCGACGTCTCCGATCCCCGCGACCCGACGCCGATCGTCGGCGTGCGCGGCCTCGATCCCGAGGAACAGTCGACGTACAGCCGGAGCGACCACCGGGAGGCGTTCCTCGGGCTTCCGGGCAACGACCACGTCGCGATGCCGGCCCGAAACCGATCGACGGAGGGGAATCTCTTCGCAGTCGGCGAGGAGGCGTGGGCGTTCGAGGAGGACGCCGGGAGCGACAGCCTCGGCGCGGTCGAGATATGGCGGGCGGTGGACGGCGACGGGCAGCGACTCGCCCGGATCGAACCGCCGCCGACGCCGAACCCGACCCGCGACGGCGTCTGGACGACCGCTCACAACTTCGACTTCGTCGAGGAACGGCTCTACACCTCGTGGTATCGCGGCGGCGTCCGGGTCCACGACGTGACCGATCCAAACGATCCTCGCGAGGTGGCCTCGTGGCGGGACGAGGAGACGACGAGCTTCTGGACGGTCCAGCGCGGCGACTCCGGGGAGTATCTCGCCGCGAGCAGCTACCGAGATCCGAGCGCCGACGACCCGGAGCAGTCGGCCGAGATCTACACATTCCCCGAACCGACGGATCAGGACGGTGAACCGGCCGACGCGGGACGGGAGACGCCGACGCCGGAGGCGCAACGTGGCGTCGGACTCCTCGCCGGTGTCGCAGCGCTCGCCGCCGCCTTCGCCGCGTGGCGCCGGCGCTAGAGCGCGTTTTCGATCGAGGCCGCGACGGCGCGGGCGCATTCGGCGAGCGACTCGGAGACCTCTCCGGCGTCGACGGCGGCGTCGAGGTCGTCGTCGTCGACGCGCCGAACCGTCCCGTCGGGTCCCTTCACGACGTCGACGTGGAGGTCAACGTACCGGACGGCGTCGGGAAAGATCTCGACGGGCGTACAGACGTTGACGTACGTGCCGCGGCGCGTCCCGTCCTCGCCGCGGTACACCGTCGGATACCACCACCGCCCCTCCACGAACGTCGTCGTAGCGACGTCGCCGGCAACTCGCGAGACGCCGAGCGCGTCGTAGCTGCCGCCGGCGGTCATCCGACGCTCGACGGTGACCGTCCCGTCGGGATCCCGGTCGGTCACCTCGCCGCGACCGAGAACGATCAGTCGGCCGTCCGGCTTCCCGTGGCCGATGGCGACGGTGTCGCCGACGAGGGGACCGAACTGCCGGGTGACGACATCGAACGGGAACTCGTCGCCGGGGTCACAGATCGCCTCCACGAAGTCGACGGCCGCGCTCGCCGACTCGGTTCCCGCCTTTATCCGGTGGTGACCGGCCATCGTCGTCGTCACCTCCCGACGGATATCGTCGAGCGCGAACCGGGACTCCCGTCCGAACCAGAGCCAGACGCCGTCGATCGGTGCGACGAGGAGTCCGGGGACGTTGTCGGGGTCGGCGTCGGCGATCGCCGCCATCATCAGTTCGGCTCGGTCGCGTTCGCGTTCGAGCGCGGTCGCCATCGCGTCGAGATCGGCGTCGTCCGCCGCCCGCGACCAGCGCGGCGCCCAGCCGTCCGGCGGGGAGACCGGAAGGAGGTCGGCGATCCGAGCGGTCTCCCCGCCGATCGATCCGCCGCTGCGTCGGAGTTCGACGAGTCCGCCGGGCGTCCGGAGATCGGTCGCGAGCGACGGCCGTGCGTCGCTCCACGGCGGTTCAGGGCGGGCGACCTGCACCCGGAGCCGATCGCCCTCGTCGACGTAATCGTCGGTTCGGTCGTACGGGAGAAACCCCCCACAGTCGCCGAGATCCACGACAGCACCCGAGCCGAGTGTCTCCGTGACGATTCCCTGAAAGACCGCCCCCGATGGTGCCGGATCGTCCCACGAGAGGGTGTCGCGAGCGACCCGATCGAGCCGCGTTCGGAGCCGCTCGACGGCCGCGGATTCGCCCGCGACCGACACGCCCTGCCGATCGTCGGTCGTGAATATCTCGACGTCAGCCGGCTCCGCGGCGAACTCCTCGTCGAACCGCTCGCGGATCGGCGGCGATGCCTGCACGATCGCCCGCTCCTCCCGTAGCAGTTCGGTGAGTGCGGTCGTGTAGATCCCGCGGAGCCGAACGTTCATAGCGCCTCGCGATCGGCCGCGAACCGGACCCGGTCGTGGACCGGCTCCCCGAGCGACAGTTCGACGACGGTGTCGGAGAGTATCCGTCCGGCTTCGACGTAGGCGCCCCACTCGCCGAAGTTGACATATCCGCGGAGATCGGCGCCGTGCGTGTAGAGGTCGACTGACTCGAGGCCGTGTTCCGGGAACTCCTCGGTGGAGTGGGCCATCGACATGTCGGAGTAGACGGTATCGAGATCGGCGAAAAACGCCTCAAGTTCGCGAGCGTCTTCGGCCGTCGCCTCGACGACGGCCGCCGAAACGTCGCGGATCTCCTCCGTCGACAGTCCGGCGTCCCGTAGCGCCGCCTGCGTCCGCTGATCGAAGTGCATACTCGCCGTTGGCGCGCCGGGGTTGAAAACCGACCGCTTCGGGCCAAAGCGTTAGGGCGTTGCCGAGCGAGAACCCGATATGAAGGACCCGGTAGAAGCCAACTCCGATGGGTCTCGGGACCTCTACGACGTGACCGACTGGGAGCCCCGGACCGCCCTCGACAAGCTTGCGATCTACGTCCACCGGAGCGTGCTGCGTGCGGGCCGAGCGTTTCTCGTCGTCCTCGGGATTTTCGTCCTGCTCCTCATCCTCGGCGGCGGCGCCGGTGCCATCATCATCGACAACCCGTTCGTCGTCGGCCTGGTCGTGCTGTCGGTCGTCCCCGCTGGGTTGTTGGCACTGTACATCTACGTCACGGACATCACGACGAGCGAGCCGCCGACGCTGCTGGCGGCGACGTTCGTGCTCTCGATCCTCTTCGCCGGGTTCGCCGCGATCATCAACACGCTGTTCAGCGTCGTCCAGCTGCTGCCGCTCGTCGGGCTGATACTCTTCTTCTATCTCGTCGTCGGTCCCGTCGAGGAGGCCGTCAAGCTGCTGGCGGTCCGACTCTACGCCTACCGCGACGATCGGTTCGACTCGGTGATCGACGGTGCGGTGTACGGCGCCGTCGCCGGACTCGGCTTCGCGACGATCGAAAACGCGATCTACATCACGCGCGGGCTGGAGCTGCCGACGATGCTTCTGGCCCAGACGGTCGCCGAGCGGTTCACCGACGCGCTCGACGCGGGCGGGCAGATCACGGCCGTTCGGGGGCTCGCCGGACCGGGACACGTCATCTACTCGGCGTTCGCCGGCTACTATCTGGGGCTCGCGAAGTTCAACCGCGAGAACGCCGGCCCCATCATCGCGAAGGGGCTCCTCATCGCCGCGTTCATCCACGCGACGTACAACACGCTCGTCGGCATCGTTCCGGGACTGGCGAGTCTGATCGTTCCCGGCGTCCCGATCCTCGTGCTGTTTTTCGGCTTCGTCGTCGTCTACGACGGCGTTTTCATCTACATCCTCTATCGAAAGCTCCAGCGCTACCGTGCGCTGTACGAGAACGTCGGCGGTGAGGACGCCGACGCCAGTGAGATCTCCGTCGAGCGAACCGAGTTCGACGCCCCTAATACCCCGCAGTGAGCCGCTCGACGTATTTGGCGACGACGTCGACCTCGAGGTGGACCGGATCGCCGACCGATCGCTCCGAGAGGTTCGTCAGCTCGTAAGTGGCCGGAATGATCGCGACGGTGAACGCCTCCTCGCGGAGGTCGGCGACAGTCAGGGAGATCCCGTCGACCGCGATCGATCCCTTCTCGACGACGTAGCGCGTGAGTTCCTCGGGGAGCGAGAAGGCGAACACCCAGTCCTCGTCGATCCGCTCGACGCCGGTCACCTCGGCGACGCCGTCGACGTGCCCCTGAACGAAGTGGCCGTCGAAGCGACCGTCGGCCGGCAGCGCCCGCTCGAGATTGACCGGGTCGCCGACGCCGATCGAGCCGAGGTACGTTCGCTCGACGGTCTCCTCCGAGAGGAACAGCTCGAACGACTCGTCGTCGAACGCCTCGACCGTCAGGCAGGCGCCGCTGACCGCGACGCTCTGGCCGTGCTGTAGCTCGTCGGCGAACGGGGCGGCGACGCGAAGCCGCCGACCGCCGCGCTCGTCGTCGACGGCGACGATCTCGCCGGTCGCCTCGATGATACCGGTAAACATACGTGCGATAGCCACGCCGGGGGCGAAAGGCTGTCGGAGCCGGAGCCGCGTGGCTTTTCTTCACCGATGGCCTATCGGTCGTCAATGGGGCTCATCGACACCGCGACGCTGTTCGGGACAGTCGCGCTGGCGCTGCCGATCGCCATCCTCGGCGTCGAGTTCGTCGCGGACGGTCGAATCGAAGGGATCGCGTTCGTCGCGATCGCCATCGGACTGCTCGTCGGTCAACAGTACGCGCTCCCGACGATCAAGCGACGGCTCGCCGGCTCGGCGATCGACGCCGTCCGACCGGAAGAGGAAGAAGCCTATAACGACTGATCGATAACCACGACGCATGGGAATCATCCGGTCGCTACAGCTGCTCGGCACGCTGGTCGTTGCCGGACCGGTCGCGCTCGTCGGCCTCTTCAATCTCGTCGACGGCAACTACCCGCACGGCGTGGCGTTCCTCGGCCTGGCGATCGGACTCGTCGTCGTCAGCGAATACGTCTATCTCCGGCTCGCTGATCGAACCGTCGGTCGGCTGAAGCGCCTCAAAAATCGCGGGTGAGCTACTGCGCCGGGGCTTCCGGCGACTCCTGGGCCGCTTCGATCAGCTCGCGGAGCGGCGTCGGCGTCGGCTCGTTGTGCAACAGGACGTCGATCGGCAGGGTCGGAGCACCGCCGACGAGGTTCTCGAGGAGGACGAGCCGCTCGCGGGCCCGCGACATCCCGACGTAGAAGACCCGACGCTCGTTGTCAGTCAGGGTCGGAACCGGGTCGGTCCCCTTGGTGAACGTCTCGACGCCCGGCACGTCCGTCGGATCCTCGACCGAGGCCGCCATCTGCTCGACGACCTTCTCGGTGAGATCGGTCGCGACGAAGACGTGGTCGGCCTCCCGACCCTTCGCCGAGTGGATCGTCCCGAGTCGGAGCCGGTCCGGGGACATTCCCCGGTAATCGCCCGAGAAGTAGGCGTTGACGGAGTTCGTCTGGAAGTTCGACACTCTCGTGAGCATGTCGGCCGCCGATCTCGGACCCGGCGTGAACGGTGCGTGTTCGGTGACGAACGACGGATCGACCTCGATCGCTTCGCGTCGCTCGGTGTCGGCGGCCTCCTCGATCTCCTCGAGCGCCTCGAAGTAGTCGTCTCGGTCGCCGGTTCCGAACGCGGAGTCGGCGAGCATCTCGCCGAGCCGACGCGCCTGCGCGGCGTCGATCGGCTCGTCGGCGTCGAGTGCCTCGATCGCGCTGACGTACGACTGGAGCCTATCGGTCCACATCCGCTGGTCGGTCAGCGAACGGAATGGGATTCCCTCGTCGATGAACTCGTCCATGAACTGGAACATCTGATAGCGAGCGCGGAACAGCACCATCACCGTGCCGTCCTCGTCCTCCTCGAGGGTTCCGCGGACGTTGCGAACCAGATCTAACATCGAGGGGTTCTTCACCGCCTCGACGCGGCCGCCCTCCTTCCGGGGTTTGAGGTCCTTGTCCTGACGCTTCTCGATGTGGTGGATCTCCGTGTTGACGACGTTGAGAATCCGCGAGGGGAGCCGGTAGCTGTTCGGCAACACGACGTCCTCGTCGACCGCCTCGTCGAGGAGCAGGTTCGGATCCGCACCCTGCCACGCGTAGACGACCTGGTCGTCGTCCCCGGCAATGAGGACGCTGTCGACGTGGGGTTTCCACTCCTCGTAAACCCGGTACTGCAGTGTCGTGATGTCCTGAAACTCGTCGATGACGAGGTGGTCGACCGACGGGACGAGCGAGCGCTGCTGGACGCGCTCGAGCATGTCGGCGAAGCCGACGAGTCCGTGTTCGCCCTTGTACGATCGCCACGCTCGGATCGCCTCCGGGATGTCGACGCGGTCGTCGCTGGAGGGCCACGTCGGGGTGTATTTGTTCCCCGTCTGGGCGTTGTCGTCGATCTCGGGTGGTAGTCTCACTTCCTCGTCGTTCCACTGGAAGGGTACGTCGTACCAGTCGGCGACCTCGCGCTCGGTTCGCTGGAGCCACTGGCTCGTGGCGATGATCTTGTTACCGAGCGTCGTCGAGCGGGCCGACCGGCGGCGGGCACTCTGGTATTCGTCCTCGAACTCGAGGCCGTACTCCTCGCAGAACTCCTTTTTCTCCTTCTCGCCGACGACGTCGTTCCGGGAGAGGTTCAACAGCTCGTAGGCCTTCGCGTGCATCGTACAGACGTTGCCGCGGAGCGATTTGGGGCTCCGGTCGAGCCGCTCGGCGAGTCGCTCGCGGACCTCCGCAGCGGCGGCGCGGGTGTAGGAAACGACGAGGATCTCCTCGACTTCGACCCCGTCGTCGAGCATCTCGTCGACGCGGTCGAGTAGAGCCGTCGTCTTCCCACTTCCGGGACCGCCGAACAGGCGTGTCACGTGGGTGGACGTAGCCATTGGAGGGCTAAGGGCATCCACCCGTATAAGCGACGTGTTTGGATACGGGAGACGAACGGTCAGGGCGTCCAACCGCAGACGGAGCACGTCGACGCGTCGAGGCCGTGAAGACCGCCGCAGTCCGGACACCGTTTCTTGTTATAGTCACGCTGCCACGATACGGTCTCGGTTTCGTGGCCACGGTCCATGAGGAACTCGTCGAAAACGTCGTCGTTCGCGGTCGCCATACGCGTCGCTCTTCGGCGCCCACCATCATAAATGTGTGGTACAGGGTAACATAGGCCAGCGTACATGAACGCGGGAGCGCCGCCGTTTTGTCGGTCTGGGGCGAATCCGGTTCATGAGCGAATCGCTTCCTCTCGTCCACGTCAGTCGCCCGGGAACCGTCGAGTCGAACGCGCCCGCAGTCGTACTGATTCACGGTCGTGGAACGAACGAGAGGGATCTGCTACCGATCGGCGCACGCCTTCCCGAGGAGCTGCACGTTCTCAGTGTGCGTGCGCCGGATCCGATGGGTGCGCCGAACAGCTACACGTGGTACGAACTGGACCTGTCGGCGGGAGGGATCCACGCCAGCCAGCCCCACGACGAGCAGTTCCGTCGGAGCCTCGATCGCCTCCACGAGTTCGTCGCCGCCGCGGTCGAGCGGTACGACCTGGATCCCGACCGCGTCGGCCTGCTCGGCTTCAGCCAGGGCGCGATCACGAACCTCTCGGCGCTGCTTGAGCGGCCCGACGCCTACCGGTGGGTCGTCGCGCTCAACGGCTATCTGGCCGCCACCCACGAGTCGCAGGCCGACGCGGCGAGCGGTAAACCGGTGTTCGTCGGCTGTGGCAGCCGCGATCGGGTGATCCCGCCACAGCGCGCCGAACGCGCTACCGAGCTGCTAACGGAGGCCGGCGCCGACGTTCGCTTCGAGCGGTACGACGTCGGTCACGGGACGACACCCGGAGAGATCGCCGACGTGGCGGCGTGGCTCGAGGGGCGCTACTGACGTGAACAACTGGAGCCGCCCCGCTCAGGCGCCGGCGCTGGCGAGTGCGCTCTCGAGGTCGTCGCGCTGGGTGACGCCGACGAACCGCTCGACGATCCCGTCGTCGTTCTCGACGATGAGCGTGGGAAGCGATCGGACCTGATACTCGTTGGCGACGTCCTGCTCCTCGTCGACGTTGACCTTCTCGAACTCGACGCCCGGATAGTCCTCCGCGAGCTCGTCGAGGATCGGGTCCTGCGTCTTACACGGGCCGCACCAATCCGCATAGAAGTCTTTCAGGGTAACCGGCATGACTACTCCAACGTTTCCCAGCCGTGCGCATAAGGATTGTCCTGTCGGACGCCCCCGTCGCCGAACCGGATGCCGAAAGGCTTAGGCGTCCGGGCGCGGAGTAGCGAGTATGAGCAGTGGCCAGAACTCCGGCGGGCTGATGTCCAGTGCCGGACTCGTCCGATACTTCGACGCCGAGGACCGAAACGCGCCCACGATGGACCCCCGCACGGTGATGGCGTTCGGGGTCCTCCTCGGCGTCTTCGTACTGATGCTGAACGCGATGGCCTGATCGCGGCGGCTCTCCAACTCACTCAGTTCGACGCACGCGCCAACGATCGATAGCGCCGCCAGCGATAACTTTCGCTCCGGTCGGCCAACCCTTTTATCCGGGAGCGACCAAACCACCCCCGTGTCGACCTCTGACGGCCCGTCGCGATTCTTCCCCTACGCCGAGCCCTACGACAACCAGGCGGAGGCGATGGCGCGGATTCGCGAGGCGCTCGTCGAGGAACGGGACGTCCTCTTCGAGGGCGCCTGCGGAACGGGAAAGACGCTCGCCGCGCTCGTGCCGGCGCTCGAGTACGGGCGGGCCGCGGGCAAGACCGTCGTCATCACGACGAGCGTCCACCAGCAGACCCGCCAGTTCATCGAGGAGGCGAAGGCGATCGCGCGAAACGAACCGATCCGTGCGGTCGTCTTTCGGGGGAAGGGATCGATGTGCCACATCGACGTCGGCTACGAGGAGTGCCAGGCGCTTCGGGACACCGCCCGCGAACTCGTCGACGTCGAGACGGAGATCGCCGAGCTGTCCGAGCGCGAATCGGAGCTTCTAGACGCCGCGAGGGAAGGCAACGACGACGCGACGGCCGCGCGAGGGGACGTCGTCTCGGAGCTGGAGGAGCTGAACGCCAGCGCCGAGGCGCTCCGGGAGGAACGGAACGTCTGTGACCGCTACTACCGGAACCTCACGACGAACACCGACGAGTTCTACGGCTGGCTCTACGACGACGTCCGAACCCCGGAGGAGATATACGACTACGCCGAGCAGGCGGGGCTCTGTGGCTACGAACTGTTGAAGCAGGGAATGGAGGGGATCGACCTCGTCGTCTGTAACTACCACCACCTGCTGGATCCGATGATCCGAGAGCAGTTCTTCCGGTGGATGGGTCGGGACCCGGAGGACGTCATCGTCGTCTTCGACGAGGCCCACAACGTCGCGGACGCCGCGCGGGATCACGCGACGCGAACGCTCGCCGAGCGAACGCTCGAGGCGGCGCTCGAGGAGCTTTCGGAGTGTGAGGACGCCCGCGCCGAGCCGGCCGCCAACGCGATCGAAGCGTTCCGGGACGCGCTCGTCGACAGCTACGAGGACGGACTCGGCTTCGGCGACCGGGACGACCTCGACGACGAGTGGACGGACGTGTCGATCGACAACGACGACGGCCGTGACGATCTCACGGTCGCGTTTCTCCACAACTACACCGGCCAGGGGTACGACGTCGACATCGAAACGGCCATCGAACTCGGGGAGGAGCTGGATCGACGGTACGAACAGGCCTACAAGGACGGCGAGACGACCACGCGCAAGGAGTGTCCAACGCTGTCGGCGGCGTCGTTCCTCGAACACTGGATGGACGTCGGCAGCGACCTCGGCCGCTACCCGGTCGTCGGCGTGAGGCGAACCGAGACGGGAATCGCCGGTCGCGCCGAGCTCTACACCTGCCTACCGCGGGAGGTGACCGCACCGCTGTTCGAAGAGCTGCACGGCACGGTGCTGATGAGTGCGACGCTTCGGCCGTTCGACGTCGCCGAGGACGTCCTCGGTCTCGAGGAGCCGGTGACGATGACCTACGGTCAACAGTTCCCCGAGGACCGCCGCCGGACGTACGCGGTCGACGTCCCTGCGCTGTTCGCGAGCCAACGGGGCGATCCGGGCGTTCAAGAGACGGTTGGCGGCGTCATCGAGGACGCGGTCCGGTTCACGCCGGGGAACACGCTGGCGTTTTTCCCCAGCTACGCCGAAGCCGAGCGGTACTACCACCGCTTCGGTGGCGACGCGACGCCGTATCTCGACGAGCCCGGCGTCGCCGCCGAGGAGCTCAAGCGGGAGTTCATCGCCGACGACGGCGCGGTGCTGTTTACCTCCCTCTGGGGGACCCTCGCCGAGGGCGTCAGCTTCGACGACGACGCCGCCCGCTCGGTGGTGGTCGTCGGCGTTCCGTACCCGCACCTCGACGACCGAATGGAGGCGGTCCAGCGCGCCTACGGCGAGGCGTTCGGAAACGGGGCGGACGAGGGGTGGCGCTACGCCGTCGAGATCCCGACGATCCGAAAGACGAGACAGGCGCTCGGTCGGGTCGTTCGATCCCCGTCGGATTTCGGCGCGAGGGTGCTCGTCGACGAGCGCTACACGCAGTCGAACCGCGTCGAACTCGGAGAGTACAGCGTCTACCCGTCGTTCCCGCCGGAGGAGCGAAGCGAACACATCGACGTCGAACCGGGGAAGCTGAAGTTCGCACTGCTCAACTTCTTCGCCGACATGGACGCGTTCGACGGATCCCCACCGAAACCTTAGGCAGGTAGCGAGATCCGCTCGACGGGTTCGTCGTACCGGCCGGTCCAGAGAACGAGCCAGTCGACGGTCCATTCGGTCGTGACGTCGCGGCCGATCAGCCGATCGGCGTTGCCACCGCGGGCGATCGTGACGTGCGGGACGTATTCGTCACCCTCCAGACCGTCGATCGCACCGAATCGGTCACAGAGTCGTCGGTGGAGCGCCTCCAGCGCCGGGGAGTCGACGCGGAGGTAGACGACGGGGCTGCGCCCGGTCGTCGGCTCCGCGAACGAACCGATACCGTCGATTCGGAGCTGAAAGGGGGCGGTGCCGGCGACGACGTCTCGAACCTCCGGAGCGAGCCGTTCCGGCGACTTCTCGCCGAGGCGCTTGACAACGAGCGTGTGTCGGTCTCGAACGGACGAACCGAACGTCTCGGCGGCGAGGCCGCGGGCGAGTTTCGAAACCGCTGGCGGGACGGGGACGTTCAGACTGTACACTATATGTAGTCGAGCAGGTACGCGATTATGAGGACGACGATAAGCAATCCGAGAACGGACCCGAGGGCACTGAAGGCGAACTCGAGGATGTCGAGGGCGATCTGGACGGCGATCCAGACGATCACCAGAACGAGCACCAGCTTCAGGAGGTCCTCGACGTCCATTTTGGCACGCGTTGGGATGTCCATGTCCGCGTCTCGAATCCGAGGCGCAAAAGGACTACGGCCGCACGACGGCGTGCGGTCGGGGCGGCTCACAGCGTCACGAAACACCGTACCACGGCGCGACAGACACACAAACGTTTAATACGGGGCTGTAGATACCATTCAGTACATGACGACGCACCGCCGCTTCGGGACGATCGGTTCCAGCGGTGCGTCCACTCTTCTCGCTCGACCGCGACGACCGGGCCGTTAGGCCCGAATAGTACCAACACCACAGTCGCGTTCGCACAGGTTCCAACGATGGCCGTCCGGCTGGCGGTCGCCATACCACATCAACACATACAATGACAGATACCAAACGCGTCGCACTCGCCTTCTCCGGCGGGCTCGACACGACAGTCTGCGTCCCGCTGCTCGAAGAGGAATACGGCTACGACGAGGTCGTCGGCGTCACCGTCGACGTCGGCCAGCCCGACTACGAGTTCGCCGAAGCCGAGGAGACCGCTGAAGCGCTCGATCTCGAACATTACGTCGTCGACGCGACCGAGGAGTTCGCCGCGCTCTGTTTCGACGCCGTTCGCGCGAACGCGTCGTATCAGGGCTATCCGCTCGGAACCGCCCTGGCACGGCCGGTGATCGCCACCGCGATCCTCGAGGTCGCCGAGGAGCAGGGCTGTAGCGGTCTCGCTCACGGCTGTACCGGGAAGGGCAACGACCAGCTCCGGTTCGAAGCGGTCTGGCGCGACAGCGACATGGAGGTCATCGCACCGGTTCGCGAGCTGGGGCTCACCCGCAAGTGGGAACAGGAGTACGCCGCAGAGCGCGAACTGCCCGTCGAGGGCGGCGACGAGGGGAAATACAGCATCGACACGAACCTCTGGAGCCGCTCGATCGAGGGATCGGAGCTCGAAGAGCCCGGCTACGTCCCGCCGGAGGACATCTACATGTGGACGACTGCGCCGACGGGCGAAACGCGCGAACTCGAACTGTCGTTCGAGGAGGGATACCCGGTCGCGCTGGACGGCGAAACCTACGAGCCGGTCGAGCTGATCGAGACGCTCAACGATATCGCCGGCGACTACGGCGTCGGTCGCTCCGACATCATGGAGGACCGCATGCTCGGACTGAAGGTTCGCGAGAACTACGAGCATCCGGCCGCGACGGTGCTGCTGTCGGCCCACGAGGCGCTGGAGTCGCTCGTCCTCACCAAAGAAGAGCGGAGCTTCAAAAAGCAGGTCGACCACGAGTGGTCCGAGAAAGGGTATCAGGGACTCGTCGACGCGCCGCTCGTCGGTGCCCTCGAGGGATTCATCGCGAAGACTCAGGAGCGCGTCACCGGAACCGTGACGATCCGTCTGGAGGGCGGTCAGGCGCGCGCGGTCGGTCGCGAGTCGCCGTACGCCGTCTACTCCGCGGAGGCGGCCTCGTTCAACACCGAGGACGTCCTCGGCGGCATCGAGCAGAACGACGCGACCGGCGTCGCGAAATACCACGGTTTCCAGGAACGGCTGGCGAACCGCGCTATAGAGCACGGCAAGGAGTGAACGGATGAGCGACGAGGAGTCGACGAACGCGTCCGACGTCGTCCGCCGCGAGCGGTTCAGCGGCGGCCCCGCCCGCGAGTTCCTGTCGAGCCTCGCGGCCGACCGTCGCATCTTCGCTGCCGACCTCGCGGTCGATCGGGCCCACGTCGTGATGCTCGACGAGCAGGGGATCATCGACGGTGAGGACGCGGCCGCGATCCTCGCAGCGCTACGCGACGTCGAGGCGGCGGGACACGGCGAACTCCCCGATGGGGAGGACGTCCACGCGGCGATCGAGACCGCAGTCATCGAGGCGGTCGGCCAGCGCGGCGGGAAGATGCACACCGCCCGTTCGCGGAACGACGAGGTGGCGACCTGTCTCCGCTACCGGCTCCGGGAGGACGTCCTCTCGACCGTCGAAGCCGTGATCGCCGCACGCGAGGCACTCACGGAGGCTGCAGACCCGCACACGGAAACCGTGATGCCGGGATATACCCACCTTCAACCGGCTCAGCCGACGACGGTGGCGCATTACCTCCTGTCGTACGAGTCGGCGCTGGCTCGCGACACCGAGCGGTTACTCGACGCATACGACCGACTCAACCGCTCGCCGCTGGGCGGGGCTGCCTTCGCCGGGACGCCGTTCGACATCGACCGCGAACGGACCGCCGAACTGCTCGGCTTCGACGGGATCGTCGAGAACTCGATGGACGCCTCCTCGGCGCGGGACTTCCTCGTCGAGACGACCGCGGCGATCGCCGGACTCGCGACGACGCTGTCGGGAATCGCCGAGGACCTGATACTCTTCGCGAACAAGGGGTACGTCGATCTCGCCGACGACTACTCGTCGACCTCGTCGATCATGCCTCAGAAGAAAAACCCCGACAGCCTCGAATTGGTTCGAGGAACGGCGGGTGACGCGACGGCCGGACTGAACGGCCTGCTGACCGTCCTGAAGGGACTGCCGCGGGCGTACAACAGGGATCTCCAGCGGGCGCACGCCCACGCGTTCGAGGCGATCGATGCGGTCCGGGAAGCGACGGACGTCGCCGCCGGGGCTGCCACGACGGCCGAGTGGAACCGCGACGCCCTGACCGAGGCGGCCGGCGACGGCTTCTCGACGGCGACCGGCGTCGCGGATCTGTTGGCCATGCACGGGCTTCCGTTCCGGACGGCCCACGAGACGGTGGCACTGGCCGCCGAGCGCGCCGACGGGTCGGTCGACGTCGAAACGCTCGAGGAGGCCGCAGCGGAGACGCTGGGGAGATCGCTGACCTCGATCGTCGACCGCGAGGAGATCGTCGCGGCGCTGGATCCCGCAGAGAGCGTCGCGTCGCGTCGGTCGGCCGGCGGCCCGGCCCCCGACGTCGTCCGCGACTCGCTCGTTGGCGTCGTCGACGGGATCGCCGACGACGCCAACGACCTCGCCGAACGCCGCTCGTCGCTCGAGGAGGCGCAAGCGGCCCTCGAGACGGAGGTGGCTGATCGTGTCTGATCGAACCGGACGGTACCCGTCTCCCTCCGGGAGACAAAATAATAGATATCTGATATAGTAAGTTCGTAACCCTCGATATTCTCCTTTCTAACCCCATATAGTCCACACTACGGTTAGATAACCTGTCTGATATGTTCGAAGGGTTTAAGTGAGTCAGGGACCGAATACTGAGTACAATGGCAGAATGTCCCGAGTGTGGGGCCGAACTGGACCTACACGACGACGTCGAAACCGGAGAGATAGTCGACTGTGCAACCTGTGGCGCCGAGCTCGAGGTCGTCAACGACGACCCCGTCGAGCTGGAGACGGCGCCCGAGCTGGAAGAGGACTGGGGGGAATAAGGCGATGTCCGTCGGCGCAGTGAACCGCGAAAACGCCGTCGCGGGAGGCCACCGATGAACGTCGGCGTGCTCTACTCGCGGATCCGCCGCGACGAGAAGCTGCTACTCAGCGAACTCCGCGAGCGCGGCCACGACGTGACGAAGATCGACGTCCGCAAGGAGCAGTTCGACATCCACGAACCGCCGGCGTCGTTCGACGGCGTCGACATCGTGCTCGATCGGTGTCTGGCGACCAGCCGATCGCGGTACGTGACCCGGTTCGTCGACAGCTACGACGTCCCGGTGATCAACGATCCGGAGACGGCCGCGATCTGCGCCGACAAGGCACGGAACAGCCTCGTGTTGGCTGACGCCGACATCCCCACCCCCCGGACGAAGGTCGCGTTCACGAAGGAGTCGGCGCTCGGAGCGATCGAGTCGTTCGGCTACCCGTGCGTTCTGAAGCCGGTCGTCGGTTCGTGGGGGCGGCTGATGGCGAAGATCGACTCCAGGGACGCCGCCGAGGCGATCCTCGAGCACAAGGAGACGCTGGGGCACTACGAACACAAGGTGTTCTACATTCAGGAGTTCGTCGACA
This sequence comes from Haloarculaceae archaeon, assembly GCA_007122455.1. Taxonomy (GTDB): domain Archaea; phylum Halobacteriota; class Halobacteria; order Halobacteriales; family Haloarculaceae; genus Natronomonas. Next base: position 53,905 of record SKTU01000006.1, on the reverse strand, counting down.
AGCCCGGTCGCGACATACGCGTCGTCGCTACCGACGGCGAGCCGGTCGCGGCGATGGCCCGCTCGTCCGATCACTGGTTGACGAACGCCGCCAAGGGTGCCACGACCGAGGAGATCGACGTGACGCCCGCGATGCTCGATCTCGTCGAGCGCGCATCCGAGGCCGTCGGCGGGGGACTGCTCGGGATCGACCTCATGGAGGTCGGCGGACCGAACTCCGGGGAGTACACCGTTCACGAGGTGAACCACACCGTCGAGTTCAAGGCGCTCAACGAGGTCAGCGACGTCGACGTCCCCGCCGCAGTCGTCGACTGGCTGGAGGCGCGGAGCGCGGTGGAGGTAACGGCGTGAGCTACGCCGCGAGCGTCGTCGGCGGCACCGGCTTCACGGGCGGTGAGCTGCTGCGACTGCTCGAAGGCCACCCCGAGTTCGACGTCGTCCAGGCGACGAGCCGGAGCCAGGCGAACAAGACGATCGGATCGATCCATCCGAACCTCCGCGGCACGGAGCTTCGGTTCTCGAACCCCGACGACCTCGAGAGCGTCGACGTGCTCTTCGCGTGTACGCCCCACGGCGTCTCGATGGAGCGGATCGACGCGTTCAGGGAGGTGGCAGACACCGTCGTCGATCTGAGTGCGGACTTCAGGCTTCCGACGGAGGCACAGTACGACGAGTGGTACGACGGCCACGCGCGGCCGGAACTACTCGAGACGGCCGAATACGCGCTGCCGGAACTCAACCGCGAGAACCTCCCCGGCGCGAAGCTGATCGCCTCCGGCGGCTGTAACGCCACGGCGGCGATACTCGGACTGAAGCCGCTGTTCGACGCCGAGATCCTGCACGGCGACGAGCGGGTCGTCGTCGACGTGAAGGTCGGCTCCTCGGAGGGCGGCGCCGGCGGCGGGGCGGCTTCCTCGCACCCGGAGCGCTCCGGTGTCGTTCGACCGTACGCGCCGACCGGGCACCGTCACGAGGCCGAGATCGAGGAGTATCTCGGGCTGTCGGTCTCCTTCACGGCCCACGCGGTCGACATGACTCGCGGTGCCGCGGCGACCTGTCACGTCTACCCCGAGCCACCGGTCTCGAAGAGCGACCTCTGGAAGGCCTACCGCGGCAGCTACGAGGAAGAACCGTTCGTTCGGCTCGTCGCCGGCGGCTCCGGCGTCTACCGCTACCCCGAACCGAAATCTGTCGCCGCCTCCAACTTCGCCGAGGTCGGCTTCGAACTCGACCCGACGAACGAGCGAATCGTCGTCTTCTCGGCGATCGACAACATGATGAAGGGATCGGCCGGACAGGCGGTCCACGCCGCGAACATCGCGTTGGGGATCGACGAACGGGCCGGGCTCGAGTTCACGGGGCTTCACCCCGTTGGTGCCCCATGACGGTGGTCGTCAAGATCGGCGGCGCTCGCGCCGTCGAACCGGAAGGGGCCCTCGCCGACGTCGCCGCACTCCGCGAGGAGGGCGAGGACGTCGCGGTCGTCCACGGCGGCTCGACCGCCGTCGACGACGCGCTCGAGCGGATGGGGATCGAACCGGAATACGTCGAGACGCCGTCCGGCGTCGTCGGCCGCTTTACCGACGCCGAGACGATGGACGTCTTCAAGATGGCGATGGCCGGGCTCGTCAACACCGACCTCGTCACCGGCCTGCAGAACCAGGGCGTCGACGCCGTCGGCCTCTCGGGGGTCGACGGCGCGCTTCTGACGGGGGCGCGCAAGTCGGCCGTCCGGATCGTCGAGGACGGCAAGAAGAAGATCAGACGCGGCGACCACTCCGGGACGATCGAGTCGGTCAACGCCGAGTTGCTCGAGGCACTTCTCGCCGACGGGTACACGCCGGTCGCGTCGCCGCCGATGTTGGCGGACGACGGGGTCGCGGTCAACACCGACGCCGACCGGGCGTCGGCGGCCGTCGCGGCAGCGCTCGGCGGGACGCTCGTCTCGCTGACTGACGTCGACGGCGTCTACCGGGACCCCGACGACCCGTCGACGCTGATCGAACGCGTCGAGACGTTCGACGGATACGAGGAACTGAAAACGGCCGCCGAAGGGTTCATGGCGCGGAAGGTGATGGCCGCGACCGAAGCCCTCGAGGGCGGCGCGAACGAGGTCGTCGTCGCCGGCGCCAACGCGGACCGACCGATCCGGTCGGCGCTCGCCGGCGGCGGAACCCACGTCCTTCCGAGCGCACTGAAACAATGAGCAGCTTCGTCTTCTCCGAGAAACCGATCGGCATCGAACGTGGCGAGGGAGTTTATCTCTACGACACGAACGGAAACGACTACCTCGACTTCGGCGCCAGCTACGCCTGCACGCCGGTCGGCCACTGCCATCCGACGGTGGTCGACGCCGCGACCGACCAGCTCGAGGAGCTGTTCTACGTGCAGGCGTCGTATCCGCACGCAGAGCGAACGCGACTCTACGACCGGCTCGCCGAGATCGCACCGGGGGACGTCGAGAAGGTGTGGCTCTGTAACTCCGGAACGGAGGCGAACGAAGCCGCACTGAAGTTCGCCCGACACGCGACCGGCCGCTCGAAAATCGTCGCGACGATGCAGGCGTTCCACGGACGCACGATGGGATCACTCGCTGCGACGTGGAAGAACGAGTACAAGGACGGGTTCGGACCGCTTCCGGCCGAGTTCGAGTTCGTCCCGTACGGCGAGCGCGAACCCCTCGCGGAAGCCGTCGACGAGGAGACGGCCGCAGTCATCCTCGAACCGCTGCAGGGGGAGGGCGGGATCAATCCGGCCTCGACGGAGTATCTCCGTTCGGTTCGGGAGATCACCGAGGAGGCGGGCGCTGCCATGATCGCCGACGAGATCCAGACCGGACTCGGTCGCACCGGGACGACGTGGGCCGTCGAGGACCACGACGTCGTTCCGGACGTCGTGACGACCGCCAAGGGGCTCGCGAGCGGGCTGCCGATCGGCGCGACGCTCGTCAGAGAGTGGATCGCCGAGGACGCCGGCAACCACGGCTCGACGTTCTCCGGCGGCCCGGTCGTCTCTGCGGCCGCCAACGCGACGCTGGACGTCATCGAGTCGGAGAAACTCGCCGAGAACGCGACCGACGTCGGCGCGTATCTCCACGAGGGAGTCGACGAGTTGCTCGGCGAGGAGGTTCGGGACGTTCGCGGCAACGGGCTGATGGTCGGCATCGAGGTAAAGCGCGGAGCGAACGCGCTGCTTCCCGAGCTAGCGCTTCAGCACGGCGTCCTGGCGCTCCCCGCCGGACGAACGGTGCTGCGTCTCCTGCCGCCGCTGACAGTCACTCACGAGCACGCCGACGACGTCCTCGACGCACTGGAGGCCGTGATCGGATGAGCGACGCCGAGGCGATCGGGGCCGACGACGAGGCGCGGTCGCTACTCGAGGAACTCGTCTCGATCCCGTCGCCGACGCCCGAGGAGTCCCGATGCGCCGAGGCGCTCGCGGCGTTCTTCGAGGAACGCGGGCGAGAGGTCCGGATCGACGACGTCGGTAACGTTCGAGCACCCGCCGACGAGTCGGTACTGTACACCTCACACGTCGACACGGTGCCCGGCGAGATCCCGGTTCGGATCGAGACGGGCGAAAACGGACCGGAGCTGTGGGGTCGCGGCTCCGTCGACGCGAAGGGACCGCTCGCGGCGATGGCGGTCGCGGCCGTTCGGAGCGGCGTCTCCTTCGTCGGCGTCGTCGGCGAGGAGTCCGGCTCCCGGGGCGCCCGCCACCTCGTCGAGGATCGATCGGCGCCCGAGGCCGTCGTCAACGGCGAACCGTCCGGGTGGGACGGGATCACCCTCGGGTACCGAGGAATCCTGCAGGGGACCTACGTCGCGACCTCCGAATCGGGCCACACCTCCCGACCGGAGAACAACGCGATTCAGGACGCCATCGCGTGGTGGTCGGCCGTCGAGGAGCGGTTCGACACCGACGACTACGACCCCGTCTTCGAGCGCGTCACGCCGAAACCGGTCGCCGTGGAGGGCGGAACGTCCGAGGACGGGTTGGCGGTCGAAGCGACGATGGAGGTTCAACTGCGCGTCCCGCCGCGATACGCCGCCGACGAGGTCCGCGAGATCGCCGACGCCGAGCTTCGGGCGGGGACGGTGAACTGGTACGACGCCGTCGAGCCGACGATGCAGAGCCCGCGAACGCCGGTCGCCCGCGCGTTCCGGGTCGCGATCCGCGGAGCGGGCGGGACGCCGAGATTGCTTCGGAAGACCGGCACGGCCGACATGAACATCTACGCCGACGCCTGGGACTGCCCGATGGCGACGTACGGCCCGGGCGATTCGGATCTGGATCACGCGCCGAACGAGCACATCGAGCTCCGCGAGCTCGATCGCGCCGTCGCGGTGCTGGAGCGCGTCGCGGAGGAGCTACAATGAACTTCCTGAACATCGACGACGTAACCCACCGACAGCTGGAGGAGCTGCTGACGCAGGCGACGAATCTCAAGGAACAGCACGCCCGAGGAAAGACGAGCGACGGGTTGGACGGACGGAGCCTGGGCATGATCTTCGAGAAGCCCTCGACGCGAACCCGCGTCTCCTTCGAGACCGGGATGACCCAGCTCGGCGGCCACGCCGTCTTTCTCGGCCCCGACGACATCCATCTGGGCCACGGCGAGCCCGTGAAAGACACCGCGAGGGCGCTCTCACGATACGTCGACGTGATTATGGCTCGCGTCTTCGACCACGAGGACGTGGTCGAACTCGGCGAGTACGCGACGGTTCCCGTCATCAACGGGTTGACCGACGACGCCCACCCGTGTCAGACGCTCGCGGATCTACTGACGATTCGCGAGCGGTTCGGCGGCTTCGACGCCGAGGTCGCGTGGGTCGGCGACGGCAACAACGTCTGTCAGTCGTTCGTACTCGGGGCGGCACTCGTCGGACTAGAGCTGACGGTCGCGACCCCCGAGGGGTACGGCGTCAGCGACGCGGTGCTCGATCGGGCGGCAGAACTCGGAACGGCACCGGAGACGACGACGGACCCGGAGACGGCTGTCGACGGCGCCGACGTCGTCTACACCGACGTCTGGGTGAGCATGGGCGAGGAGTCCGAGCGCGCCGAGAAGCTGAGCGCGTTCTCGAACGCCGGCTTCCAGCTCAACGAGACGCTGCTCGACGATCAGCTCGTGATGCACTGTCTGCCCGCCCACCGCGGCGAGGAGATCACGGACGCCGTCCTGGAGAGCGACCGGGCGATCGTCTGGGATCAGGCCGAAAACAGGCTGCACGCTCAAAAAGGACTGCTCACCTACCTGCTCTAGATTCCCTCGAGCGCGTAGTAGACCGCGCCGAGGATCGCCCCGTAGACGGCGTATCCGATAGCACTCATCGGGTTGACGTCGGGAACTGGAGGGGTCATTTCCGGACTCATCGCGCCGACCCACGCGGGCATCACGAACGTCGCGAGGACGATCCACACGACGAGCCCGTAGCCGATACCGACACCGACCAGTTTCTGTGCGGACGCTCCCGCGAGCCCGCCGAAGCCGACGATTGCAGCGAAGACGACGCCCAGGATCGCGGCGTGGACCATGTGAATACTCCAGCCGACGGCACCGGCCGGCCCTTCGATCCCGTACATGACGGGAATGGCCATCTCCATGATCATCGGCATCATCATCGACATCATCGCGCCGAAGACGAGACCGCCGGCGAGGCCGCCGACGACGCCGGCCTTCCAGTTTCCGGGAGACGATTCGGTCTCTACGTTCGTTGAGGTGGCAGTTTCCGACGACATGCGGGCTACTGGTCGCCGAGGTGGTCAAAACAGCTACCCCGTGAGTGCGTAAGTGATACACTACCACACTAACGTTTTTTATCACGATCGCTCCTCGAGGGCGGGGATTTATCGCCGCTCCGTTCGATCTGGCGGTATGGAAGCCGACCCGGATCCCGCACGGTTCCGTGACCTGATGCTCGACTCAGAACCGGGGTTCGAGGAAGTGCTGCGTTGCGTGTTCGGCATCCAGCGGCACGAGGCGGATCTCTACCTCGAGCTACTGGACGCGCCGGATACGACCGTCGCCGAGCTCGCCGAGGTAGTCGACCGCGACCGAAGCAACGTCAACCGCGGACTCTCGACGCTCCTCGAGAAGGGTCTCGCGACGCGACGACGGCGGTTGCTCGACGGCGGCGGCCACGTGTATCAGTATCGTGCGACGTCACCCGAAGAGGCCCGCGAACTGATGCACGAGACGCTCGACGAGTGGGCGGCGTACGTCCACGAGCGGATCGACGAGTTTCCGAACTAAACGGCCTCCGCGAGCGGAATCGCCGCGTCCGACTGAATCCACGCGGTGTGAACGTCAGCGTCATACAGGACGACTCCGCCGTCCTCGAGTTCGATCTCCACACACCGGTCTGTTCGGGCCGGTACGGCACTGCGTTCGGGGTCGTCCTGTGTCGACGCCATTGGTAATCCGGGGCTAAATCGCCCGACAGACGTACGTTGGCATCCGACCTTGATAAGAATTGTCATACCACACGTAAAGCACCTCGAAGTTGGATAGCGACTTGCAGGAATTCGTAGCTAACTCATTGCTGGCGCACACGGGTCGAACCAAGCGTGTCGCTCGGGGCCGATGGATCGCCGAAATCGATAGATTCGGCGATCCGTACCGACAGCAAGACTCCTCTTCGTCAGGAAGTCATACCATTCCGTGCCGAGAATCAGTGGCTTCGCCAGCAACTTGCTGCACAACAGAAGCGGATCGAAGAGCTTGAATCAGAACTCAAGCGGTACAAAAACGCGCATACGTCATCCAGCAAACGGGGCGGTGCTGGTAGGTCAGGAAGAAACAACTCCTCAGGCGGTGACGGCGAAGACAGCAACAGTGATCAAGAAGAGCCAGCTGGCGGCGACGACGCCGCCAGCGACTCTTCGCCTGGACGCGATGAAGGCCACGAAGGAACGACCAGAACACCGTCAGAGCCGGAGGAAACCCTCCACGTTGACGAAGAGGCTACTGTCCCAACTGTGATCACGTTCTCACCGATCCGGGCGACTACGTTTTCCAGATCGTCATCGACATTCCGCTCCCGATTCCAACAACCGTTGTCAAGTACAAGCTCGGTCAGCACGAGTGTTCCTGTGGAAACGAGATTATCGCTGAACATCCTGACTGCCCCCAGACCAGGTGGTTAGGGCACTGGTTGACGTTCGTGACAGCGCCAGAGGTAGACTAGACGAACAATCGCCCAGAGCCCGCTCTGCGCGAACAGGTGGTGATGAGGAAGATTTTCCGCAGCCACAGATCAGACGAGGACGTCCGGATTCATGAAACAATCACGACGGTGTTCGCCACTTGACAGCGGCGTGGACTTGATCCGCCAGAACAGTTGCAAGCAGTGCTGGGTGGACGAGAATTGAAATCACGCTATGCAACGTCCACGTTGGGGAAATATTCACAGTGGAGTTCCACGAATGGTTTAGACAGGCCACCAAAACCATGGAAAACCATTCAGATATTTATAGTTACGGCGTAGAATGGGGATACGACGAACCCCTGTGGATACACGTGGTCGAAACCGACGAGGCATCGGTGCTTATCGGTACCGGAGTCGAGCAGTCGGCCGACGAGGTCACGACGATTGCATCCGACCACGATGTCGGCATCGTGATCGTCGAACACGGAGACCTCGATCACTACGGCGGCGTTCCGGCTCTACGTGACGCAATCGATGACCTCGAAGTAGCAGTTCCTGCCGGCGACGCTGAATTTCTTGAAGAAGCCGGAATTGACGTCGACCATCAGCTCGAAGCGCGAAAAACCTACTGGGGAATCGAAACGATCCCGGCTCCGGGGCATACGCCCGATAACATGGCATATCTCTACGAGGATGTCCTGATCGCAGGGGATACGGTCCTGGGTGTCGACTCCCGATTCGCTGTCGAGAGCGACTGGAGTGGAAGCTTTGCCGTGTCGGGGTCGAACGTCGATGACGAACAAACTCGCGAGAGCGTCTCAAACGTAACCGAGTACGACTTCGACGCCGTACTCGTCAGCCACGGAGCAAGCGTCACTGACGGCGGCGCCGCCGAGATCGAGAAACTCATTTTGGATTTCTCCTAATCGACGGCACGGGGCGATGTCCACTGTCGGTCGATCGATGAGCTTCGTCAGGAACAACGTCTCTATTCCGGAACTAAACTGGCTGAAATTTCAACTGTGCCAGCTACTGATGACAACGAGGAGTCCGGCAAGCAAGCAGACAACAATCCCACCAAAGGCAATCGAGTAGTTCCACTGGACGGCAACCAACCCAACGTAAGTTGGGCCGAGGCTCCCGACGACACCGTAGGTTGTTTTTACCGCGCCCAGGTCACCGCCCATGCTCGCGTCGTCAAACGTATCCATCAAATACGCCTGCATGGCCGGTGGGAAGCTGATGAACCCGACAGCGACGGTGAAAATGGCAGCCGCGATTACAACCAGTGAATCCGACACCAGCAAACTAGCCAAACCGAGCGCCGATATCAGGAGCGATCCGATCACGACGGGGAGTTTCGTATATCGATCGCCGATAGCGCCCGAGAGTGGCCCAACGCCGATTCCGATCACGTATACCGCGGCGAACCCCGCACTCGCCAGTGCCGGAGAGAATTCTTTCTCCACTTGGAGAAACGTCGGGAGGAAGCCGATCATTCCCTGCCAGGCGAAAAACCAAAGCACATACGCAATCAGTGCCCGCCTGACGGTAGTGGTTCCGAGGATTCGCTGGGTAGTCTCAGTGACGGCGAGGTCGACAGTATCGAGAACGTACGGTTCACGCATCCGCCGATGGAGCAGGAAGACGATGAGAATGAAGAAAAATGCCGTTGGAAGAAACGCGCTTCGCCAGGTCCCGATAGCCAAGATGAAAACGGCCACACCCGCAGCGCTTGCACTCCCGATCATACTGATGGCGTTCTGGAGGCCGAATGCCTGTGCCCGTTTTTCCACGTAGAGATCTGCCGTCGCCGCACGAATCGAAACCGAGTAGAGTCCGGCACCGACGCCGATGACAGCCACAGCAAAAATGAACAGCGGATACACGATCGCAGCACTCAACAGGGCGAACCCGAGCGTCAACACGATCATTGCCCCCACGAGAACGGTTTTCCGTGAAAGTTGATCAGCGAGTCGTCCGCCGGGGTAGTTGTTGAGCGCGCGCATCGCCCACAGAACAGTCAGCGCCGCGCCAGCCTGAAACGGCGTAATACCCAGATCGGAGATGACGACAGGGAGCACCGGTGGGAGGATCTGTCGACCGATCGTCACCCCGAACCAGCCGATAGAGATGAGTAGAAACAGCCTGCCCCCATATCCGGTAACCAGTCGCTCGTCGCCGTCGGTCGTTCCGTGTCGATCGGTCGATTCTCCTGATTGCTCCATCAGCTTTCGATCCTACCGCTCATGGACTCGGAGGGTGGGACTAAATATCAAAAGCCTACGGCAATCTTCCGATCGTCCCGTTTCTCACTGCAGTGTCGACTCGTCGACGACCGAGTTCCGAAGCGTCCCGATTCCTTCGATTTCCGCCTCGACAGTGTCGCCCGGTTCCAGTAGTTCCGGTGGATCCCGAAAGATCCCGACACCGCCAGGGGTACCCGTCGAGATTACGTCACCCGGCTGCAGCGTCATCACGCGGCTTGTATACTCGATCACGTCTCCTGGACCGAAGATCAACTGGTCGGTGTTGGATTCCTGTTTCGTCTCGCCGTTGACCCGGAGCCGAACCGCCCGATCGTTCGGTTCGAACTCCGGTCCCGTCGCTAAGGTCGGTCCCATCGGCGCAAATGTATCGTAGCTTTTGCCCCGGAACCATTGTTTGTCCTCGAACTGTGCGTCACGAGCGCTCACGTCGTTGAGAACAGTGTAGCCAGCGACGTAGTCGGTTGCTTCATCGGCGTCGACCCTTCGTGCCGTCCGTCCGATCACGATGCCGAGTTCGACCTCGTAATCGAGACGGTCGATGGCACCCGGATATACGATCGGACGATCGGGATGGGTCACGCTTGTCGGCGCTTTCCCGAAGAGCAGCGGCCGTTCCGGGATGTCGGCATCCTGCTCTTCGGCGTGATCGCGGTAGTTGAGCCCGAGTGCAATCAACTTCCCTGGCTGGCCAACTGGTGCGAGAATCGTGATCGCCGACGCCTCGAGTGCCGAAAGTTCGCCAGTCGCCGCGAGCCGACGGACGCGTTGCCGATAGCTTGGGTTTGCAATCGCTGACAGTGTCGACTCCTCGCCAGGCACATCGGCCAACACGTAAACCGTATCGTCGGTTTTGTATCCCCACTGAGATGAACCGCTGCCGTGCCGGTATCGAACGAATTGCATACCAGCGATACAACAACCACTTACAAAAGGCTAATCTCGGTACTTCTGGAACGAGTCGGTACAACGTGGTCTGAACGTCGCAAAATAGTCACGTTCTGTATGGTTTGGAGTAGATTCCGACAACTATTTTGAAAGAACTGACGCCAGAAATGAGCGACAGCCCCAACAGAACGAGACCAGCCCGTTGCGAGTAGATTTAGCAGAGAGCTGTCGCTGACGATTCCACGAAAACAGGCCGCGGGCTGACCGCGGCCGTCACCGGGCCATATATTTCGGACCCCCAACACCACTCATCTCGACGTACCAGCGTCGTTCTAACTCATCCTCCAGTTCCTTCCGAATCCAGTCGCAGAACGTCTTGAACGTAAGCATGATCGCAAACGGCACGACGGGATCACATGTCGTCGTGATCCTGCGTGCTTGCCGCAGTAACCGGCAGGTCATTTCAATGGCTGAGCGTTTCCTGTAGAGGCGTTCGACCTGCTTCGGTGACTTCTCGGCGACACCTCAGACCACGTAGCCTCGAACGAAACGGCGGATCCAGTGGCGTTGCTCCGGATCGGCCCCTTTTTGCTCGATGACGCCGATACACCGACGATGACCGATCTCTCGCTTCCCGAGGAGCCGACAGCGCCGGACGTCGCCGACGGCGGCGTCTGGCTCCGCTGTATCGACTGCGGCCACGAACATGCGCCCTTCGAGGAGATCATCTACACCTGTACGGAGTGCGGTAGCCTGCTGGAAGCCCGTTACGACCACTATCCGACGTTCGACGAGTTCACGGGGCGCGGCGTCTGGCGCTACCGGGCCGCGCTCCCGTTCGAAGAGGGCGTCTCCCTACCGGAGGGTGCGACACCGCTCCACGAGGCACCGCGGCTTCGCGAGGAGATCGACCTCAGGAGCCTCCGGATCAAACACGAAGGGATGAACCCGACGGGCTCGTTCAAGGATCGGGGGATGACCGTCGGCGTCCGCGTCGCACAGGAACTCGGCGTCGATCGGTTGGCGTGCGCGTCGACGGGAAACACCTCTGCAGCGCTGGCGGCGTACGGCACCCGGGCCGGACTCGAGACACTCGTTCTGCTCCCCGCCGGAAAGGTCGCCGCCGGAAAGATCGCCCAGGCGAGCCTCCACGGGGCTCGCATCCTCGAGGTCGACGGCAACTTCGACGACTGTCTCGACATCGTCCAGGAACTCGCCGACCGCGGCGAGGCGTATCTCCTGAACTCGCTGAACCCCTTCCGGTTGGAGGGACAGAAGACGATCGGCCTCGAGATCCTAGAGGAGTTCCGCGACGACGAGGGACGATTCCCCGACCGGATCGTCCTCCCGGTCGGTAACGCCGGCAACACTGCAGCGCTGTACAAATGCTTCCGCGAACTCCTCGCAGCCGGCGAGCTCGCCGACTCCGACGTGCCGAAGCTCACCGGCGTACAGGCGGAAGGTGCCGCGCCGATGGTCGAAGCGATCGAGACGGGCGCCGAGAACACCGAACGGTGGAGTGACGTCGAGACGATCGCGACCGCCATCCGGATCGGCAATCCGGTCAACGCGCCGAAGGCACTCCCCGGCATTCGGCAGACCGGCGGCACCGCCGTCTCGGTGAGCGACGCCGCGATCACGGACGCCCAGCGCGCCCTCGCCGGCGAGGGGATCGGCGTCGAACCGGCCTCGGCGGCGTCGGTCGCCGGACTCCGAGCGCTACGCGAGCGCGGCGTCGTCGGGGCCGACGAGGACGTCGTCTGCCTCACGACCGGCCATCTGCTGAAGGATCCCGACGCGGCAGCGGCGGCGGGCAGCGCTCCGGAGTCGGTCGCGAACGGCACCGACGCGGTGCTCTCGCACCTGCACGATTGAAAAGAAAAGCGCGGCCCCGCTATCCGTTGAGGCTGATGTAGCGCGTTTCGATGATCCGCTCGTCGGATTCGAGCGTCTCGCGGGCGGCTTCCGGAACCTCCTGGTCGACGTTGTAGACGGTGAGCGCCTCGCCGCCGTGGGCCTCGCGAGCGTTGAACATCCCCGCGATGTTGACCCCGTACTCGCCCATCACCGTCCCGATGAGTCCGATGACACCGGGTTCGTCCGTGTTCCGCGTGACCATCATCTTCCCGCTGGGGATCGCGTCGACGCGGTAGCCGTCGATGCGAACGATACGTGCGTCGTTGTCGGCAAACAGCGTGCCACAGACCGACACCGACTCGTCCTCGTCACCGACGGTGACGGTGACGAGCGACTGGAAGTCCTCGGCCTGTCGGCGCTTGGTTTCGCTGACGTCGATACCGCGCTCGTCGGCGATTCCCGGCGCGTTGACCGCGTTGACCTGCCATTCCAGCGGCTCGAACACCCCCTTCAGTGCCGAGGCGGTCACCAGATCGATCTCCTCCTCGGCGATGTCGCCCTCGTAGGTGACATCGACGAACTCGATACGGCCGTCGAAGAGCTGAATCGCGATCTTGCCGGCGGTTTCGGCGAGTTCGATGTACGGCTCGATGCGGGGGAACGCCGCCTCGTCGACCGACGGCGCGTTCAGCGCGTTCGTCACCGGCTCGCCGGCGAACGCCGCGAGCACCTGCTCGGCGATACTCGTGGCGACGTTCTCCTGAGCGGCCTCGGTCGAGGCACCGAGGTGTGGCGTGACGACGATGTCGTCGACGTCGAGCAGCGGGCTGTTCGGGGAGAGCGGCTCCTCGGCGAAGACGTCGAGGGCGGCGCCGGCGAGGATCCCGTCGTCGACCGCCTCCGCGAGCGCGGCCTCGTCGACGATCCCGCCGCGGGCGCAGTTGATCACGTATCCGCCCTCCAGCTGGGCGAGTTCGGCCTCGCCGATGAGGTTCTCGGTTTCCGGTGTCAGCGGCGTGTGGATCGTGAGGAAGTCGGCCGTCTCGAGGACGGCGTCGAGTTCGGCGAGTTCGGCGCCGAGCTGTGAGGCCCGCTCCTCACTTATGTAGGGGTCGTAGGCGACGAGATCCATGCCGAGCGCGCTCAGCCGCTTTGCGACCTCCTGGCCGACCCGACCGAGGCCGACGATACCGAGCGTCTTGTTGTTGACTTCGGTGCCGAGGAACTCCCCCTTCGCCCACGCGCCGTCCTTGAGACGGATGTGGGCCTGCGGGATCGAGCGGGCGGCCGCGAACGTCATCGCGACGGTGTGTTCGGCCGCCGCGCGGACGTTCCCCTCGGGGGCGTTCGCGACGATGACGCCGTGATCGGTCGCCGCCTCGAGATCGATGTTGTCCACGCCGATCCCGGCGCGTCCGACGATCACCAGTTCGGAGGCCGCCTCGAAGAGTTCGCGAGTTACCTCGGTTCCGGAGCGGACGACGAGCGCGCCGGCGTCGGACACTGCCTCGAAGAGCGCCTCCCCTTCGACGTCGTACGCCGTGACGACTTCGTGACCGGCTTCGCGGATTCGCTCGAACCCCGCGTCGGCGATGGGATCCGTGATGAGCACTTTCATGGCTGTATCGATCGGTTCGGCAGGGATAACGCTTTCTTCATCGCCCCGCTCTGGCGGGGACGAAACCGGAATTTTATACACATACATGCACATTAATTCGCAGACAGAAACGGGCATACTCAGGAACGTGGTGGGGTTTCGACCACGCGCCCCGGAGGGAGCGTTTTAAGCAACGCGTCGGTACTGTCCGTATGGATCTCACGCTCACGCTCGCCGGAATCGGCGTCATCCTCTGTCTCATCGGCGTCAGCGCGTTCTTCTCGAGCAGCGAACTGGCGATCTTCTCGCTGGCGACTCACCGAATCGACGCATTGAGCGCCAACGGAACCGCCGCCGGGCGGACGCTCTCGAAGCTCCGGGAGGATCCGCATCGGCTGCTGGTTACCGTACTGGTCGGCAACAACGTCGCCAACATCGCCGCGGCGAGCGTCGCGACGGCGCTTCTCATCCAGGTGCTACCGCCGGGGGAGGCGGTCACCGGTGCGACGATCTTTACGAGCTGTTTCGTTCTCGTCATCGGCGAGATCGCACCGAAATCGTACGCGGTGAGCAACGCCGAGCCGTGGGCGCTCCGGATCGCACGTCCGCTCGCCGTCGCACAGCGGCTGATGAGTCCCGTCGTCTACGTCTTCGAGGTGGCGACGGCCGCGGTCAATCGGTTCACCGGCGGGAGTTCGGAGTTCGAATCGTATCTCACTCGGGAGGACATCGAGACGATCGTCGTCAGCGGCGAGGAGGTCGGGGCGCTGGCCGCCGACGAGGGGGCGATGATCCGCGGCGTCCTCGATCTCGAGCGGACGACCGTTCGCGCCGTCATGGTCCCCCGCGTCGACATGATCTCGGCCCCGTCGACCACCACTCTCGAGGAACTGATCGGGACGTGTGCCCGAAACCACGTCACTCGGATACCGATCCACGGTGAGACTCGCGACGACATCCGCGGCATCGTCGATCTCCGAGAGGCGATCGTCGCTCACGAGGAGGGACGCACGCTCGCCGACGCGCTCCGGGAGCCGCAGTTCGTTCCGACGACGAAGCCGATCGACGAACTGCTCGCGGAGATGCAGGCCACGAGCCAGCGGATGGTGATCGTCGTCGACGAGTTCGGGACCGTCGTCGGGATCGCGACGCTCGAGGACGTCGTCGAGGAGGTCGTCGGCGAGATCTTCGACCGCGGCGAGGTCGACCCGGTCAACGTCGTCGACGAGACGACCGCGCTCGTTCGCGGCTGGGCGACGATCGACTACGTCAACGAGGCGCTCGACACGGAGCTACCATCCGACGACGGCTTCGAGACCGTCGCGGGGCTCATCCACGCCAACACGGGGCGACATCCGCGGACGGACGACCGCGTCGAGATCGCCGACGTCGCCCTGACGGTCACCGACGCGACGCCGACCCGAATCCGTCGAGTCAGAGTGGAGCGGCTTCGCGAGAAGTGAGACCGTCGGGGTTTACACGCTCGGCATCGAATCGGGCGTATGCTCATCGCGTTCGACTTCGACGGGACGCTCTCGGACTCGGAGATGACGGTCCTGCTCGGCGAGGAAGCCGGGATCGCCGACGAGATCGACGAGATCACCGAACGGGCCATGAACGACGAGATCAGCTACGCCGAGAGCCTCTACGCCCGCGCGGAGTTGCTCGACGGGCTTCCGGAAGCCGACGTCGCCGCCGCGTTCGGCCGCGTGGAGCTCCGCGACGGCGCCGCCGACGTCATCCGATCGCTTCGGGACGCGGGCCACCACGTTGCGATCCTCACGGGCGGCTTCGAGGCGGGCGTCGCCGACGCCCTCGACCGAGCCGGGGTCGGCGTCGACACGATCGTCGCCAACCGCCTCCCGATCCGGAACGGGAAGCTCACCGGCGACGCCGAGGGACCGCTCATCGAGGGGACGAAGGACGACGCCCTCGAAGCGCTCGCCGACGAGCACGGGTTCGAAATCGACGAGACGGTCGCCGTCGGCGACGGCGCCAACGACCTCCCGATGCTCGAGATCGCCGGGCTCGCGATCGGCTACGAGCCGAAACCGGCAGTCGAGCCGCACTGTGACGTCGTCGTCGGATCGATGGCCGATCTCGAGGCGCTGCTCCGGTCACGCGACGTAGTGTGAGCGCCCCGAAACACCCGTAACGACGTGACAGTCAGAGATTACTTTATTTCCCCCCAGCACGTGCAGTCGCGTATGGGTGTTTGGCGCGTGTTGCTGTGGCCAATATATTGGCTCGGGGGAGTGGTCGGCGACTACCCGCTTCGGACGGCGGGCGCGATCGCGGCAGTGGCGGCGCTCGTCGTCCTGACCGCGTCGCTGGGCGTCACCGCCGAGGAGCCGACGAACGCGATTACTGCGCCGGTACTCGCGGGGTTGGTCGTCGAACGACCGGCCTACGTCACCGCATTCGTCGTCGGAATCGCGGTCGCGCTCTTCTTCGACGGTTAGGTCGCCGCCTCGATCGCTTCGTCGAGGTCCTCGACGATCCGATCGGTGTCCTCCAGACCGACCGACAGACGGACGAGATCCGACGTCACGCCGCTCGCCTGCTGCTCTTCCTCGGTGAGCTGCTGGTGGGTCGTCGAGGCGGGATGGATGATGAGCGTCTTCGCGTCGCCGACGTTCGCCAGCAGGCTAGCGAGCTCGGTCGATTCGACGGTGCCGCGGGCCGCCTCGTAGCCGTCCTCGAGCCCGAACGTGATCATGCCACCGTAGCCGTCGAGATATTTCGACGCCATCTCGTGGGTCTCGTGGTCCGGCAGGCCGGGGTAGGTGACCCACGAAACCTCGGGGTGACCCGCGAGGAACTCCGCGACAGCCTGGGCGTTCTCGCAGTGGCGCTCCATCCGCATCGGGAGCGTCTCTAACCCCTGAATCGTCGTCCAGGCGTCGAACGGCGCCTGCTGATTGCCGAGATCCCGCAGCCCGCGGGTCCGGGCCGCATAGGCGAAGGCGGCGTCGCCGAACGCCTCCGAAAAGTTGACGCCGTGGTACGCCGGGTTCGGTTTCGCGACCTCCGGGAACCGGTCTGGGTGGTCGGTCCAGGGGAACGATCCGCCGTCGACGAGAACGCCGCCGATCGTCGTTCCGGCGCCGTGGATCCACTTCGTCGTGGAGTTCCAGATCAGATCCGCGCCGTGCTCGAGCGGGCGGCACAGCGCCGGCGTCGCGAACGTGTTGTCGACGAACAGCGGAACGCCGTGTTCGTGAGCGATGTCGGCCAGCCGCTCGAAGTCCGGCGTGACGAGGGCGGGATTTCCGATCGTCTCGCAGTGGACGAAGGCGGTGTTCTCGTCGATCGCGTCGGCGTAGGCCTCGTAATCCAGCGTGTCGACGAACCGCGTCTCGACACCGCGACGCTCGACGGTGTGGGTGAGGTACGTGTACGTCCCGCCGTACAGCGACGACGCCGAGACGATGTTGTCGCCGGCCGAGGCGAGGATGAACGTCGCGAGGTCGAACGACGCCATGCCCGACGACGTCGCCAGCGCCGCAACCCCGCCCTCGAGCGTCGCGATCCGTTGCTCGAGGACGGCGTTGGTCGGGTTCATGATCCGCGAATAGATGTTTCCGGCCTCCTGCAGGGCGAACAGTGACGCCGCGTGCTCGGCGTCTTCGAACTCGTAGGAGGTGGTCTGGTAGATCGGCGGTGCGCGCGCGCCCGTCGTCGGGTCCGCACTCTGTCCGGCGTGCAGCGAATCGGTGTAGAGATTCTCTCGTCTGAACATCGGTTAATAGGGCACCCCGAACCCGTATAAAACCGGTCCCGATCAGTCCGAAAAGAGACTCGTGTGTACCGGCGCGAAGTCGTCGCCGTCGTCGACGGTGTCGGAGAGCGACCGACCTCGGACACCCTCGAACAGGAAATCCTCGAGCGGCGGTCCGACGCGGTCCGGTTCGACGAGGAAGGCGTCGTGGCCGTAGTCGGAGTCGATGACGTGGTGGACGACGCTGGCGTCCGTCGATCGAAAGGCGTCGGCGAGCAGCTCCGACTGTTCGGTCGTGAAGTGCCAGTCGCCGGTGAAGGAGACGAGCAGCGCCTCGCCGTCGAACGCCGCGAGCGCGTCGGCGTCCGAGTCGTAACCGGCAGCCAGATCGTAGTTGTCCATCGCTCGCGTCATGTACAGATAGGAGTTGGCGTCGAAACGCTCGGCGAACTTCTCGCCCTGGTAGTCGAGATACGACTCGACCTCCCGGTACGGGAAGAAGCCGGCCGCGGGATCCGCCGGAAACGCGTCTTGGCTCACGTCCCGGCTGGCGGCCAGTCGGCCGAACTTCCGCTCCATCGACGCCTTCGAGAGATACATGACGTGACCGATCTGGCGGGCGACCGCAAGACCGTCGGTGGGGCCGCCGTCGCCGTAGTAGTCGCCACCCTGCCACTCCGGGTCGGTCGTGATCGCCCGTCGGGCGATCGCATCGAGCGCCAGACACTGCGGATCGAGGCGGGCCGCTGCGGCGATCGAGATCACGCGATCGACGTGGTCCGGGTGCTGTTTCGCCCAGTCGAGGGCGTTCATCCCCCCGACGCTGCCACCGACGACCGCGTGGAGGTGCGGCACGCCGAGGTGATCGAGGAGTCGCCGCTGGGCGCGCGTCCAGTCGGTGAGCGTCACCGCAGGGAACGCCGTTCCCCACGGTTCGCCGGTCTCGGGGTGTTCGGAAGCCGGCCCGGACGAGCCGTAACAGGAGCCGGGAACGTTCGCACAGACGACGAAGTACTCGGTCGTGTCGATCGCCTTTCCGGGACCGACGATGTCGTCCCACCACGCCCGCGCCTGGCCGGCCGTGTCGTTCCGTCGTCGCCCGCCGGCGACGTGGGCGCTGCCCGTCAGGGCGTGACAGACCAGCACCGCGTTGTCGCCCTCGAACTCCCCGTAGCTCTCGTAGGCGATCTCCAGATCGTCGACCGTCTCGCCGCACTCGAAGCGAAACTCCCCGAGGGAGACGACGCCGCTCATAGAACTGCCTCCAGATCCGCAACGATGTCCTCGACGTTCTCGATACCGACGGAGAGCCGAATCAGGTCCGGCGTCACGCCGCTTGCCCGCTGTTCGGACTCGGTCAGCTGGGCGTGGGTGGTCGAGGCCGGGTGGATGACGAGCGTTCGAGCGTCGCCGATATTGGCGAGAAACTTCGCGACCGAGGTCTCCTCACAGACCCGCTTTCCGGCCTCGTAACCGCCCTTCGGCCCGAAGGCGATCATCCCGCCGTAGCCGCCGTCGAGATACTCCGACGCCGTCCCGTGGGTCTCGTGGTCCGGCAGGCCGGGGTAGGTGACCCACGAAACCTCGGGGTGACCCGCGAGGAACTCCGCGACAGCCTGGGCGTTCTCGCAGTGGCGCTCCATCCGCAGCGGGAGCGTTTCGATCCCCTGAAGCGTCACCCACGCGTCGAACGGCGACTGCTGGTCGCCGAGGCTTCGGGTCGCCCGCTGGCGAGCGGCCATCGTGAACGCCCGATCGCCGAACCGCTCGGTGAAACGGATCCCGTCGAAGGCGGGGTTCGGACCGCCGATCTCCGGATACTTCTCCGGGTACTCCTCGAACGGGAACGAGCCGTCAGAGACGAGGATGCCGCCGAGCGTCGTTCCGGAGCCGTGGATCCACTTCGTCGTCGACTCCCAGACGACGTCCGCGCCGTGCTCGAGCGGGCGACACAGCGCCGGCGTCGCGAACGTGTTGTCGACGACGAGCGGAGCGTTGTGCTCGTGGGCGACCTCGGCGATCGTCTCGATCGGCGGCGTGACGAGCGACGGGTTCCCGACCGTTTCACAGTGGACGAAGGCGGTGTTCTCGTCGATCGCGTCGGCGTAGGCGCTCGGATCGAGCGTGTCGACGAACCGAGCCTCGATACCGCGTCGCGAAGCCGTGTGGGAGAGATACGCGTGGGTTCCCCCGTAGATCGACGACGCCGAGACGACGTTGTCGCCGACCGAGGCGAGGACGAGTGTCGCGGCGTCGAACGCGCCCATGCCCGAAGCGGTCGCCAGCGCGTCGGTTCCACCTTCCAACGACGCGAGGCGTTCCTCGAGAGCACGGACGGTCGGGTTCGCGATGCGCGAGTAGACGTTTCCGTCGTCCTCCAGCGCGTAGCGGGCGGCGGCGGTATCCGCGTCGGGAAATTCGTAGGAAGACGTCTGGTAGATGGGCGGCGAAGCGGCTCCGGTTTCCACGTCGGGGCCCTGACCGACGTGGAGACACCGCGTCCCGAAGCCCAGCAGCTCCTCGTTACTCATGTATGTCACGCATATCGCTCCAGATTTCTATAACCACCAGTTACGGCAATTTTTGACAGATACGTGAATCCATATCAAAGAACCTGCCAACGGCACGCCGAAAGACCTCCCCCATTAATACCGTGGCCTCGTACCCGCGTCCGTGAGTCGCACCGAACGCCTCCGACTCGCGACCGTCGTCTTCGTGGTTCTGTTCACACAGCTGCTGGTCTATCCGGGGGTGAGCGAACTCGTCGACGCGGTCGGCGGGAGCCCGTCGATCGACGCGGGAGCGGCCTTCCTCGGGGTACAGCTCGCGGCGTTCGTGCTGTTCGCGGCACCGTGGGGGATCGTCTCCGACCGTCTCAACCGACGCGTGCCGCTCATCGTCGCCGGCGCGATCGGTGGAACGATCGCGTACCTGCTTCTCGTCGGGGTCGTCGTTACCGGAGTCGGCTCGTTCCGAACTGCGCTCGCGCTTCGGTTTCTCGAGGGCACGATGACGATCGGAGCCTTCTCGCTCGCGATGACGATGCTCATGGATCTCGACGGCGGCCACGGCCGCAACATGGGTGCGGCAGGGATCGCGATCGGCGCCGGCGCAGCCCTCGGGGCACCGATCGGCGGCGTCCTCTACAGCTACGGGGCGCTGACGCCGCTCGTCGCGAGCGCAGCGTTGCTTCTTGTCGCCGCCGCAGTCGTGCTCACGGTTCCGGACCGAGCACCGTCGGATCGTGACAGGGTCCACGACGTGCTGGAGAGTCTCGGACGAACCCCCGAACTCCTCATCCCGTACGCGTTCGGCTTCGCCGATCGGTTCACCGCGGGCTTTTTCGGACTCGTCGGGACGCTCTACTTTCAGGCCGCGTTTCAGCTGACCCCGGTAGAGACCGGCTTCGTACTGGCGTTTTTCTTCGTCCCGTTCGCGCTGCTGCAGTATCCGTTCGGGATTCTCTCGGATCGAATCGGTCGCGTCGTTCCGATCGTTGCTGGATCGATCGGCTACGGGATCGGCATTCTCGCCGTCGGTGCGGCGCCGACGGTCAGAACGGTCACGATCGGGATGGGCGGCGTCGGCGTGCTCGGCGCACTGGTGGCGCCGGCGACGATGGCCCTGGTCACGGACATGGCCGCGGACGGCGACCGTGGCGCTGCGATGGGCGGGTTCAACATCTTCGGGAGCCTCGGCTTCCTCGGCGGGATCGTGATCGGCGGGTGGATCGCCGCACGCTACGGCTTCTTCGCGGCGTTCGTCGCTGCAGCCGGTATCGAGATCCTCGTCGTCCTCGCCGCCCTTCCGGTGTTGCTCCGCGTCGTTCCAGACCCGACAGCGACGTTCGGTCGAGCGGCGTAGTTACTGCTCGAGAACCGCCGCTGCCGCCGCGGCGCCGGCGTCGACGTCGACCTCGACGCCGACGTCTGTGAGCGCCTCCCCGACGGTTCGAACTCCGCGGAGCAGCTGCTCAGAATCGAGTCGACCCATGTTCGAGACGCGGAAGATCTCTCCCCCGAGGTGCGCCTGTCCACCCGAAATCGAGACGTTTCGCTCCGCAACCGCATCGAAGAACGCGTCCGGGTCGGCTTTCACCGATTCGGGCAGTTCGATCGCAGTGAGCGTGTTCGACAGCGTCGTCTCGCCCTCGATCTCCGGGAACGGAGCGAGACCGAGCGCGGCGAACCCCTCGCGGAACGCACGGGCCTGACGTCGATGTCGGCGGATCCGCGTCGACATCCCCTCCTCGCGGATCTCCTCGACAGCCTCGGCCATCGCCCGAAACAGCGGCACGGCCGACGTGAACGGCGTCTGATTGACCTCGGCCTTCCGGAGGTGCCAGTCGAGGTCCTCGTAAAACGGTGCCGAGTCGCCGTCGATCCGTTCGGTGGCGCGATCGGTGACGTACATCGCGCTGATTCCTGGCGGCGCAGCGAGCGCTTTCTGGGAGTCGGTGATCGCGATGTCGACGTTCCAGTCGTCGACGCGGAAGACGTCACCGCCGATCGACGTGACGCCGTCGACGACGAACAGGGCGTCGTGTGCGCGGGCGATTTTACCGACAGCTTCGACCGGATTCAAAATCCCCGTCGAGGTCTCGTTGTGCACCATCGTCACGACGTCCGTCGAATCGTCGATCGCGGCGGCGACGTCGTCGAGATCGAACGACGCACCCCACTCGACCGCGACCGGCGTGACGGTCGCGTGCCGATCGGCGATCCGCTTGAATCGGCGACCGAACTTCCCGTTGACGAGCGCCACGACCTCGCTGTCGTCGTCGACCGTGTTCGCTACCGCAGCCTCCATTCCCATCGTCGCCGTACCGTTGAGGATCAGCGCCTCGCCGTCCGAAGCCGTCACGGAGTCGTCCAGCGTCGATCGCGTGAAGACGTACTCCAGACCGTCCTGGGCCCGCTCGTAGGTCGACTCGAACTCGGCCGATCGGTGTGAAACCATCGGTCGATCCATCGCCCGACGGACCGCATCCGACAACGGCACCGGTCCGGGGTTAAGCAGAAGGAACTCGTCGCTCATGTATACGAGTCGCGGCGCAACGGACATAAGCGTCGTCGTTCGCCGTGAACGTTACCGCGAAGACGGCTGGTTTTTGAAAGGCGCCCCCGAACCGGTTACCGATGGACGAGCCGGAGGATAACCCCTACGTTCGCGATCCGCGGCTCGATTTCGAACCGATCGAGACGCTCGAGGAGTCGACCGCCAGAGAGGAGGCCGAAGCGCTCCGGGAGGCGATCCGGTACCACGACGCCCGCTACTACGTCGAGGCCGACCCAGTGATCTCCGATCGAGCATACGATCAGCTCTTCGAGCGACTCGAGTCGCTCGAGAACGCGTTCGGTCTCGAGTCGTCGACGAGCCCGACCCGGCGCGTTGGCGGTGCGCCGATCGACGAGCTGGAGACAGTCGAACACGTCGTCCCGATGCGCTCGATCGATTCTTCGGGCGAAGAGGCGGACGTTCGGGCGTTCGACCGACGGGTTCGCGATCGGCTCACGGAGCGCGGCTACGACGAACCAGTCGACTACCTCTGCGAACCGAAGTTCGACGGGCTGTCGGTTGAACTCGTCTACGAAGACGGCGTCCTCGAGCGCGCCGCAACGCGAGGAGATGGCGAACGCGGCGACGACGTAACCGAGAACGTTCGGACGATCCGGTCAGTTCCGCTGAAGCTCCACGGGGCATATCCGGAGTTTCTCGCCGTCAGGGGCGAAGTGTACATTCCGAAGGACGCGTTTCAGGCGTACAACCGCGAGCGGATCGAGCGCGGCGAAGAGCCGTTCGCGAATCCCCGAAACGCTGCCGCCGGCACGCTGAGACAGCTCGACCCGTCGGTGACGGCCGAGCGGCCGTTAGCCTGCTTCGTCTTCGACGTCCTCGACGACGGCGGCTACGGCTTCGAGAGCCGGGCGGAAGAACACGAAACGATCGCCGAGTGGGGCTTCGAAGTCGACGACCACACGCGCCTCGAGGGCGATATCGACGGGGCGATCCGGTTTCGAGACGAACTACTCGCCGCGCGCGACGACCTGAACTACGAGATCGACGGGACCGTCTTCAAGGTAAACGACCACCGGGCCTGCGAGCTACTCGGCAGCACCGCGCGGGCGCCCCGGTGGGCGTACGCCTACAAGTTCCCAGCCCGCCGCGAGGAGACGACGGTACGGGACGTCGTCGTACAGGTCGGGCGGACCGGGCGGCTCACTCCGGTCGCGCTGCTCGACCCGGTCGAAGTCTCCGGCGTGACGGTCTCGCGGGCAACGCTCCACAATCCGGACCAGATCGCGGACCTCGGCGTCGGTATCGGCGACCGGGTTCGAGTTCTCCGCGCCGGCGACGTCATCCCGTACGTCGAGGAGGTGATCGAGAACAACGTCGACGGCCACTTCGAATTCCCCGAAACGTGCCCCGTGTGTGACAGCCCCGTCGAACACGACGGACCGCTGGCGTTCTGCACCGGCGGCGTCGGCTGTCCGGCGCAACTCCGTCGGGCGATCGAGCATTACGCCTCGCGAACCGGGTTGGACATCGAGGGACTCGGCGAGAAGGCCGTGAACCAGCTCGTTGAGGAGGGAATCGTCGAGCAGCTTCCGGATCTCTACGAGCTGACCGTCGAGGAACTTGCAGCTCTCGACGGCTGGGGGGAGACGAGCGCGGAAAAGCTCCTCGAGGAGCTCGACGCGAAGACGGAGCCACCGCTCGCAGACTTTCTGTCCGCTCTCGGAATTCCGGAGGTCGGGCCGACGACGGCTGGCGACGTCGCTCGGGAGTTCGGGACACTCGATGCCGTAATGGCCGCAGACGCCGAGGCACTGCAAGCCGTCAGGGGGATCGGCGAGACGGTCGCAGCGGAGATCGCGGCGTTCTTCGAGAGTGAACGCAACCGCGACGTCATCGCAGCACTCCGCAGCCACGGCGTCGAGCCACAGACGACCGAGCGAGCCGGCGAGGAGCTATCGGGGGCGACGTTCGTGTTCACCGGGTCCCTCGACGGCTGGACGCGATCGGCGATTCAGGAGCTCGTCGAATCACACGGGGGGAACGCGACGTCGGCCGTCTCCTCGAACACCGATTACGTCGTGGTTGGTGACAACCCCGGGGAGAGCAAGCGAGACGACGCCATCGACCACGGCGTCGAACTCATCGATCAGGAACGGTTCGAGGAACTGCTCCGCTCCCGCGGCGTCGACGTGTAGCGAACAGGCGGACACGAGACGATCCGACGGCGGTTGTCCGCGCTCCGTCCTCGACCAACCGTCGGCACTACTCAGCGCACGGGCAGTCTGGTCGCGGATTCGTATATAAAACGGAGGGGGCGTTAGCAGATCGGCTTCGGGTTCACGCCCAGCTCCTCGAGCCGCGAGGCGTACTCGTCGTAGGCGGTCTGGATCGCCTCGTCCGCCGCTGCTTTCGCGCGCTGTCGTTCGTCGTCATCGAACGCCTCGAGCAGTTCGGCGGCGCGGCTCAACTGCGCGTCGAGATCGTCGCCCATGCTCCGGAAGAGGTCGGCCGCGTCGGTGTCGGCCTGGCCGACGAAGAAGCCGATGAGTTGCTCTTTGGACTTTTCCGCGGCCAGCGTTCGGCCGACGAGCGCGCCGACGCGCTCGGGCGTCGCCTCGAGAGTTCGGAGATACTCCTGGATCGCAGGCACGTAGTCAGGATCGTGATCGTCGAGTTCGGCGAGAACGGTCTCGTAGTGGTTTTGCTCCTCGTCGGCTGTCGCGGTGAATGCGGCGGCGGCGTCCGGATTCGACTCGTCGTCGGCCCACGCCGCGAACGTCTCCGCGGCGGCAACCTCGGCGTCTGCGGCAGCCGCGAGAATCACGTCGCGTTCCATCTCTCCGCCGGTGTCGGCGTACAGCGATCGGGAGGATCCGAGCCGCGAGAGCGCGGTCGCGTTGTCGTCACGAACGGCGTCGATTACGTCCATACACCGGGTTCGACGTCAGTCGTCTTGTAGCCTGCGCCACCGATCGAACGTGACCCCGGAACGGACGACTCGCCTGCAAACGGTATAAGCCCCGTCCACCCTGAACGACGTACGATGGGGCTCTTCGAGACGATTCGACAACTGCTGGGGGTCAACGCCGAGGCCGGCGCATCGCGGGAAGCCGACCCGGAGGACCTCTTCGGGATGTCGACGGCGTATCTGACCATGGAGGCGGATCTGGACTTCGCGCCGACGGGCGATGCAGCCCTCTGCTTCGGAAACGTCGACAGCACCGCGTTCCGTAACGCGCGTGAGCAGGTCGAAGCGATACTGGAGTTGGGCGAAGCCGAGTCGGGAACGACGGCGGATTTCCACGAGGATCACCACGGATATCACTGGATCGTTCTCCACGACACCGACTTCGAGAACCTCGTTACGTCGATCCACTTCGCGTCCGATACGCTCGTCGAAGAGGGGTTCGGCTCGCGACTGCTCGCCGCCCTCTTCGCCTTCGAGCGCGACGACCGAACGGCCTACTGGGTGTACTCCTTCCGTCGCGGCGCCTACTACCCGTTCGTCCCGACGGGCGGTCACGAGCGCGACCAGAAGCTCGAGTTCAAACTCGAGAGCGTGCTCGACGGTGAGCTGGGGGTCGAAGACGACACGAGCTACTGGTATCCGATGTGGCCGGAAGGTGACGCCCACCCCTGGGGCTGAGAGGTCGATAGGCGAGTCTGGTCGGACAGCGAACAGCGGGAATCCCGTCTCGACGCATGAACCTTCGGAAGAGTGGCATATCGAGCACTCTCCCGTCCACCGTTTTCACTTTCAGTAAGCTGTTAACGAGGCTTTATGTATCGGGGGGCCGCACGTCGAACCATGGCTGCGACTCCAGACCTCGAGGATCTACCAGGTATCGGACCGGCGACGGCAGAGAAGCTACAGGAGAACGGCTACGACTCCTATCAGAGTATCGCCGTCGCCAGTCCGGGCGAGCTCTCCAACACTGCCGACGTCGGCGAATCCAGCGCTCACGACATCATCCAGGCTGCCCGCGAAGCGGCGGATATCGGTGGTTTCGAGACCGGCACGGACGTGCTCGAACGTCGCGAGAGGATCGGCAAACTCGAGTGGCTCGTCCCCGAGATCGACGAGATGCTCGGCGGCGGCGTCGAAACCCAATCCATCACCGAAGTGTACGGCGAGTTCGGTGCCGGCAAGTCTCAGATCACCCACCAGCTGGTGATCAACGTCCAGCTCCCGTCCGACCACGGCGGACTGGAGGGACGAGCGATCTTCGTCGACAGTGAGGACACGTTCCGCCCGGAGCGGATCGACGAGATGGTCCGCGGCCTCCCGGAGGACGCCATCGAGGCTGCGCTCGAACAGCGGGAGATCGAGGGGTCGGCCGGTGACGAGGCGGCGATGGAAGAGCTCGTCCAGTCGTTCCTCGACAAGATCCACGTCGCGAAGGCGTTCAACTCCAACCACCAGATCTTGCTGGCCGAGAAGGCCAAGGAGATCGCCAAGGAGTACGAGGACGACGAATTCCCCGTCCGTCTCCTCTGTATCGACTCGCTCACCGCCCACTTCCGTGCGGAGTACGTCGGCCGCGGCGAGCTCGCAAACCGACAGCAGAAGCTCAACAAGCACCTCCACGACATCGATCGAGTGGGGAACCTCTACAACGCTGCCGTCGTCGTCACCAACCAGGTCCAGTCGAACCCCGACGCGTTCTTCGGCGATCCGACCAAGCCGATCGGCGGAAACATTCTCGGACACAAGTCGACGTTCCGACTCTACCTCCGGAAGTCGAAGGGGAACAAGCGCATCGTCAAACTCGTCGACGCCCCGAACCTTCCCGACGGGGAAGGAGTCATGCGCGTCGAGGGTGCCGGTCTAAAGCCGGAGTAGCGTTTCGAGACGAAATTCGGTTATCCGTTTCCGTTTCTGTTTCCGTTCGCGTTCCAGGACCGAGAGCCGACGACTACCACTCGATAGCGTCGCCCAGATCGAACGGGAGCGTTCCGTACCGGTATCCCTCGATCCGGCCATCGGGGCGGGCGCGGAAGACGACGGTCGGTTCGTGACCGACGCCCGGCTGCTCGCCCGCGACGGCCCGCCACTCGTCGTCGACGAACGACGTACAGTCGACGAAGAGCGTCGCGTCGGGATGGGCTGCAAGCTGGTCTGTGCGCTTTGCGCCGCCGGTCTCCCGGACCGCTGCTGACGGCGTGTCGGCGCGGGAGCGGCGGTGCGGCGGTTCCGGTCGCGTCACTTCGACGAGCTTTCCGTCGACGACGAAATCCAGCGCGTGGCCGCTGTCCTGTTCGACCTCGGGTTCGAAGTCGAGACCGGCGTCCGCGAGAATCTTCGCGACGTTGAACTCCGCCATCGTCGCGCGCATCCGGCCCACGTCGTATCCGGGGCTAGTGCCGAGCTTCGACGCCATCGTGTAGCGGTGTGCGTCGAGAACGCCGGTGCTGAGAAACCGCTCGAAGAAATCCAGCCCCTCTTCGGGAGTCGCATCGGGGAACCCGGCCGCGTCGTCCTCGAAGAACCGCCGGGTCGTGTTGCGGCCGTCCTTCGAGCAGAAGACGGGAAGGAAGAACCACGTCACGTACTCGTAATCGGCAAGCCACGGATCGGTGAGCTCGATTCGAGCGGTGAGCTCCCGCTGGGCCCACCGGGAGACTGCGTACGGTGCCTCGGTGAACGTTTCCTTCTCAGTTCGCCACAGCGACTCGGGCGTTTCGGTGTTGCCGAGCCAGTAGGCCCGACCCTCGCGGAAGCAAAACAGCGCGAAGTCGCCGTTGTCCATCTCCAGTCGGACGGCGTCGTAGCGGTCGTCGCCGACGGAGAACCACGGCGCCTCGATCCGGGCGCCGAAGCGGTCTCTGAGAGGCGAAAGGAGGGCGTCTCGGACGCGATCGCGCGTCCACGTCTCGTTCGATCGTCGAAAACGGAGCGGGCCAGCCACAGGTGTAGTACGATACCGGCTCGTTTAGCTTTCGCGGTACGGAGTCATCACGGGGAGTGCCGAGTTCCGGCTCCGTTACATTGATAATGATTAACTAGAAACAGAGAGTATAGATACCATGTCAATGGGTGCCTATGACGAGGACGAGCACGAGCGCCGGGAACAGAAAAACAGCAGCGTCGATGCGTCGTTCGACGACGAGCGGACGAATTACAAAGGAACACTCGAGTACGACTCGGGCGACTCCGCGGAAGCGCTTCTCGATCAGTTCAAGCGAATGAAATCCCAGTAGTCCGACTCCGGCTCCCGCACGGTCAGGACGATAATCGAGAGCCCGGCGACCACCGTCACCGCGAGGACGTGACCGACGACCGCCACGAGGAGTACGGGCTGATCCAGCACGAACGGAATTAAAAGGAGCTGCAGGAACCCGAATCCGAGCGTCTCGGCGTCGGCGCGTCGGAGTCGGAGCGCCGTTTCGGCGTCGAACCGATACCGGAGTGACCGCCACAGCGCCACGACCGACGCCCACCAGCCGGTACCGATCCGGTAGCAGAGATCCCACAGGACGAGGAGCGTCAGGTAGACCGCCAGAACGGGTGGATCGGGACCGAAGAGAGAACTGAGGAGAGTTCCGCCCGTTCGCGGATCGAAGACGAACAGATGCGTGACGAGAGCGACGAACGCGAACACCGACAGTACGACCTCGATACTGGAGCCGAAGAGGAGCCGACGGTACGGCTCTGGCGTCGCGACGCTCCGAACGAGCGTCGATATGCGTAACATCCCGACGCTACCGACTGCCGCGACGGCGACTGCTGCAGTGCCCGCGACGGCGGCCGTCCAGAGCCCGTAATACCACGCCAACAGAAGTACGGCCGTCTCGAAGACGACGAACTGGATGAGGACCGCCGCGCGTTCGGAGATGTCGATGCCGGGAACCGCACCGATGATACTCTCGTAAACCCACGTCTCGCCGTAGTTCCGCCTCATCGTGCGTTCCGTTCGGCGTCGAGGGTCGCCCGAACCGCCTCGTCGAACGGCGTCCGATCGATCTCGACGTACTCGCCGATCCGGTCGTCAGTGACGACGACGGGAGACCGGAGCCCCTCGACGAGCGGGCGAGCGACGCTCGTCGGAACGTCGGTCACCAGTCCGAGCCACCGCGAGGAGAGCCCCGGCGACAGCACAGGGACAGGGATGACGATCGGTCGACGCTTTCCGAGGAGCTCCGCCGTCCGAGTGACGATCGTCTGGTAGCTCAGCACGTCCGGACCGCCGATTTCGAACGTTTCGCCGGCAGTTTCGGGGACCTCGAGCACGCCGACGAGATACGCGACGGCGTCGTCGATATATATGGGTTGACACGGGTTACGAACCCACCGGGGCGTCACCATCACCGGAAGCCGCCGCGCCAGGTCACGGACGATCTGCCAGCTCGCAGACCCCTCGCCGATGACGATTGCCGCCCGGAGGGTCGTCAGTTCGTAGTCACCGCTTTGCAGGACGTGCTCGATTTCCCGGCGCGAGCGGAGGTGCTCCGAGAGTCCGTCGTCGTCCCCGCCCAGCCCGCCGAGATAGATCACTCGCTCGATTCCCGCCGCGCTCGCGGCGTCGGCGAACGTCCGGGCTGCGGTCCGGTCACGCTCGGCGAAGTCGCCGTCGGCGCGCATCGAGTGAATGAGGTAATAGGCGGCGTCGGCCGTCGGTAGCTCCACGCTGGAGTCGAGGAAGTCGCCCTCGACGACGTCGACGCCCTCAGGGGGATCGTACGACGAAGGGTCCCGAACGAGCGCGATCACGTCGTGACCCGCCTCAAGGAGCGCGGCGATCAAATGTCTCCCGACGAACCCCGACGCCCCAGTTACCAGCACGCGCATACGGACACAGTCGACCTCGGTCGCCTTAATCCCAGCCGTCGGTCGGGGACGCCCCCCGGGACTCTTCGACGTCGACCGCGAGCGACGGGTCGGGCGTCTCCTCGAGCCGCGCCTCCCACAGTTCGATCGCCGCGCCGACCCACGACGACGTCCCGAGGATCCGCTGTCGGGCACGGTCGTATCGGGTGTCGTCGACGTCGAGCGTGCCGGGACTGGTGGCCGCAGCGATCGCGGCGAACTCCGCACGGTCGTCGGCGGTCAACTCG
Source organism: Haloarculaceae archaeon (assembly GCA_007122455.1). Classification (GTDB taxonomy): domain Archaea; phylum Halobacteriota; class Halobacteria; order Halobacteriales; family Haloarculaceae; genus Natronomonas. The sequence goes on along the minus strand of SKTU01000006.1, from coordinate 23,351 downwards.
CCGGCCGCGATCTGCTCGACGCTGTCGCGGATCCGACTCGGCTCAGGGTGGACGAACACCGTTCCGCCGAGCGCACCGGGACCGAAACGCGGAGTGGCACCGTCCGGGTCGCGGTCGAGCAGCCGTTCGCCGCCGAACGCCGCCTCCACCCGTTCGCACTCGGTGTCGGTGCCGAGCGCCAGGTTGTCCGCGGGATACGTGCGACACGCGTCGGGAAACGTCTCCGACCCGTGAATCCGACACTGGAGTGTCGTCGGATCGAGAAAGACACAGCTCGGCAGCCACCGCGGTTCGGTCCCGAACGGAGCGACGGGTTTCGGGGGCTTTCGGAGCCCGATCAGAAAGACCGGGCGGTCGTCAAGAGCGGCGAGCCGTCGGCCGCCGATGCGAACGGACCGCTCGTCGTCGTCCGCGACGAAGAGCCGCGGCGTCAGCGCGTCACCCAGCCCCTCACGGATGAATCGACGAATCTCGTCGCCGGAGAGCGGAACCAGGTTGTACGTCCCGTCGATCGGGACGAACGCACCACGGCGCTCGTGGTCGAGCTCGACGCCGTCGGGCGCGATCGACCGCCAGTCGATGCAGCAACCCGCACATTCCCGGCAGTCGACCTCCATACGAAAGGGTATGCTACCGAGTAGCAAAAGGGTTCGTTCGCTTCTCGATGGGCTCCCGTCGCTTTTTATCGACGCCGGTCGTAGCGAGGGCATGGCTACCGAAACGTGCGACGCCTGCGGCGGCGACGTCCGAATCGCCGGCGGTATCTCCGGCATCTGGTCGACGACGCACGAGGGAACCGGCGGCATGACGCTCGAATTCGAGGACGGTAGCGAGCGGTTCGTCTGCTTCGACTGTATCGAAACGCTTCCGGCGGAACCGACGGCCGCCGACGTCGACTCCCACAGAGACCGAGAGATTTAGGAACGCCGCGGCGCTCGCTTCGGTGTGGACCCGTCGCGTATCCTCGAGGAGTTCCCAGCGCCATCGTTCAGGGGCACCCAAGAGACTGCCCTCCGAGAGATCCGGACGGCGTTCGAGGCGGGCAACGACGTCGTGCTGGTTCGAGCGCCGACCGGCAGCGGAAAATCGCTGCTCGCGCGGGCGATCGCCGGCTGTGCGCGTCGCCCCGGCGAGGGCGATCCGAGTCGAGCGGTCGGTGCGTACTACACGACGCCGCAGGTCTCACAGCTCGACGACGTCGCCGGTGACGATCTGCTCGAGGATCTGAGTATCATCCGCGGGAAATCGAACTACACCTGCATCCTCCCCGGCGAAACGTCGACGCAGGTCAACCGGGCACCGTGTGCCCGCGAACGGGGGTTCGACTGCCCGGTGAAACACCGCTGTCCGTACTTCTCCGATCGCTCGATCGCGGCGAACCGCGAGATCGCCGCGATGACGCTGGCGTACTTCATGCAGACGGCCGGTAGCGACGTCTTCGGGCTGCGCGACGTCGTGGTGATCGACGAGGCGCACGGCCTCTCGGAGTGGGCGGAGATGTACGCGACGCTCGAGCTCTCACCGTCCTCCGTACCGGTGTGGGACGCCTGTCGGCCCCCGGCGATCGAGAGGTTGAGCGACGCCGAGGGGTACGCCGAGCGGCTTCGGACGGTCTGTGGACGCCGCCAGGAAGAACTGCGCGGAAAAACCGAGCTCACGCCGCCGGAGGCCGAGGAGCGGGACCGGTTGGCGGAGCTCGTCCGGGACATCGGCTGGTTCCTCGACGATCTCCGGAATCCGGAGAGCCCGACCACGTGGGTCGCCGACCAGCCGGACGGTGCCGAAACGACGATCTCGATCAAACCGCTCGATCCCGCTCGGTATCTCCACCACACCGTCTGGGATCGGGGGAACAAGTTCGCGCTGCTGTCGGCGACGATCCTGAACAAGGACGCCTTCTGCCGCGGTGCCGGGCTGGATCCCGACCGGGTCGCACTCGTCGACGTTCCGCACACGTTCCCGCTCGAGAACCGACCGCTCTACGACGTCACCTGCGGGAAGATGACCTACGAGCGGCGCGAGGAGACGCTCCCGAAGGTCGCCGAGACGATCGTCCGGCTGATGGCCCACCACCCCGACGAGAAGGGGTTGATACACGCTCACTCCTACGCGATCGCCGAGGATCTCTACGAGCGACTGCGATCGCTCGGCGTCGAGGGGCGGATTCGCGGCCACGACACCGAAAACAGGGACGCCGCGCTCGCGGGGTGGAAGCGCGACGACGAACCGGACGTCTTCGTTTCGGTGAAGATGGAGGAGGCACTCGACCTCCGTGGCGACCTCTGTCGGTGGCAGGTGCTCTGCAAGGCGCCGTATCCCAACACCCGCGATTCGCGGGTCGCACAGCGCCTCGAGGACGGACAGTGGAGCTGGTACTACCGGACTGCTCTGCGGACCGTTATTCAGGCGGCCGGCCGCGTCGTCCGGGCGCCCGACGACTACGGCGCGACGTATCTCGCCGACTCGTCGCTCGTCGACCTGTTCGAGCGAGCTCGACCGGATATGCCACCGTGGTTCGAAGCGCAGGTCGATCGGATGGAGCGGCCGGAACTCCCGGCGGCGGATCCCGAACGCGCGACGACGGGATCGGGACGCCGCTCCAGGTCGACGACGCGGGCTCGTCGCTCGGGATCGATCGACGACCACCCGCTCTCGGACGTCTGGGGAGACGGTTGATCTCGAAGATCGAGGGAACCGAACGTGCGGCTCGCGGCGAGAGATTTAAAAGAGGCTGGCCGCGTACGCGATCATCGACGTCATCATGAGGAGCGCGAAGAACAGCGCGAAGATCTGCTGACGGTTCATACGCGATAATTATCGATTCGGGATTATAAACCGTCGGGTCTCGCCCCGGAAGAACCGGCAGGGTATTTTTCCAGCCCCCCGAATCGCGACCGATGAGTAACGACAGCGACGACGCCGAGGGACCAACCCGACCGGACACGAAGGTCGTGCTGATCGGCGTCGTGTTGATGCTGACGACGTGGCTCGGCGTCGAGATCATGATGCGAGACGTTCTCGGGGAGGAGTTCGCGACCGTGAGCGTCCTGGGTGCGGAGTTTCGCGTGAGCGTGCTCGCGACGGTACTCGTCGCGATCCTCTACATGCGGTACGAGGAACGGATCACGTCCTGGTGGCGAAACGAGTGAGCGAGACGAACGGAGGGTGGGTGCGGTCAGCCGCCGACGGTTTCGCTGATCTTCCGCTTTATCGGTCCGCCGAAGAGGATCAAAAAGCACATCAGCGTCAGCGCGATCGACAGCGGTCTCGAGACGAAGATGTCGAAGGAACCGTCCGAGAGCTGTAGCGCCCGGTTGAGGTTCGACTCCATCAGTCCACCGAGAACGGCGCCGAGAACGAGTGCGATGACCGACCAGTCGTTCTCCCGCAGATAGTAGCCGAAGATCCCCATGAACAGCACCGTTGCCACGTCGACCCAGTTGGTGCGGAGCATGTACGAGCCGCTCAGGGCGACGACGAGCACGACGGGGATAATGTACTTCGTGTCGATCTGGGTGACGATTCCGACCCTCGTGATCGCGAGAAGCCCGACCGCGAGGATGAGGAAGTTACCCAGAAAGAGCGCGAAGAAGATCGAGTACGTGACGTGTAGGTCCGCGTCGAACAGCTGCGGTCCGGGAACGAGCCCGTGCATGAGCATCCCGCCGAGGAGTACCGCGGTCGCCGCACCGCCGGGGATTCCGAACGAGAACGTCGGTATCATCGAGCCACCGACGGTGCTGTTGTTGCACGCCTCGACGGCGGCGACGCCGGTCGGATTACCGCCGCCGAACTCCTCGCCGGAGCTCCTGACGGCTTCGCCGTAGGCGATGAACGTCGAGATCGACGCGCCCGCACCCGGGATCGCACCGACGCCGATACCGATCAGCGACGACTTGACGATGGTTTTCGGGCGACTCAGCGCGTCGCGAATGCCCGGAACGATCTCGTTGCCGAGTTCGAACTCGCCCTTCGAGATCCCACCGGATTCGGTCATCAGCTTGTACATCTCCGAGACTGCGAACAGCCCGATCAGGATCGCGACGAAGTTCAGCCCGTCGAACAGATACACCGTACCGAACGTGTACCGCTGCTCTAATCCGAGCGGGGAGGTGCCGACGGTCGTGAGGAGAAGCCCCAACCCGCCAACGGCCACCCCCTTGATCAGCGGCCCTCTCGCGATCAGCGTGATCATCAGGATTCCGACCAGGGCGACGAGGAAGTAGTCCTGCGAGCGGAACTGCAGGACGATCCGCGTGACGATCGGGGAGATCAGGATGAGAAAACCGATCCCGATGAAGCCGCCCAGTGTCGAAGCGACCGCCGAGATCGCCAGTGCGCGCGACGCTTCGCCCTTCCGCGACATCGGGTAGCCGTCGAGCGTCGTCGCCGCCGCTGCGGCCGTTCCCGGGGCGTTTATCAGGATCGCCGCGACGCTCCCCCCGTAGTTGCCGCCGAGATAGATCGCCGCGAGGAGGATGATCGCGTCCTGTCCTTCCAGCGGGGCGGTCAGCGGGAGCAGGATGGCCATCCCGAGCGACGTTCCGACGCCGGGAATCGCGCCGAGGACGATCCCGATCATGATACCGAGAGCGAGCCACAGAAGCGTGTCGCCTGCGAGGATGATCGAGATCCCCTCGTTGAGCGCACCGATCATACACGGTACCCCCAGAGAGCGCCCTGGTCGATCGGAACGGTGGTGAAGAAGGCGAAGCTAAAGACGACGAGGAACGCGATGGCGTTGATGACGACGTGGTTCTTCAGATCGAACTTCCTGAAGAGGCCGTAGGCGGTCACGAACACCGGTGTCGCCCAGAGAAATCCGATGAGATAGGCAACACCCACGTATCCGCCGGAGAGCAGGATCAGCTTGTACATCGCCGGCTGCTCTTCGGTCTCCGCCTCCGTCCCGTCGGACGCATCGTCGACGAGTTCGTCGATCTCGCGGGATTCTTCGAACTCGATAAGTGCCGAATAAATAACGCCCGGGAGGAACGATCGCAGGAGCCAGATAGCCGCGGCGAACACCATGATCCCCGACGCGATCATCGGAAAGACCCCCTCTTCGTAGGGGAACTCCGTGTACGCCTCGTAAAACGCGAGAGCCCCCACGACGAGGAAGACGAGGGCGATCAGATCGTCGTTACTGTATTCTCGGACCATGATGGTCGAAGGGGCGTTTACAGGTCCTCGAGGTCGAGATCCTCTTCGAGCCCCTCAAGGGCATCGACGAACGACGCGTTCGTCGTCTCTCGTCCGTCGAACTGGATGTTCTGACCGGTCTCGTCGGACCACTCCTGCATCTGGTCGGAAGTCATCACGTCTTCGATGGCCGACTCCCACCACTCGAGCGCCTCCTCGGACGCCTCGGGGTTCGTCCAGAGCGCACGGCCGGTTTCCGAGAGCCAGTCGAACGGTTCGAAGCCGCCCTGCTCCTCGTCGGCGATCGTCGGAACGCCGTCGAAGATGTTCGATCCCTGGCTGGACCAGGTGAAGAGCGGTTCGATGTCGCCGGATCCGACCGCGCCCTGGAAGCTCCCCTCGGGGGCCGAGGCGACGTCGACCTCGCCGGAGGCGGCCGCCTGTCCCGCGGGGTTTCCGCCGTCGTACTGGACGTGCGTAGCGGGTTCGAATCCGTGAAGTTCCCGGGCTATCTGGAGGATTCCCAGTTCGGTACCGCCGGGCGTTCCGTAGGCGATCTCGTCCTGTCGCTCGATGAGCTCCTCGTAGGTGTCGATATCGAGATCCGGGTTCTTGACCGTCATCCGTGGCGTCGTCGCGTAGGTGGCGATGGCGGCACCGCGAAGGTCGTCAATGTCGAAGATGTCGATGTCCTGCTGGAGATACTCCAGTGCGATCGTCGGGAGGTTGTGCGTGAGGATGTCGTGACCGTTACGGCCGGCGCCGACCAGCTCGTTGGTTCCGATCATTCCGCCGGACCCCTCGTGGTTTTCGACCGTGATCGTCACGTCCCGGACCTCCTGAAGAACGCTCGCGATCTGGCGCGCGTAGGTGTCGCTGCCGCCGCCAGCGGAGTACGGCACGACGAAACGGAGGTCTTCGGACGGGAACGAGTCACCGCCGTTACCGTTTCCATTGCCGTTACCACCGTTCCCGTTGCCGTTACCGCCGTTCCCGTTTTCGTTGCCGTCGTCGTCGTCACCGGTACAACCAGCGAGACCGATCATCGACGCGCCGCCTGCTACTTTCACGAACGTTCGTCGTTGCATGGTGACGACAGCGAAGTAGTAGACGTGCATATATGCACCGATATTACTTTCATATTAATAATTTATCTAATATTAGGTGATGTATATTTCTGATGGAGTTACTGTCAAAAACCAAGAGAAAGCGCGGGGAGTGCCGATCGACGAACTCGTTTCCGATACCCATAACACTGTGGTCACCGCTGAGGTGCGTTACGTATGGAACTCGAAGGCAGAACTGCACTGGTGACCGGTGCGAGTCGAAACATCGGGCGAGCCGTCGCGGTGAAACTGGCCGAGGAGGGCGCCGACGTGGGCGTCACCTCCCGAACCGACGCCGAGGGATGTGCGGAAACCGCGCGACGCGTCGAGGCCGCGGGCGGGAACGCCGCCGCGGCGACCGCGGACCTTGGCTCTCCCGATGAGGTCGAGTCGATGGTCACCGAGATCCGCGACGAGCTCGGACCGATCGACGCTCTGGTCAACAACGCGACGTACCGCCCGGTGAAGCCGTTCCTCGACATCGACATCGACGACATAGAGCGCGTCGCGAACGTGAATTTCCGGGGGCAGATCCTGACGGCCCAACACGTCGTCCCCGACATGCTCGAGCGCGGCGGCGGCTCCATCGTCAACACCATCGGCGCGCTGGTCTATCTCGGAGATCCCGGCCACGTCCACTCCTACGGAACGAAGTTCTCGATCGAGGGGATCACGCGACAGCTCGCAACCGAGCTGGGGAAGGACGACATCCGCGTCAACGCCGTCTCGCCCGGCCTGATCGACACCGATCGGGAGCCGAGCGAGTCGTTCGAGCGGAAAAAGCGGTCGATCGTCGATGCGACCCCGCTGGGACGGCTCGGCGATCCGGAGGAGATTGCCGACGTCGTGAGCTTCCTCGCCTCCGAGCGGGCGTCGTTCGTCACCGGTCAGGTGGTTCACGCCAACGGCGGCACCTACCCGATCCCGACGATCGTTCCCGAGGACCGGAGCTAGTACCGCTCGCCGGCCCGAATCTCGGTCTCGAGCCAGTTCTCGGCCGGCGGAAGCGGGCAGTCGTAGGCGTCGCTGTACGCACAGAACGGGCTGTACGCGAGGTTGAAATCGACCGGAACGGTCGTTTCCTCGTCCAGGTCGTCGAGCGATCCCTCGTAATGCAGTTCCATGTACCGACCGGCCGGATACGTCTGCTGGCCGGTCGTCTTGTCGCGGAACGGGACGAAGAGCGATCCCTCCTCGTGGTCGACCCGCTGGTAGGCGACGAGCGTCCGCTCGTCGTCACCGAGTTCGAAGCGCAGGCGCGCGGCCCGCTCGTAGAGCTGTTCGCCGCCGGCAGTCGTCTCCATGCGAACGGTTTCGTCGCTGTCGATCGGTTCGACGGTCGCCTCGACTCGGTACGCGGGATCCGGATCGAAATACGCCAGTCCGTCGAACTCCTCGCGTTCCTCCGGCGGGAGCGGCGACTGTCGCCCGCGGAACTGTTCGTCCTTTCGGGCGCGGTAGGATTCGAGCTCCTCGCGCCACGCATCGACGTCCATGGGTACGCCGAGGGGAGCCCGCAATAAAGAACCGTCGCGGCGCGTCCGAACGCCTTTATTCGATCGGGCGTCAACCACGGCTGTGTCTTCCGACGCCGCGTGGCGGCCGATCTTCGGCCATCCCGAACCGTACGACGAGCAGATCGACGGAATCGAGACCGCGATCGAAACCGCGGAGCGATCGGGCTTTCTCGCGCTCGAGGGCGCCTGCGGAACCGGAAAGACGATGCTCGCACTCACCGCGGGGATCCACCTCGTCCGGGATCCGGAGAGTCAGTTCGAGCGCGTCCTCGTGCTGACGAGCGTCAAACAGCAGCTCCGACAGTTCGAATCGGACATCCGAACGATAAACGCGAACCTCCCGGAGGAGTTCCAGCCGGTGTCGGCGATGACACTCGTCGGGAAGGCCGACGTCTGCCCGTACAATCTCGCCGGAACGGGCGGAATCGACGGGACGAACGTCTACGAGCGCTGTGAAGGACTTCGGGACCGAACCCGTGGACTCACCGAGGAGACGACCGCCGACGCGCTCGCGGCGTCGGCCCGCAGTCAGCAAGTCGGGCTCGCGGACTCCGGCGCCGACGGCGGCGCGACGTATCTCGAGGTCGCCGGGGAGACGACACCGTATCCGCCCGAAACGCCCGAGGACGGCGGCGAAACCGAATACTGCCCGTTCTACGCGCAGTTCCTCGCGGATCTCCCCGACGACGGCGATCCGTCCGAGGCGGTGCCGTTCGATCCGACGGGGATGGGACTGCTGGAGAGCGAGGATCTCGTCAGACTCGCCGCCTCTCGGGGGTCCTGTCCGCACTCGGTGATGGGTGCGCTCGTCGAGCGAACCGAGATTCTCGTCGGGAACTACTACCACGCCTTCGATCCGGTGACGACCGAGACGTTCACCGGCGCCGTCCTCGACGAATCGACGTTCGTCGTCTGTGACGAGGCCCACATGCTCGAACCGAGAGTTCGCGATCTCGTCGGCGACGGCGTCTCCGACGCGGCGCTTCGGGACACGGAAGGCGAGCTCTCCCGGGTGATCGAGCCGCTGGTGGCGATCGAGGAAGCCGGCTCGGACGCCCGCCACGGTGCGAGCGCACGGGCGACGGCGGAGACGATCCGGACGGAGTTGAGCGAGACCGACGTGACGCTCGATGAGTTGCGCAGGACGCGACAGTTCGTTCGGGATCTTCGGTCGGAGCTCGATCGACGCGTCACTGCCCATCTCGACGAGGAACATCCCGGCTGGCGGCGAAACATCGACGCGCTAGAAGACGAGGAGATCCCGCTTCGAGAGCCGGAGACGCCGGCGATCGACGAGTTAACGCGATGGGCCGAACGGCAGGGGTACGACGCCGGCACGTGGGCGCGGGCCGAGAGCGTCGGCGCCGTCGTCGCTCGAGTGCTCGACACCGTCGAGGACGAAGACAGCCGACGGACGATCCAGGGCGTCGGCCGGTCGCTGGCGGCGTGGGGACGTGCCGATCACGAACACTTCTTCCGGGAGATCGAACTCGAACGCACCTTCGACGGAACGTACCCCGAGGACGATTGGCAGCGCGCGTACAACGCGCGGCTCTCGCTGCACAACTGCCTCCCGGCGGACGCGATCGGCGAGCGGCTCGCCGCGTTCGGCGGGGGCGTGCTGATGAGTGCGACGCTCGAGCCGATCGAGATGTTCGCCGAGGTGACCGGTCTCGAGCATCTCGAGTCGGAGCGGGGGCGTCCGATCGTCACGCGGACCTACGGGCTCGAGTTCCCCGAGGAGAACCGGGCCTCCTTCGCCGTCGCGACGCCGAAGTTCACCTACGCGAATCGCGGCGATCCGGACGAGGAGCGCCCGACCCGTCGAGCGTACGCTCACGCGCTTCGAGAAATCGCCGACGTTCCGGGGAACGTCCTCGTGGGGATGCCATCATACGGGGAAGCCGAGTGGGCGGCGTCGGTGCTGGAGGATCACGAGAAGACGGTGTTGCTCGACGAGGCGAGCGACGACGTCGCGACCGAACGGCTGAAGCAGCGGTTCTTCGACGGAGCCCCGAAAGTACTCGTCACGAGCCTCCGAGGAACGCTGACGGAGGGCGTCGACTACCGGGGAGACCGGCTCTCGGCGGCGATCGTCTGCGGCGTCCCGATCATCAACACCGCCAGTCCGCGGACTCGAGCGGTCCGCACCGCCTACGAGCGGGCGTTCGGCGACGGCTTCCGATCGGCCCTGGCGGTGCCGGCAGTCCGGAAAGCCCGGCAGGCGATCGGCCGCGTCATCCGGGGACCCGACGAGTGCGGCGTCCGGGTGCTCTGCGACGAGCGATACGCCCGCGACTCGTGGGATAGCGTTCGCGATCTGCTCGGCGACGTCGAGCGCGAGGAGTTCCAGCCGGTCAGCCCGGACATGCTCGAGCTGGGGCTCGAGCGGTTCCGATCGTAGTGCGGAGCGTCAGCCGATCGTCTGACGCGTTCTCCACCTGCGGAGGGAGAAAACCGACAGCAGTAGCCCGAACCGTAAACCCCTCGATTTCATCTGGAGCTCGCGAGCTATCACACCTCATGGAGCTGTAGACCACCCCATTGAAGCGACGTCTCGAACGGCCCTGAGGCACACGCTCTATCGACGGCTCCCGTTTCGAAGCGCACCAACGGGGAACTGGCCGGGAAACGGTTTTGCGTGTCGACGGTGAACCCCGATCCGTGTCAACGCTTCGTCGTCGCCGGTACGTGCTCGCCGGGTTGCTCATCGCGGTCGGCGCGGTGGCGACCGTGCTTCTCTTCGAGGTGGTGGACGTGGTGTTCTTCGCGATCACCGTCGCCTACGTGCTCTATCCGCTGCGACAGTGGCTGGTCGCCCATGGCGCCTCCAGACGGGTCGCGAGCGCGCTCGTCACGACGGCGGCGTTTCTGGCCGTCACGCTCCTGTTGGCGCCGATCGCGTGGACGCTGTTTCGGCGGCGGGACTCGATCGTCGAACTCCTGCAGGATCTTCCCGAGACGCTCCCGGTCGCGGTGTTCGGGTTCGAGGTCGTCATCGACGTCGCCTCACTCGCCGAACTCGCCACGGAGAGTCTCAGATCGCTGGCGTTTTCGCTGGCGGCCGATTCGATCTTTATTATACTACAACTGGCGATGTTCGTTCTCGTCCTCTACGGCCTCCAGCTCCGGCCGGAAGCCGTCGGGCGGGCCGCCTTCGAGATCACGCCGCCGGCGTACCACGACATCATTCGTGCGCTCCACGAGCGCGTCGGCGGGACGCTGTACGCGCTCTACGTCGTCCAGGCCGCGACCGCTGTACTCACGTTCCCGATCGCACTCGTCGTCTTTTACGCGCTGGGCTACGAGTCGGTGTTCGTCCTGGCAGTGCTCTCGGCGATTCTCCAGTTCATCCCGATCGTCGGTCCGGGGATGCTCGCGGCCCTACTCGCCGGCTACGATCTGCTGATCGGGATGCCGGAGCGCGCCGTCGGCATCATCGTGCTCGGACCGCTACTCATCGGGCTGCTTCCGGACGTGATCATCCGCCCCAGGATGGCCTCGACCCACGCGAAACTGCCGGCGAGTCTCTACTTCGTCGGCTTCGTCGGCGGCGTGCTCACGATCGGCGTCGTGGGAATCATCGCCGGACCGCTCGTCGTCGCGCTGCTCGTCGAGATCGTCGAGCTGCTCAGCGATCGGCGGAACCCCTCCTTCGAGGATTAATTCGAGAGAGGCGTGCACGATCTCAGCCGCGAGCGGGTGACAGTTCACTCGGTCAGTTCCTCGCCGACCGCTTCCCACTCGGTGAGCGACCCCTCGTAAAAGTCGACGTGTTCGTAGCCGAGCGCGCGGAGCACGACGTAGGTGTGGCTGATCCGTCGGGCGGTGTTACAGTAGAGCAACACGCGGCGATCCGGCGTGATGCCGTGCGCTGCCAGCACCGTTCGCAGTTCGTCCTCCGGACGCAGTCCGCGCGTCTCCTCGTCGACGAGCGTCCGCCAGTCGAGTTGCACCGCGTTCGGGAGGTGTCCCGCGTCGTACTCGTGAGGTTCGCGAACGTCGACGACGACCGTTTCGGGATCGTCGATCGCCGCCCGGACGGTGTCGATCTCGACCAGCGGGCCCTCCGAGTTGAACGCGGCCGGATACGTCGTCGGCGCCGCGTCGGTGGAGACGTCGCTTCCCGTACCCTCCCGCTGCCACGTGCTGAAATCGCCGTCGAGCAGGTGGAGCTTCTCCGGATCGTGACCGTACAGCTCCGCAGTAACGAGAAATCGGGCCGCGAAGACGCCGTGGTCGTCGTCGTAGGCGACGAGCTCGTCGTCGGCGTCGATGCCGGCGGCACCGACGAGGTCGGCGAACACCGCAGCGCCGGGGAGCATTCCGGCCTCGGCGGCGCCGGCCGAGGGTGCACGGAACTCCTCGAACGGGATGTTGACCGCTCCGGGAACGTGGCCGATTCCCTCGAACTCCCACGGATCACGAACGTCGACGACCCGAACCGACGGATCGCCGAGCCGCTGGTTCACCCACGACACCGAAACGACGCGTTCGTTCATACCCGCCGTTGGACGCGGCGATGTTTGACCGTTCCGCGTTGTCCGCCGAGCACGGAAACGGCAATATACACCCCTATCTGCGTCGGGCGTTCGGGACGTATCGGGTCGAAAGCCGACACGGGCGCGACGGCCGATCGCGGATCCGATGTCACCGCGGTCCGCGGATCCTTGCCGTCACCGGCGAGGAGGGGCCGAACGTGCCGTTACGGTCGGGGCTTTACGCACACCGTCCCAAGCGGGAGCCGCAATGAGCGACTACGCAAAAGACGTTCTCGTCTCGGCCGACTGGGTCGAGGACCGACTCGAAGCGTTCCAGAGCGACGACCCCGATCTCCGTCTGGTGGAGGTCGACGTCGACACGGAAGCGTACGAAGAGGAACACGCACCCGGTGCGATCGGCTTCAACTGGGAGACGGATCTGCAGGACCAGACGACCCGCGACATCCTCGAGAAGGAGGCGTTCGAATCGCTGCTCGGCGAGCACGGCATCACGGAGGAATCGACGGTCGTCCTCTACGGTGACAACGCCAACTGGTTCGCGGCCTACACCTACTGGCAGTTCAAATACTACGGCCACGACGACGTGAAACTGCTCGACGGCGGCCGGGAATACTGGCTGGCGAACGACTATCCGACGACGACCGACGTTCCGGAGTTCTCCGCGGTCGAGTACGACGCCTCTGGGCCGCGGGAGTCGATCCGCGCCTACCGCGAGGACGTCGAGAACGCGATCGAGCGCGGCCTGCCGCTGGTCGACGTCCGCAGTCCCGAGGAGTTCCGCGGCGAGGTGCTCGCCCCGCCGGGTCTCAACGAGACGGCCCAGCGCGGCGGTCACATCCCCGGTGCGAAGAACATCTCGTGGGCGGCCGTCACGAACGACGACGGGACGTTCAAGACCGCCGACGAGATCCGCGAGCTGTACGCCGCCGAGGGCGTCGACGGCGACGAAACGACCGTCGCCTACTGCCGGATCGGCGAGCGGTCGTCGGTGGCGTGGTTCGCACTCCACGAACTGCTCGGCTACGAGGACGCCGTCAACTACGACGGCTCCTGGACCGAGTGGGGGAACCTCGTCGGTGCGCCGATCGAGACGGGCGACGCCGACGACTGAAGCGGGCGGTTCGAGAAGCGCCGAAACGTATCGGAGGTGTTGGTTCGCGTGCGTTTTCCGCCGGCTCGGCTTACCAGTAGCTGAGCCTGTCATAGAATGCTTCTCGTGGATTCGGTCGGTGGTTGGTACAGGTGGACGATGTATCACAATGGAGTCTGGCACATACGCCAACTGGTAAAAACAGCGTGCAACATGTAGGGAGTGTATGCAGTACACTACAGCCATTCGTTTCTGGGATAATCATATGAATCAATTTTCACAACGTGTATCTTAGAAGAAACTATATCTGAATTACTCACAAAACCATGTGTACTGAATGATCGGTTACCGATCTACCATCGAAGCGAGTTGCTGGCCAGACGCCCCGAGTTCATCTCTCGCATTTGCGACTTGTGCAATCCGGTCAGGAGAATGAACGACCTCAGTATCGGATTCGTAATGAATGAAACCCCAGTTTTCGAGCTTGGGGAGTCGTACGCGAGTTATATCCAGAGATACTGTTCGCGGATCTGTGTTTTCTATTGCCGCGATTCGGCTGACAATCGTCTCGACATCAAGTGACGTTTCAGCTAGAATGAGAACCTGAAGTATGTTTCGCGAACGGGTATCCAGAGTGAGTTCTGCCAAAACCCGCGCATCGTTCGAGAGGTGTTCATTCGCTCTTTCGGTTAACTGAGTCTCCTTGCTCATCTCAAGGTCTTTGATCAAGTGGCGACGTTCGTTTAACAGTGACGCGTACAATGAAACAACTACACCACCAAATACGCCAAAAAGTAATAATTCACCTGGCTCAACGATTACCTCGCTATCTATTTGTTCGGTTACGATGTATCCAGTTACGAGTAACCCAACGAATCCTCCACCGAAGAGACTCCATATGGCAATATTCCAGCGATCTGAATGGTTTAGCGGGCGCGTTGCCATCCAGTACCCACCGTATAGGACCAAGGCGATCAACACACCAACAAGGATGAATTCAGTGACCCACGCATTCATCGGCTCGGGATTGGTGTACACGTGCACGATACTAGCGATCCCTAGTAGAGTGCCAAGAATGGTCAAGAACCAGACAGGTGCATCATACTGCTGAAATCCTGAAGAACGTACATATGTCTGTCTTTCTAGCATTGTGTGTTCTTTGATATCAATCCTAATACCTCTTTCTTCAGATTCAAATGAATGTTCAAGGTCTCGACCGTATGTATATCTCCGGTACTAACCGCACGGTATATTCGATTTTGAACCGGCACTGTGCGATATACGCGATCTGTATCTTGCACGCCTCACTCAGTCTATCCAGTAGCCGGTAGAAAACGTGGTTAAGATGGAGAGGATGGATGCAACATGACGGAACTGTTGTACTCACCTTCACCAGTGAATTGACCGCTCGACCGATGACGCTTTCAATGAAACAGTAAATCCCAACGGGAGCCGTTTATCTCTCGTCACACTCGCGAGCGGGTTCTCGGCTTCAGAGAATCAGCAGTGGCGATATCCTCTCTGAACGCGATATTTCACCTATGACCGCTCGTACAACCGCCCTTGGAGCGGGTAGCTCCGTTAGGCTCTGTAGTTTCACTAGACGGCAGTCGATTTGGGTAAAATGCGCATGCTATTCTCACTGATTACGATATGATTTTAATCGCTCTTACACCTCCCTTTGATCGTCAACTTGATCAGATCGATAGACTGTGGCCGATTCACCGATGTGAGTGTTTGTTGATTGGTTCGAGCCCATTTTGTTCCAATTGCGGCGCGGTATAGCGAAACTACAGAGCCCTCCGTTACTACGTTCTTGTTGGCTGGTGCCGCGACAATCGAACTACTGGGAGCTGGGGAGGCCCCTGCAATCGGTATCATCGGCGTCTTCGTCGGCATCATCACGGGATTGCAGGCAGGCGGGATTGTCAGCGTGTACGCTGACCGGCTCTCCGGAATCGCCGCTTCGGCTCTCGTCGCCTACGCGATGTTCGGCGTCGCGGTCGTCGCAATCGCGGGGACACGATACGTCAAGGTGCCGTATGCCGATGACGTATTCACCTTCCCCGTTCATATCGGCGTGAGCGTCGTGGTCGCGGTCGTTGTCGCTCTGCTGACCACCCGTGGAGGACTCGGTGAACGGACTGCAACTGCCTGAGTACGACCACGATCCGGTATCGGAACCTGATCGATACGCATCTTGTATTAATAGCGAACGATCTGCTCATGAGAGATTGAAATGAATCCCCTCGAACCGTTCTATGACACGCTACAGTAGTTGGTGAACTACCCACGAGTAACGTCGTAGGTTTCCTGCTTCCACGACGGGACTTGCAGGAACAGTCGACTGCATTCGACGTTCCGACAGCGGTCCCAATCTCCGCAGGCGTTGGATTCAACCCGTCGCCTGCCTATCGGTCCAACGGACACACTGCGACGGGACGACGACTGCATCGACATGTTATCGCCGCTGAACGCAGGCCGTCGTGTCGCGCTCGTCATCGTGGCAAAACATCACAAAACAATCAAACTGACGGCGCGTATCCCACGACTGAACTCGTGGACTTTGCGCCTGTTCAACCCATAGTATGCCCATACGGCTCTGCATCAGCGGACGCTACAACGCCAGCGTTCTGGCTCGAACAACGGAAATCGCATTGCCAACAACTATTACTGCTCCATCTCCCGCTGGAGCTCCCGGAGCGCCTCGATCCGCGATTCGGTCGGCGGGTGCGTCGAGGCGAGTTTACCGATGAACCCTTTCGAGATCGGGATGATGAAGAACGCGTTCATCTCCGCCTGCTCGCGGAGATCCTCCGTCGGGATCTGATCCATTCGGCCGGAGATCTTCATCAGCGCCGTCGCCAGGGCCGCCGGGTTCCCGGTGATCGCTGCGGCCCCCCGGTCGGCGGCGTACTCGCGATACCGCGAGAGGGCCCTGATAAGGAGAAACGAGACGACCCACACCAGAAGCGAGACCACGATTGCGACGATCAGCGGCGCCTGGTTCCGGCCGCGACCGCCGAAAAGCCACCCCCACCGGACGATGAGGAAGGCGATCGTCGAGAGAAACGACGCGACCGTCATCACGGCGACGTCGCGGTTCTTGATGTGAGCGAGCTCGTGGGCGAGAACCCCCTCCAGTTCGTCGTCGTCGAGCGTTCCCAACAGTCCCGTCGTGACACAGACCGCCGAACTGCCCTTCGAGCGGCCGGTCGCGAAGGCGTTCGGCGTCCGGTTGTCCGCGACGGCGACCGTCGGCTTCGGGAGATCCGCCTGCTGGGAGAGCCGAGCCACCTGCGCGTGGAGTTTCGGATACTCCGCCTCCGAAACCGTCTTGGCACCCATCGACCGCAGCGCGAGCTTGTCGCTGAAGAAGAACTGGACGATCGAGAACGCGCCGAGCATGACCGCGGCGAATAGCAGGTTCCCGAAGTACGCGGTCAGAACGGCGATGAATATCAGATAGAGCGCGAACAGCAGGAACATGGTGAGACCCATCCGTGCGCGGAGCCCCCAATCCGTTTTCCACTCCATGCGTGGTGGTTTGCTCGCGGACGTATAAAAGCCGTCGTCGTCGCTACCGAAGCGAATTTCGGTAACCGACGTTACAGAAATGTAGTTCAGATTATATTTATGACGATCCACGTCGTTCGACGGCACATGAGAGCGAGACCACATCCGCTCGAGTTCGGACGGGGTCGTCGGTCGACCCCCGAAGCGTGGACGGGTCGCGGGATCGCCGGGTTCCTCGCGTTCTTCGGCGCGATCTTCGCGCTCGCGTCGGCGCCGGAACTCGTGGCGGCGGCGGCAGTCGGCGCCGCCGGTTCGGAGCTACACCGCCGGAACGGACGGTTCGCGGACCGATTCACTCGAACGATGGAAGTGGAGATGGAGCACCGATCGCCAATCGACGGCTCCCGCCGGGCGTGAGCGATTTACGTAACCGGCCGTACGTCAACGGTATGATCGATCCCCGATTCGTCGAGCGGGCCGAACCGGAGGAGGTGTTCGCCGCCCTCTCCGAGGAGATCCGCATCGCGATCCTCCGAGCGCTGTGGACGACTGACGGTCCGGCGACGTTCTCCGCGCTTCGGGAGGCGGTGGGCTCGCCGGACTCCGGTCGGTTCAACTACCACCTCGACGTGCTTCTCGATCAGTTCGTGACGAAAACCGACGACGGATACGAGCTCACGCAGGCGGGAAAACGGATCAACGGCGCCATCGAGGCGGGATCGTACACCACCGGCGTGCAGCTCGAACCGGTCCGACTGGAGCACCCCTGTCGAACCTGTGGTGGGGAGCTGTCACTCAGCTACGAGGACGAGACAGTCACCGTCGGCTGTGGAGACTGTCCGACCACCGCACAGTTCGCCGTCCCGCCGAGCGCCTTCTCGAACTGCACCCGCGAGGCGATTCCGCGAGTCGCGAGCCGATACCTGCAGGCGACGTTTCACCGGATCGACGCCGGCTTCTGCCCGTACTGCGACGGGAGCCTGCAGTCGACGGTCGAGACGGTGGCGGACTCGAAAGAAGCGGCAGCCGAAGCCGTTCCCGAGGAGATCGCAGACGTACGGGACCTCCCGCTCGCCCGGTACGACTGTCGGCGGTGTGGGGCGACCTACACCGCCGGGTTGGGAATCGCGTTTCACCAACATCCCACAGTCATCGGGTTCTATCGGGACCGAGGGGAGGACGTCCGGGAGCGACTCGTCTGGACGCTCCCGTCGCTCGATCCCGACCGTGAGCGCGTTCGCAGCACGGACCCGTTTCGGGCGAGCGTGACGTTCGACTGCGGCGACGATCGGCTTACGCTCACGGTGGATGCCGATCTCGACGTCGTCGACGTCGACTCGTCGTGATCGGCGGACGCGTCTCAGAACGTCGTCACCGTACCGTCCTTCCGCGGCTCCGTCGCCCCCGACAGCGCGCCGTCGGTGTTGCGGACGATCTGGGCACCGCCGAACTCGCCAGGGAGCAGCACTTCGAGGTCGTGGCCCCGGCGGAGGAGTCCGTTCTGGACGCGCGTGGATACTCCGGCTTCGATCGCGAGCCGCCCGCTCTCCCGGTATCGCCACCGCAGGGCGTCGAGCGCCTGCTGGAGCGTCCGGTCGTCGTCGAGGATGTGGACGAGCGTCTGGAGGTGTCCCTGCGGCTGCATGTAACCGCCCATCACGCCGAACGCCGACCAGTCGTTCTCGTCGTGCTTGACGATCCCCGGGATGAGGGTGTGGAACGGCTTCTTCTTCGGCTCCAGTCGGTTCGGGTGATCGTCGTCGAGCGAGAACGACGCGCCGCGGTTCTGCAGCGCGATACCGGTGTTACCGGCGACGAGTCCCGAGCCGAAGCCGGCGAAGCGGGAGTTGATGTACGAGACGACGTTGCCCTCGTCGTCGGCGACACAGAGCAACACGGTGTCGGCGTCCTCGGCGTTGGCGTCCGGTACGCCGAAACTCACGTCGCCGGCTTTCTCGCCGACCTCCTCGGCGCGGGTTTTCGCCCACTCCTTCGATCCCAGCGGCGGGATCTCCTCGAAGGCCGGATCGGTGATGTAGCGGTGTCCGTCGTGGAAGGCGAGCTTCATCGCCTCCGCGAGATAGTGAACCCGGGCCGGCGAATCCGCGTCGTAGTCGCGGGCGCCGAGTTCCTCGGCGATGTTGAGCGCCTCGAGGGCGATCAACCCCTGGTTGTTCGGCGGAAGTTCGAAGACCTCGGCGTCGCCGTAGGTCGTCGAAACCGGCTCCGGATACTCGACCTCGAACGCTGCGAGATCCTCGACGGTGAGGAACCCGCCCTGCTCCTGGACCTCGTTCGCGATCGCCTCGGCGATGTACCCCTCGTAGACGACGTCGGCGCCCTCCTCGGCGATCGCCTGCATCGACTCACCGAGTTCGGTCAGCCGGACGACCTCGCCGGGTTCGGGAGCGCGCTCCCCGTCGACGAGATACGCGTCTCGGGCGTGATCGGTTTCGAACAGCTCCTCGCCCTGCGTCCACGCGTCGGCGATGACCTCGGTGACCGGGTACCCCTCGGTGGCGTACTCGATCGCAGGATCGAGCGCCTCGGCGAGCGACAGCCGACCGAACTCCTCGACGGTCGCCTCCCACCCTCGAGCGGTTCCGGGAACGGTTACCGTGTGGACGCCGGTCAACGGCATCTCCGCCTCCTCGGGCGTCGTCTCCTGCTCGTCGGCGAGCGCCGAGGCGACGCGATCCCGTGTCGCACCCTCGGGGGCACCGCCGCAGGCTCGCATCGCGCCGACGTCGCCGTCGGCGCTTCGATACAGCATGAACACGTCGCCGCCGAGCCCGGTCGAGGTCGGTTCGACGACGTTCAGCGCGGCCGCCGTCGCGACCGCCGCGTCGAAGGCGTTGCCGCCGTCCTGTAACGCCCGAATGCCGGCCTGAGAGGCCAGCGGCTGGCTTGCCGCGACGATCCCGTTCTTTCCGCGCACCGTCGAGCGGCGCGAGCTGAACTCGTCGACAGATCGGTTTTCCATGTGAACCTCTGTGAGCCGCGACGACATAGAACGTCCGGATTCGCCAGCGCGTCGCTTAAAAGGCTCCGACGGATAGAGCCGCCAATGAGTTCAGGTTCCCGCTCCGGCGAGTTCTGTCCGCGTTGCGGCGACGCCGTCGAACGGCCGCCGGACGCCGCGTTACCGGGCGGTCCGCGGGACCCCGACGCGGTACTGTGTGATGCCTGCTACTTCGGGGAGTTCGAACTGGTCGACGCACCGGACCGAATCGAGGTGCGCGTCTGCAGCCGGTGCGGCGGCGTCCACCGCGGCAATCGGTGGGTCGATATCGGTGCGCGCGACTACACGGACGTCGCCGTCGAGGAGACGACCGAATCGCTCGCGATCCACGTCGACGCGACGGAGGTCGAGTGGGGCGTCGAGCCCGAACAGGTCGATCAGAACACGATTCGGATGCACTGTCTCTTCTCGGGAAAGATCAGGGAGACGGCGGTGACCGAGGAGGTGACCGTACCGGTGTACATCCGCCGGGAAGTCTGCGAGCGGTGCGGTCGGATCGCCGGCGATTACTACGCCAGCGTCCTTCAGCTCCGGGGCACCGATCGAACGCCGACGACCGAAGAGGCGGATCGCGCGATCGAGATCGCCGAGCGCTACGTCGCCGACAAGGAGAGCGACGGCGACCGCGACGCATTCATCACGGAGATCTCCCGGCAGGACGTCGGCGTCGACATGAAGCTCTCGACGAACCGGATCGGCCACTCGATCGCCACGAGGATCGTCCGTGAGCTCGGTGGCAGCGTCTCGGAAGCGCCGACGCTCGTCACCGAGGATAGCGACGGAAACGAGGTCTACCGCGTCACGTTCACCGCCCGGCTGCCGCCGTACACGCCGGGCGACGTCATCGATCTCGACGACGGGGACGGACCCGTACTGGTTCGCAGTGCCCACGGCAACCTGAAGGGGGTACGGCTGAGATCGGGCGACGACTACGAGGCGGCGTTCGAAGAGGGGATCGACCCCGACGCCCGGCGGCTCGGGCACCGCTCGGAGGCCGCCGAGACGACACTCGTCGCGGTCGAGGACGACCACGCGATACAGGTGCTCGATCCCGAGACGTTCGAGTCCAAGACCGTTCCGCGCCCCGACTACGTCGATACGGACGCCGAAACCGTCCCGGTGCTGAAGAGCCGTGCCGGCCTCCACGTCCTTCCAGATGACGACGTCTAGCGGTCTCGTCGCCGTCGTCGAACGTGTGCGGACCGAGTGTGCGACCGAAGCGCTCCGGGCCGAGTGCGTCTACGACAACTCGAGGCGGATCGCACCGTTCGACGACGATCGGATCGCGCTGCCGATCGACGCGCCGCCGACGGAGACGCCGGTCGACGCGGTCCGAGAGTTCGAACTCCCGCGCAGAGAGCGCGGGCTGGAGGATCTACTCGAGAGCCGAGGGTTCACCGACGCCGAAATCGAGCGGGCGCCGCGGTCGTGGGCCGTCCTCGGAAGCGTGATACTGGTCGAGTTCGGCGACTGTCAGCGGCGTGGGGCGGTGGGCGACGCGCTGCTTGAACTCCACGGCGCGGCGGAGACGGTGCTGGCCCGCGGCGGGATCGGCGGGGTGACCCGGGACCCGGACGTCGAGGTCGTCGCCGGCGTCGGCGACACCGAGACGGTACACGTCGAACACGGGACGGAGTACGCGCTGGACCTCGCGGAGGTGATGTTCTCGCCGGGGAACAAGGCGGAGCGCGTTCGGATGGGCGAGATCGTCGACCCCGGCGAGCGCGTTCTCGACATGTTCGCCGGCGTGGGATATTTCGCGCTCCCGATGGCCCGTGCCGGGGCCGACGTCACCGCGGTCGAGATCGATCCACGATCCTACCGGCTTCTCGTCGAGAACGCCGCACGCAACGGAGTCACCGACCGGATCGACGCGGTTCTGGGGGACTGCCGCGACGTGACGGCGGCCGCGGACCGGGTCGTGATGGGGTATTACGACGCCCACGAATATCTCGACGCCGGGCTCGCTGCGCTGGAGCCCGGCGGAACGGTTCACCTCCACGAGGCGACGCCCGAACCGCTCTTTCCGGACCGTCCGATCGAACGGCTGGAGAGCGCCGCCGACCACCCGATCGAGCTGCTCGGATCGAGGGTCGTCAAGAGCCACAGCGAGGGCGTCGTCCACGGCGTCGTCGACGCACGACTGTCCGACTGAGTCGGCGAACCGAACGATCGTCCACCGCTGTCCGAATATCGATTGAACAATATTACCTGTTTTAGGGAAAAGACAACGGTCACCCTCACAAATCAGGAAGTATGAGACCATCGGTCGACGAGTCGGTGATCGAACTGTACGAGTGTTTCAAATGTGGTGGGCGGACCGACACGGCGATCGACGGTTGCGATCGCTGCGGCGGCGAACTCAGACATCTCGGGCGATCGCGGGATCTCTAACGAATGGTATTTAATGGAGAGTATGGCGGTCGTCGACTCGGCGAACGGATGGGGAGCGAATGACGGATCGTGAACTCCCGGCGATCGTCGGGGTCGACAGGCTACCGGAGACGTCGCTCCGAACCGGGCGGGAGGAGCTCGAAGCGCTTCGGACGGAGCTGTGTTCGTTCCTCGAACGGGAACTCACGTCGGCCGACGCCGACGGGGTGGTGATCCGGATGAGTGGCGGGGTCGACTCGGCGCTGGCGGCGACGCTGTGCGTCGATGCGCTCGGAGCCGACCGCGTGACTGCGCTCGTGTTGCCGTGTCACCTCACCGACGGCATCGACGCCCAGGACGCGCGATCCGTCGCCGACGCGCTGGGGGTAGAAACCACCGTCGTTCAACTTCGCCCGTTGTTAGGGGCGTTCGAGGACGACATCGCACCGACGCTCGGTGAGGACGACGACCGGGCTGTGGTCGGTAATGTCGTCTCCCGACTCCGGGCGGTGATCGCCTACTACACGGCGAACCGCGAACGGCGGCTCGTCTGCGGAACCACGAACCGAACGGAACTGCTCCTCGGCTATTTCACGAAATACGGCGACGGGGCTGCCGACCTCAGACTATTCGCCGACCTTTATACGACGGAGGTTCGGGCGCTCGCCGGCCACCTCGACGTGCCGAGCGAGATCCTCGAGAAGCCGTCGACGGCCGGTTTCTGGACGGGACGAACCGGCGAGGACGACATGAGTGTGCCGTACGGACTGTCGGACGTTCTCCTGTCACTGCTCGTCGACGAGGACCTCGGAATCGAAGGAACTGCGGACGCGCTCGGGATCGACCCGAGCATCGTGGGACAGTACGCCGACAGCCTCCTCCAAACAAGCCACAAACGGGAGCCCGTCCCGACACCGGGGATTCGAATCGATCCGAAGCGGCTGTTCGTCGAGCTCGAATCAAGGTTCTGAGCGTCGAACTGAACGGGGGATGGCATCCCCCACGACGAAGCGTCCGGAGTCGACCGACTCGTGTCGCGTTGCGATCCACGACCGGATCGGACACGAGCGGCGACGATCGTCC
>SKTU01000072.1 GCA_007122455.1 Haloarculaceae archaeon | reverse complement strand
GCGCCGCTATCCGGTGGTGCTTCCGCCGTCGACTCTCGAGGCGCTTCACGGCGGCTCGCCGGTGGCTGCGTGGGGGGCCGTGAACCTGGTACTTCTCGCACCGATCGTCGCCGTCGCTCGTTGCGTCGGCACCCGTCCGCTTCGAATCCGCTCTCAAGGAGGATGAATCCGAGGCAAACGCCCGTACCGCTGAGACAATGCCAACAGACCACCAGCCCTCTCCGCGACACGAACCACGATGCACCCATATTTGTAAGCAAGCGTGGCTTTATACGGTCCGCCGGATAGCCACCGAGCAGAGTCGTCACACCCACCAATGCAGCGCATCCTCCCCGAGAACTCGTGTAGGTGTTCGCGTCGATAATGCAGTACGTAACCGCGATCAAACGAGAGCTCGTCGCGTTAGGCGCCGGAAAGAGAGGTCGAATGTTCACGACGATCGCTCTCGCGTGGGGATTGTTGGTCGGTACCCGGATGATTTTCCCGGTGCTGTTGCCGTATCTTCGCGTCGATTTCGGCCTCACGCTCACCACCGCCGGGCTACTGATCACGATCCTCTGGCTCGCCTACGCGCTCGGACAGATGCCGTCCGGCATCCTGGTCGACCGATACGGGGAGCGAACACTGCTGACGGTCAGCATCGCGCTCGTCGTGGTCGGCATCGGCCTCGTGCTGGTGGCTCCGTCGGCCCTCCCGTTGTTCGCGGCGACCGCCTTCGTCGGCGGCGGGATGTCCATGTACACGATCGCCCGGATCACTGCGCTCTCGGATCTGTATCCGGAGCGGCTCGGAAGCGCCCTCGGCGTGACGATGGCCACCGGCGACATCGGTCAGACGATCCTCCCGCCGCTGGCGGGCGCGCTCGCGGTAATCGTCGCCTGGCAGGTCGGCCTGGGATTCGTCGTCCCGTTTCTCGTCGTGGTCGGGATCTACATCTGGCTGACGCTGCCGGGCGACACCGATTCGACGGCCGCGCCCGAGGGCCTCTCGCTCGAGGCGTTCCGGGACGTCCTCGGTGAGATCCGACAGCCCGCGACGGTGATCATGGGCGGGGTGCTCTGTCTGTTCATCCTGGTGTGGCAGACGTTCTCGGCGTTCTATCCGACCTATCTGATCGAGGTGAAGGGGTTCTCGCCGACTGCAGCGGGCCTCATCTTCGGACTCTACTTTGCGGTCGGAATCGTCGCAAAGCCGATCTCGGGGCGAGCCTACGACGTGATCGGCGCACGACGCACCCTGCCGCTCATCCTCATTGGGCCGATCGTCGGCCTGGTCGTCCTGCCGATGATCGACGGCCTGTGGCCGCTCGTCGCAGTGACGCTGCTGATCGCGACGGCGAAGGGATCCGGTGCGATCACGCAACCGTATCTCGCGGAGGTGTTACCCAAAGAGATCCAGGGAACCGGACTCGGGGTCATCCGATCGACGGCCGCGACGATCGGGGCGGCGGGGCCGGTACTGTTCGGGATCGCCGCGGATTTCGGCTACTTCGACGCGTCGTACATCGGTCTCGCCGTCGTCATCGCGGTGGCACTGGTCGTCACACTTCGGCTGCCGGATCACGACCGCTGAGTAATCGACGTAATGGGCGCACCCGCGGTCAATCACTATGAGACTACACGGTTCACAGTACGTCTTCGCTGACGTAATATTCTAACAATCGTAGTTTGGCATTCGTATTTGAAGCTGCGGACAACGAGACGTCCCTCAGTTCGGCTATCGAGTGGTCTTCAAATGCGCTCGGAGGATCGGGCGAGGCATCAGATTGCTGGATATTTTCTGCGGCAACGTTCTTCCACAGAAAAAGCGTCCGCAAAGCGTCTGTCTCAGCACTACCCAGGGTTAATTCACCAATCTCACCGAGGGTAGTTCTCTCCGCCTCATCGCTGAGTTCCGGTAACTCGTCAGCTTGCCGTGGTTCGACCATACGTACCCACTGAAGTTCTCTAATTCAACTATATTATAACTGATTAATCTACCAGACACTGACAGAAAGTAGATCATATCTCTACTAGATCGAGTCCCTGAATCGGGCACACCAGAGGAGCGTCGTCTTACCGAAACCAATGTCTGACTGACTCTTATGCGTAATGCGCCCTCAACGTGTCTCAATATGCAGGATATCGTCGGAGCGAACTGTGGGTGCGGGGCTAAGGCACCCGACAGTCTTTCTGCTGACGAAGAGGAGAAGAGCTGTAGCATCTGTGGAGAAAAATTAGCGGAACGAACATACTACGGTGGCGCTACGATCTCGATCTGCCCGAACTGTAGCTAGATTGATATCCTCCTCCGCGTAAACGCGGAGGAATCCCAAGCGGTGAGAGTTTCAGGTTCGTAACCATGACTCCGCCACTTTACGGGAGTCCGCATCTAACCCAGCCATCGTGACGGTGGCTGACTGGCCATGCCAAGTGGCCGTTACTCCTATCCTCGGCGTCGTCGGCGTTCGTGGTTGTTTTTGCCCGGCGAACGCCGAGTCAGCGTCAGCAGACTCGGAGGTATCGTGGGCTTGCTGAAACAGGAGGCACACGACCGCACTCTTCTGGAATGCGGTGTTCACCGCCTGTCTTTCGGATACTGCCTCGTTATGTGGGCGGACTGACCGCCTCCGAAGGCCGTTCGGAATCCGCTCCGTTCCGACCTGACCTTCCCTACGTATAGAGGTTCCTGTGACTTGAACGTCAGGATTGGAAACTCGGCTGTCAAGCGCTCGCTCGGCTTCGCCGTGCGAGCGCGGTCATGGTTCCGTGAGTTCCGAAAAATCGCCCTAATGTGTGTCGTCTACAACATCAAGCGTGCCGTGAAACAGTGAATTCCACCGACTTATGGCGATTCAACACAGCCGCCTGTTCAGCGTATAAGCCCATGCTAGCGTGTCATAGAAACATTCACACCCGATTTTTCTGCGGACAACCCAAGGCGAAAGTGTTGGAATAGGCATGGCTACAGAAGGCAGTGCAAGATACAGAGGATCTATACAGCAGACTATATGGCCCCTGTAGCTAATGCGAATGACAGATAAGCGTCATAGGTGTATTTCACGTATCATTTCCTCTATTTTGTACACAGGGGCCATAGGATGCTTCTCGAAGCGAGCACAGAGATTGACGAACCCCCCGACGTAGTCTTCCGATTTTTTGAGGAGATAGAGGACCGTTACGAAAAGTGGCATCCGGATCACGTTACGTTTCGGTGGGTTACAGGTGAGGGACTCGAAGCGGGGAATGAGGCCTACTTCGAAGAGCGGATCGGTGGAGACTTACAGAAACGAACTATCCGATACACTACCGTAGAGCCGAACAGATACATCGAGTTCAAGCCGTCAAGCCGACTCATCGGGTTCTTCCTTCCCCACATCAGCTTTACCGTCGAGCCGGAAGACGGTGGGTGCCGGATTACTCAGCGAATCAAGGTACGTACTGGCCCAATCGGAACGCGACTGAATCGGGAAGAGTTCGAGGCGGTTCGAAAACATATGAATGAGGAAGGCGAGAATCTGAAGCATATCGTCGAACAAGAATGTTAAACGCTATTTTCGGGAAGTGTCTCCGTACGAGATACGCGCGTTCTATTCAGCAGAGTCGAAAGCGAGTTATCGGAATTATATCCGAAATCGAGTGCTGACTATAGAGGATCAATGCAGCAGTCGGCCGACGTTGATTACGCACTGATCTGAATGAATCAACCATTCAGTAGCCGTGTGGCGGTGGTAAAAGAGGTATTTGACCGTTGATAGCCCTTATTTCAGCGGACACTGAATTCGGTGGTATGAACCGACGTCAGTATCTCTCGGTTACCGGATTGGTGGCTGTAAGCACTGCCGGGTGTACTGGGGTAAGCGGCGAGACACACCTCACGCCTGATGACGTGATTGAGCATGGGCCGAGCATCGTGCTACCGTTTAGCGATGACGGCGACGACGTACTGCGAATTCAGCTCAACAAACAGTTTACCGGCGACGAGCAACGCGATTACTACCCGTTCTCCGTCTCGACGTTACAGCCAAAGGGGGATCAGATAGACTCGCTTCGCCTCGAATTCCGCTCTCCGCCACACACGAGTGGCTTCTCACCCGCCGGGGTCTCTCTTCGAGAGGACGCTCACGCACACAAAGCGACGCTCTCTCAGGACGGGGATGACCCCTCGACGACCATCCTCGATCTGCCTGATACGGCCGATATCGGACGGGCGAGTGTGAAGGTGAATCTTCTTCTCGAAGGCGATGATGAACAAGATTCCCAACAACTCTGGATTCGAGCCGAAGCCGCGCTTTCGTCTGACAGTCTGCTGGGATCTGACTACAGTGCGACTGGAGACGTTACTGTTGAGTTTCCCTGACGGGATACGGATAGCAAGCCCCATTCATTACTGAATACCAAGTTATCCTTCTG
Organism: Haloarculaceae archaeon; assembly: GCA_007122455.1. Classification (GTDB taxonomy): domain Archaea; phylum Halobacteriota; class Halobacteria; order Halobacteriales; family Haloarculaceae; genus Natronomonas. Next base: position 30,386 of record SKTU01000072.1, on the reverse strand, counting down.
ACTGGACGATACCTGTACATCCTGTACTGGGCAATTGTAGTAGCCTTATAATTCAGTCCGTATCTCCTGTTGAATAGGCGTACTCCGTCTTGCAGATCCTAACTTTCATGTCGAAATAATGTTCTATTGGCCAATGAGCGACTCGCGCTCAAAGTCGTTCACGAAGCAACCAACTGCGTTACATAGCTGAGGTGAGCACGTCTATTGTTAGATATTGCCGTCCTAACGAGGACAACCGAGTAGCAAACCGCACCACTACGACCGGATTAAAACGATTCTTTCACGCGGTGTGACGAACTCCTGGTAAATCCACTTATATACCTAAACCGAAAGACAGCGGATTGGTATTTATATTTGACTGCCAGAGGTTTCGTTACGATTCGTGTCGGAGGTGTTTGCCGGCTTGCGATTCATGGATTCAACACCGGGTGTTTGAGTGAAAATCAATCGCCCATTGAAACGATCTTCGCGGTACTCATCAGCGGTGTTGAACCTATTTTTATTACACGACAGAAGAGAACATAGATATGCCACGAGAAGGTCCTGGATTTCTGATCGATCTGTTTTTCATTTGGATTATGACAATAGCGTGTCTGGTGGTCGCCACTGCACTTGATAATCAGTTCGGGCGTCCGATTGGTCTGCTCCTCGGCGTCGCAGCTGCACTTTTCATCGTCTTTCTCTTTCTATTGGCGTATTATCGGGTCTACCTCGGTGAACGGCCACTGCTTGGAGCGACCTCACGGATAAGGTTTGCAATCCTTCTGTTCCAGCTCGTTCTTATCGGGTTCGTCGTCGTCGCCCTGTTTTCCCCACCAGATCCGTTTACACAGGTCATTGTCGCAGGAGTCGTTATCGGCCTTGGGGCAATCCTCTCGTACTGGTGGGTCTATCAGCGAGACACACCTGAAGTCGCGCAGGCAGAAGCGTGACACCACTATAAACGGCCAGCACGTTCGTCTGACAGCGCTCTACTCGGCAGCTGAACTGTCCCGAATTCGCCATCACTGATTGAAGGCCACGACCCCGGCCACGCCGAGCGCGAATACGAACGCGTCAATGATCACCGCTGCTGTTCCGAAGAACGCTTCGACGAGCCACCGTAGTCCTACTCCCGATCCACAACAGTGACCCAACGCTCCAGAGAAACAACTCTGAGCGGGTGAACGACTGTCGCTGGTAGCGAGCGACGGACATCAGAAGTGCCACGACCCAAAGGACAATGAGCAATCCCCAGAGAATCGGCTCGTTCAATGGCCTCGCGCCTCTTGAGATCACAGAGTGATCGCCGATAGTTGATAGAATTGATGCTCTTCGGGACAAACCATCACGGTAATTTCCACATCCGTGCCCACGGTAGGATTTTCCGTCAGCCGGTATAGTTTCTGTTATGCATCGTCGAGAGCTACTTCGCGGCTGTGGAGCGTTCGGCATCGCCGGCATCGCCGGGTGTCTCGGCGAGTCGGACGATCTGGTCTTCTATGAGGGGTTCGAAGAAGGTATCGGCGACTGGGAGGCCGATGCGGCTATTGGGCCAGAGGTTGATATCGAGGAGTTCGAATGGGAGGTGGATGTCTCTGACGAGGAGGCAGCAGACGGCGATTACTCCCTACGGATCTGGAACGAGGGGGACTACGACGACGGGACCACCTGGGCGGTCCATCCGGTCTCCGTTGAGCCTGGACAGGCCTATCAAATGAGCGTCACCGCCCAGTTCTGGAGTGAATCGGAGTCGTTCAATCTCATCCGGAGTGCAGTGATGCGCTTGGGTCCGGATCGCCCAGTGGTCGAAGAGGACTTCCCGGCCCCGGGACAGAACACCACCCAATTCGGCGAAACGCCATACGGTGGGCTTCGCGAACCCCTGTGGCTCGCGGATGGCTGGCACGAGTACACCTTCGAGTGGACGACGCCTGAACTCTCGACGGACACTCTCTACCTCGCTGTCGGGACGACCGTCGTATGGGAGACGGCTGCGACACACTACGTTGACGAGATCGTCGTCGAAGCCGAACCGCGGTGATCATACGGGGCACGATTGTGCTGCTGAATAAGCGCCCTGTATCTTGCACGCGATTTTGGTAAGAATCTGATAAATAGAATGTGCGGAGCTTTCTATGACACGCTCCCACGCTGTAAGATCCACACGTTCATCGACCAGATGGCTCTAAGTCTTGCACGCCAAAAGTGGCGTGAACTAATCGACAAACCCCTTCGTTCTGCGTTTGAAAATCCCGTCAGTAGATATAAATGAATCAGCCACGAACAGCTCGGTCACACACTCACCGCTCCGATACCGAAGCGGTCACTCCGTGAGCAGTTCGTCGATATCGTCCGACTGAGCGGCATACGAAGCTCTCGAATCGCGAACCCACTGTGGGTCGAACGTCGTTTTGATCCGTTTTATCCGCCCGTCGCGGCCGCGTGAGTCGAGCCACGTTTCAACAAGCCCCATCGTCTCGAGATCGGTAACGATATCCCGAATCGCACGCTCACCCAGATGAAACGCCGAGTCATACTCCGCTCGATTGACACTACCGGAGATCTCTGTCGTGGTGACGGGCTGTTTGATCTCGTTGGTCCCGCCCTCATTCCACCCCGTAATCCCCAAGAGAACGTGATAATGATTAAACGGCAGTTCCAAGAGCTTCTCGATCAGTGCATCCTTCTCGGCGGACTCGAGATTCTCCTCGAGACACGCCGTCGTCACCGTCTCATAGCCGCGTTCGTTGGCCGTCTCACTGGCATAGCGAAACAGCCTCAGCGCTTTGCGAGCATCACCCCAGCGGCGGGCGGCTTGTGTAACCCCGTAATCGACGACCGCCTCCGAGAGCGCGTCATCCCGGAAGGCCTGTTCGAGACGGGCATCGAGAATCGCCTCCAGCTCCTCGCGACCGTACGGCGGAAAGAACACCTCCTCACCGCTCATCGCGCTCTGAACGCGACTATCAAGCCGGAGATCGACCTCCAAGAGTTCGTTGCTAATGAGCCATGCCGACAACTGAATGTCGCGTTTCAGCTTCCCCTCGCCACGGAACAAGCGATAGAAGAACTCACTGGGGTCGTAGTTCGAATCGTGGGCGACGTGATCGACCTCATCCAACAGCAGGATCGTCCACTCGGGATACGATTCGAGCGCTGTCCAGATTGCGGTAAAGACCCCATCCAGCCCTTCGTAGGCGCCTTTTTTCTCCCCCGTCAGCTCGAAGCAGATCTCGTTGGCCGCACTGAACAGCGTCCGGCACTCTTTAAGATTGACGTACTCGACAGCGACTGACTCCTGGCGAGCGGCGAACTCTGCACAGAGTCGCCGTGTCGTAAGCGTCTTGCCTGTCCCTGGCGGGCCGTACACCGACACCGTCGTCGGCAGATACCCCTCGTGGACCCCGTTGAGAATCCTCGCAAGCGCTCGCTCTTGGGTGTCCCGAGCGACGATCTCAGTTGGCGCCGCAAGCGGATCGAGCGCGCCTTTATCGGTGAAGACGCTGTGTTCGGGGGTCGTCTCGGCGAAAAGATCGTCGTATTTGCTCATTGATTGTTTCGTCGAGGTTCCAGCGTAACTACGTGTGTGTATGTATCGGAACCAAAAAGCCAGCGATCGCACCGCCCGACACCCTCGCCGGGACGCCGGACCACCGGTGGCACTTTTGTAACCGACAATCGAACGGGGACGTATGCCGATCGACGTGGACGTCCTCGTGTTGCCGGCCTTCGACGATCTGACGGGACTCCCCGGGGAGGCGGCCCCCTGGCGGACGGCCTACGACCTCGACGCGACGGTCCACATCGAGGGTGTCCCGACCCCGCTGCGCTACACCGACGACGGACTCGCCGTCGTCCCCACCGGGATCGGCAAGGCGTCGGCGGCGACGACGACGACCGCGCTACTGACCAGCGAGACGCTCCGGCTCGAGGAGGCGCTCGTCCTCTCGGTCGGCGTCGCCGGCGGCCCACCGACGCTGCCGATCGGCTCGGTCCTCCTCGCGGACGCGATCGTCGACTGGGACGACAAATACCGGGTCGATCCGGACGAGAACGATCCGCCGCTCGCGTTGAACCCCTACACGAAGGGGAAGGGTGCCTTCGAACTGAACGCCGAACTGGTCGAACGCGCCCGAGCGCTCGCAGAGGAGGTCAATCTCGAGGGAACCGACCCGGAGGTCGTCGGCGGGACGAACCTCTGTGGCGACGAGTTCTGGCACGGCGCGGAACTCGCCGAGCAGGCGGCGTGGCTCGTCTCCCAGTACGGGCTGGCGCCGTACCGGGCGACGGAGATGGAGGACGCCGGCACGGCGACCGCGCTGACGCGGTTCGGACGGCTCGATCGGTATCTCACCGTCCGGGGCATCTCGAATCACGACCGGCCGAAATCGGGGTCGGCGCGGGAACACCTCCTCGGCTCGACGTTCGAGTCGGGGTTCGAACTGGGGATCGAAAACGCCGTTCGCGTCGCACGCACGATCGTCGACGATCGGCTCGGATGAGGCGCGATCAGGGCCAGCTCGGAGGGCGCCGTGGCAGCCAACCTTTACGCTGGCGACGTTTTACGCGCTCGAGAGCCTGCCGTCGGCAGCCCAACTCGAATAGCCCACTCACCGACCGAGCAGCCGAAACCGACCGGCGGCCATCCCGAGGACGACCCCGACGAAGTGTGAGACGACCGCGCTGCCCGCCGCGGAGTACTGGAGCGTGACCGCGACGGCGACGACGACGAGGACGACCGCGACGGTGCGGCCGTCGATTCGGCCGAACACCGCCGCCGAGAGCGGATTGGCGACGAGGAGATAGCCGACGAGCGCGAACGCGGAGCCGCTCGAGCCGATGATCGCAACGGATGTCCCGAACGCGCCGCTGGCGAGGACGTGAGCGACCGAGGAAGCGACACCGGTCAGAACGAAGAACGCGTGAAAGCGGCCGGTCGACGTCGACAGCGAGACGAGCCCGCCCGCGACGAGGACGATAACCGCGTTCGACAGCAGGTGACCGAGCGAGAGATGGGAGTAGATCGCCAAAAACTCCCACGGCGGGGAGCCGATCGGCGAGGAGATGGCAAACGGGGGGCCGACGAGCCAGTCGACGATCGACACCACGCCCATGAGCAGCAGCGTCTGGACGGCGGGGTTGCGGCCGAGCGCCGCAGTGAGACGCCGGTCGTCCTCGCCGTCAAGCCGACGAGCGCGGGACGACCGCGAGCGAACGGACATACGGCCATTACGTGACGGCCGACAAAACGCTTGCCGGCATCCACGGCGCCGAACGCACGCGGGAGCCGTCGACACATCAGATCCTGTGAACTTATCTTCGAGGAATGCAAGCGGACCATAAGAGAAGAACACGATGGAGGTTCAAACTGTAAGTGAACGAGTGATCGAACTCGCTGCCGAACAGAAAAGCATTGATAAGGGATCGCTGGCGGCACCGCTCTACGACGCGATCGATCCCGACGCGCTCAACTCGCTCTTTCGCAACACCGAAGGGACGGTCACGTTCGAATATCTCGATCTCGTCGTGACGGTCGACCACGAGGGGACCGTCGAGATCACACCGAAAGAGCACTGAGTAACCACCGTCGATCCCTGTCGTTCACACAGTTCTCGCGTGACGTTCACCTCGAGAGCGAACTCAGCCGCGCCGCCCGAGCGCGTTCCGAACGACGGCGAGGCCGGGATAGCCGTCCCACCGCCAGACCACCAGCGCGATCCCGAGGAGGACGAACTCGAGCAGGAAATACGGCTCCCCGAGGCTCGATCGAAGCAGTCCCATCACCGTCGGTGCGCCCTCCTCGTACGATTCGACCGGGACGAGCGGCCACAGCAGAAAGCCGGGGTCGGTGCCGCCCCACAGCGCCGGCATCGCGTCGACGAGCGCGTGCGAGATCGCGCCGATCCCGAAGGCGACGCCGTACTCCGCGCGATCGTACCGCCGCGCGAGCAGATACGCCACGACGACCAGCGGCACCAGCACGACGAGCGAGTGCGCGAGCGTCCGTCCGGTGGGCAACACCCCGAAGTACCACGCCAGCGGCTTGTCGACCAGATCCGGAAAGAGGCCCCCGAATCCCAGAACGATCGCTGGCCCGTGCGCCGGTGTCGAATCGAACCGCACGCGCGTCGACGCCGTGTAGAGAAGGTACGCTATCGCGACGTGTCCCATCGGCCACATGGGCAAACGTCGTTCGGACAGCCGTATCTGTGTTTGGATACCAGCCGTCGCCCCTGCATCGAGCGATCCGCCAACGCTTAAGCCCGCGCCGCCCCCTCTTCCAGTAATGTTCGATCCTGAGGATCTCGAGGCGATCCGGGAGGGTCACGACTCGTGGGCGGCGGAGACCCACGGGCCGACTGTCGACCGTTTCGGGGAACGCAAGGAGACGTTCACGACCGACACCGGCGGACAGGTCGTCGATCCCCTCTACACGCCGGCCGACGTCGCCGATCTCGACTACGGGGAGGATCTCGGCTTCCCCGGCGAGGCGCCGTACACGCGCGGCGTCTACTCGACGATGCACCGTGGCCGGCTGTGGACGATGCGACAGTACGCCGGCATGGGCACCGCCGAGGAGACCAACGAGCGATACCTCTATCTGCTCGACGAGGGGCAAACCGGGCTCTCGATGGCGTTCGATCTGCCGACGCAGATGGGGTACGACTCCGACAGCCCGATGGCGGAGGGCGAGGTCGGCAAGTCGGGCGTCGCCATCGATTCCCTGGAGGACATGGAGACGGTCTTCGACGGGATTCCGCTCGACGAGGTGTCGACCTCGATGACGATCAACGCGCCCGCGTCCGTGCTGCTCGCGATGTACATCGCCGTCGGCGACAAACAGGGCGTCGACCGCGAGCAGCTCCGCGGGACCATCCAGAACGACATCCTCAAGGAGTACATCGCGCGGAACACCTACATCTTCCCGCCGGAGCCCTCGATGCGGATCATCACCGACATCTTCGAGTTCTGCGCCGAGGAGGTGCCGAACTTCAACACGATCTCGATTTCGGGCTATCACATCCGCGAGGCCGGCTCGACGGCCGCCCAGGAGATCGCGTTCACCCTCGGGGACGGCATCGAGTACGTCGAGGCCGCCATCGACGCCGGGCTCGACGTCGACGAGTTCGCCCCACAGCTCTCCTTTTTCTTCAACGCCCACAACAACATCCTGGAGGAGGTTGCGAAGTTCCGCGCCGCTCGCCGGATGTGGCACGAGATCATGTCGGAGCGGTTCGACGCGAAAAATCCTGCCTCCAAGCAGCTGAAGTTCCACACCCAGACCGCCGGCTCGACGCTGACAGCCCAGCAGGTCGAGAACAACGTCGTCCGTGTCGCCTATCAGGCGCTGGCGGCCGTTCTGGGCGGAACACAGTCGCTCCACACCAACGGGAAGGACGAGGCGCTGAGCCTTCCCACGGAGAAATCCGTTCGGACGGCGCTTCGAACCCAGCAGATTCTCGCCCACGAGTCCGGAGCGGCGGACACGATCGACCCGCTCGCCGGGAGTTACTACGTCGAACACCTCACGGACGAGCTCGAAGCCGAGGCGTTCGAGATCCTCGAAGAGATCGACGACCGCGGCGGAATGCGGCAGGCCGTCGAGAGCGAGTGGGTGCAGGGACAGATCCAGGACGTCGCCTTCGAGCGCCAGCGCGAGATCGAATCGGGCGAGCGGATCATCGTCGGCGTCAACGAGTACACCGTCGACGAGGATCCGACCGAGGACATCGAGGAGGTGAGCGAAGCCGAACAGCGCAAACAGCGGCGCAACGTCGGGACCGTCCGCGATGAGCGAAACGACGAGGCCGTCGAGGATGCGCTCGCGGCGTTGAAAGCGGCCGCCGAGGGCGAAGCGAATCTCATGCCGCACATCGTCGACGCGGTGAAATGCTACGCGACGACGGGAGAGATCTGCAACGCGCTCAGGGACGTCTTCGGCGAGCACCGGGCCGGTGTCTGAGCGACGGGAGGGGAACAGTATTCAACGGCGGCGGACGATTGCCCGGTCGTGAGCTCCGGTACCGGTACCGACGTGCTGGTCGTCGAAGACGAGCGCGCGCTCGCGGATCTGTTCGCGATGTGGTTGGCCGACGACTACGACGTCCGGACGGCCTACACCGGTCAGGAGGCGCTCGAGCAGCTCGATCCGACGATCGACGTCGTGTTGCTCGATCGAAGGCTCCCGGACGTCTCGGGGGAGGAGCTGCTCGGGCGACTCCGCGAGAAGGGGCTCGACTGCCGGGTCGCGATGGTGACTGCCGTCGAACCGGAGTTCGATCTGCTGAAGCTCGACGTCGACGAGTACGTCACCAAACCAGTTTCGAAGGACGAGCTCCGCGCGACCGTCGAGACGCTCGCCGAACGGAGCGGCCTCGAACGGAGTCTGCAGGGGTATTTAGCGCTGGTCGCGAAGAAGAACGCCCTGGAGCGCGAGCGCTCGCCGACCGAGCTCCGGGAGAGTAAACAGTACGAGATACTCACCGACGAACTGAGCGAGCGGCGGACGGCGCTCACCGAGCGGCTGACGGATCACTCCGAGCGCCGCGGTGTGGCGGACGTCCCGTATCCGGCGTGGCAGATCGGCGTCGGCGCCGTCTCGATCGCGATCCTCGCCGCGCTTCTGGTCGGTATCCACCTCCTGATCCCCGATGGCGCCGATCGGCTGTTGGCGTACGGATCACCGCGTTCGGATCTCCTCGTCGCGTATCTGGCGTCGTTCGTCCACACCGGCGACGCCCACCTCTACGGCAACGCGGTCGGGTTCCTCGTCGTCGGGCTGTTCACCTACGTGCTCTGCCTGCGACTGCGGGCGCTCGGCTGGTTCGCGCTCGCCTCGGCGCTGCTGGTGACGGTGCTGCCGATCGGAACGACGCTTCTCACCTACGGCGTGGTCGACGTCGTCTTCCCCGAACAGCGGCCGATATTCGTCGGCTTCTCCCACGTCGTCTCCGGCTTCGTCGGCTTCTCGTTTCTGGCGTTTCTGACGGCGATGCGGCTGGTCTACGACCACCGAACTGTCCTCTCAGTGGCCGGGGTCGTCCTCTGTTCGACGAGCGCCGTCGTCGTCTCCACCAACGAGTGGGGCGGCCTGTTCGCCGCAGTCGCCGGTGGACTGCTTTTCGCTTCGGCGTTCAGCGCCGACCGCGTTCGTGCGCTCTCCCGCGGAACCGAGCGCCGGGTGGCGGTGATCGCGAACGTCCTGACGGTCGGGCTGGCCACCGGTCTCTACGCCGTCATGGGCGTCGGGATCGTTCCGACCGCGGAGATCAGCACCAGCCCCGGCGTGATCGGCCACCTGATCGGGTTGGCCGGCGGGTTTCTCGGAGCGCTCCTCGTGGCGCTACTGTTGAACGTGTTTCCGATCCGGGATCGGTTCGGGAACGAGAACGTCCCGGCTCCGGATCGGATCCTCTAGATCAGTCCTCGGAGCCGGATTCGAGTACGACGCCGGTGATCTCGAAGCGGGCGCCGCCCGAATCGCTCTCGGTCACCGAGAGGCTCCAGCCGTGGGCGTCGACGAGCTCGACGACGATGGGCAGTCCGAGCCCGGTGCCCGCCTCGGCGGTCGAGTAGCCGGGGCGAAGCATCTGTTCGGGATCGTCGATTCCCGGACCGTCGTCGGCGACGTAGAACCCGTCCTCGAGCGAGCCGACGGTGACCGCGGTGCCGCCGTGTTCGACGGAGTTCTCGAGGAGTTCCTCGAAGAGCGTCGAGAGCGCGCTCTCGTCGCCGTAGAGCGTGGCCGATGTTTCGATTCGTAGCGTCGCGTCGGTCTCCCCGACTGCCTCCCAACACACCGGGAGCAACCGTTCGAGCGCCACCGCCTCATCGGCGTCGAGGTCGGTCGGCACCCGGGCGAGTGTGGCCGCGTCGTCGAGCATCGCGTTCAGCCGCTCGAGCGTCGTGGACACCTGTTCCAGGTGGGAGATATCGCCCGTTTCTCGCGTCACGTCGACGTACCCCGTCACGACGCTCAGGGGATTCCGGAGGTCGTGGGAGACCGTCGAGGCGACGAGATCCAGCCGCTCGCGCTGTCGCCGGAGTCGCGCGTCGGAGCTTCGATCGCACACCACCCCGAGAACCCGCTCGCCGTCGGGCGTCTCGATCGACGCTCCGGAGAGTTCGACAGCCATCGCACCCTCGCCGGACGTTGCGACTCGGATCGGTTCCCCTTCGATCGTCGTTCGACCGTCCATCCCCGCACGGAGCGCCTCGAGCAGGTCGTGTTCTCCCGCCTCGAAGACGGAGCTCCAGTGAGCGCCGAGCAGTTCCGCCCGTGGCCGCTGTAGCAGCTCAGCGAGGGCGTCGTTGCCGTCGACGACGTCGCCGTCACCGTCCATGACGACGACCGGCTCGGGAAGGATCCCGACGAGCGCCTCGGGCGTCGAACGGGAGTCGGCTGTCTTCGACGGTTCCCCGGGAGCGTCGACCGACTGCGCGAACTCGCCCCGAACGTCGAGATCGCGGAACGCGGCCTCGAAGTCCCGGTCGGCGAACGAGCAGACGGTGTCGTCGGCAGCCGCCTGGAGCTCGTCGATCCGCGCTTGCAGTTCGAGATACTCCTCGTTGTGTTCCAGCTCCATTTCGGGTTTTTCCGACTGTAGCGCGGCCTTGGCGGCGACCGCCTGGAACAGTTCCTGGACGGTGTCGCCGTACTCCGACCGCGTGAGCATCCGTTCGACGGCGTCGCGGAGATCCTCCTTCAACACCGGTTTCGTCAGGTAGTCGTCGAACCCCATGTCGACGACGTCGAAGTCCGGTTCGACGGCCGAGACGATCACCACGCGGCAGTCGAGCTCGTTCTCCCGAATCTCCCGCAACACCTCGTCGCCGGAGAGCTCCGGCATTCGGCGATCGAGCAGCACGACGTCGATCGCCTCGTCGAGCTGGCCGATCGCTTCAGCACCGTCGTAGGCGGTGCGAACGGAGTACGGATCTCCCAGCCAGTTCGCGAAGAGATCGGCGAGATCCCGCTCGTCGTCGACGACGAGAACGGTTGGTGGAGATTGGTGAGTTACCATGAAGAGTACCCGGAGATTGTTGTTCGGTGATCGTAGTCAGCAATCAAGAATGTTTGCGTTGCGGACATAAAATAATGCCCGATCCACGATACAAAAACGGGAGGGAACGCGGTTCTCGCTACTCCACTACCGACCGCACCGCCGCCAAGAGTTCGGTCCGATCAAACGGTTTGATGAGTACCTCGTCGGCGCCGGCCGCGGTCGCGGCCTCGATGGCGCCCTCGTCGATGACGGCCGTGCTGACGACGATCTTCACGTCCTCCTCAGCCGACGTTATCCGCTCCGTCGCCTGGATCCCGCTCGTGTTCGGCAGGTTGAGGTCCATCACCACGACGTCGACGTCGTGGCGCTCGGCCAGCTCCACGGCCTCGTCGCCGTCGGTAGCGGTATCGACGACGTCGTGTTCGAGCTGCAGGAACGACTGCAGCAGGCGCATCTGGAGCTCGGTGTCCTCGACGATGAGAATATTAGCCATTGGGTGGTGTTGCGGGGGAGAGCATATCTCACTCGAGCCGATGTTGGGGGTCGTCGTCCGTCCCGTTCGGGCAGCGCCGTGTGGCACGGATCGATCGCGACAGAACGCCGTTCGGCCGGAGATCAGAAAACAGTTGATGTATCGACAGAGAGCAGTCCGACGTGTCGACGGAGGGTTCGGAGGCGGACGCTACAGCAGGAAGCCGACCGCCAGAACGCCGACGTTCCACAGTATTACGCCGACCCCGAGGAGCGAAAGCCCGAGTGGGACGCCGACCGCGTAGGGGTTCGGCGTCATCCGCCAAACCAGATAGAAGAGACCGAACATCGTTCCCTTGACGACGTAGATGAACCCGAAGCCGTTGTCGTTGATCACCGCTGCCGCGATCGGACTTGCCTCGACGGCGACGCCCGAGGCGAGCCCGACGTAGGTCGTGGCGATGTCGCCGATCCCGAACGTGAAAATCGCGACGATCCACAGCACCGGTGCGGCTGCGACCATCCGGTCGATCGTCGGGGGATCGTCGCCAGATACCGCCGATGCGGTCGACTCGAGCGTCGGTTCTCGCGAGCCCGTGGCGTCGATCGTCGTGTCGAACACCGTCGTCAGCGTGTCGACCGTCTCGTTCCCGTGAGCGTCCGGATCGAGATAGAAGTAGCCGACGGCGTCGTTGGTTCTGAGGAGGCTCCGCAGAGCGTGCAGAAACCGGAAGGCGACCGGGAGTTCGACGTGGCGAAGCAGTGCCGTGATCGAGTCGAATCGAACCAGCACTCGGGAGTCGTCGGCGCAACTCGAGAGGAACTGATCGGTGCGGTTCCAGATCTCGTCGAGGCCCGTCGGATCCTCGACGGCAGTGATAAACGGTCGGCTGCGATCGATATCGGGTACACTGCTGTCGACAGTCGCACCCCGAAGCGTGTCGCCGACGCTGACGAGTCCGTATCGAACCGAAGAGTCAGTGAGCGGCGTCTCGAACGGAGGATCCCCGTCGAACGTGATCGTCAGAACGGCGTCGAACCGGTCGGGGTCGTCGACGGATGGCGGCGGCTCGTCGAACGAGCAAACCACCGCGTGGTTCGATCCATCCGTCGACGAGCCGATATCTCCCATCCCCGTGTCATCCCCTCGTCCGTTCCGAACGGAGGTCGTCTGAAACACGGTACCACACCGTATTCAACGTTCCGAACACCGAACGGATACGTTCCGAATCGAGCCGCAGAGAACAGCCAGCGGTGACGAACTGGATCGGCTCGATCCCTGCTCAGGCAGTCGAACTGCTGAAAAAACGGGAATTAGCGGAGGGTTTATATGTTCGATAGGGTATGTTTACCTAACGGATAGCGGACGGGAGACGTCACAACATGTCAGAAAACTCCGATTCGGTGGACGGTGCCGCGGTCGATCCAGAAGCCTTCGACGAGTGGCTCTCCCATACTGCGGAGTCGAAAGACGTCTCCAAGAGCGAACTGATGAACCAGATGGTCACCTCCTACTGGATTCTCGACGAACTCAACCGGCTGAACGATCCGGCCGACGGCGACGTCGTGAGCCCACCGCAGCCAGCCGAGGGAGCCAGCGACCGGGAAAACAGTGCCCACGATGCGTCGACAGCCGACACCAGCCCGGAGGACCGACCGACCGACGGCGACCAGGCCGAGAGTCAGTTCCAGGAACTAAAAGCGGAGCTCCGATCGCTGCGGTCGGCGATCCAGGCGGACGCCGACCGGCACGATCACCAGAGCGCATCCGCGAACGCCCAACGGGTCTCGGATCTCCTCGTCGCGATCCCGACTCTCCAGCGACAGATAGAGAATCTCGCCGACGACGTCGACGATCAACGGTCGTCCCACGACGCCTACGCCGACAGGATCTCGAACGAACTGACCCGAGTCAACGGACGGATCGAGGCGATCGACTCCGAAACCGATCGCCTCGAATCGGAGAAGGCCGACACTGAGCGGATCGAATCGCTCGAACGGGAGCTCACCGCAGAACTGCAGTCGACCATCGAGCGGTTCGACGCGAAACACCGGCAGCTCGAGTCGGCTGACGAGGAGCTCGAATCGTGGATCGACGAGGAGTTCGACAGCATCGAGGCCGTTCTCGAACGGCTCCTCGCAACCGTCGACGGGATCGACCATCGGATCGAAGCGGTCGAGGAGGATCACTCGACGGCACTCGAGGAGCTCAGGGAGAACGATCTCGCCAGGATCGAACGCAAACTGGACGAGCGCGAGCGGCTCGCACAGCTGAAAAAGACGGCGATGCGAAGCGGTGTTCGGAACGGCGTCTGTGAGAGCTGCGATGGAGCGATCGAGCTTCCGATGCTCGAGTCGCCGAGCTGTCCGCACTGCGAGAGCAGGTTCGTGGGTATCGACGACGGCGGCTGGAACCCCTTCAAAAAAGCCCGAATCGAGACTGAGCCAACGACGCCGCCGAGCACCAAAACCAGCTCCGACAGCGCGCCGGAGTTCGACCCGTCACGCGAGTGAGCGTCCAGGCTTCGTCGGTCCCCCGACGTTCGATCGAATCCGACGTCAGTAGCCGGCGAGCAATTCCGCACGTTTTAACAGCCGTTTGCGCGTCTGTGCCACGTAACGACACCGGATAGCTAGCATGAGCGACGACACCGACGACTCGAGCGAGTCCACGGCTGATCGAGCCACGGAACCGACCGCTTCCGAACGCGGCGGGCGGTTCAGGCGGTTTCTCGATCGGCTCGACGATCGTGACGTCGGTGATCCAGAACCGTCCGGAGATCGAAGAGCGGCGGGCGCCGATCTGTCGGGCGAACGCGACCCGGCTGACGAACCGCGGCCGGAGAGCGGCGAGGACCCTGACCACACGGAGATACGATCGCTCGTCGACCGGAACGCCGAACCGGAGAGCTCGCAACTGGACTCCTCGCCCGATCGACTGTGGAACCAGCCGGCCGCCGAGACTGCGTCGCTCTCGGACGACGTCGAGAGTCAACCGGACGACGAACAGGTGGGAGGGACGGCCGACGAGTGGATATGGAACTCCGAATCGGAGTCGAAGTCGACACCGCACGAGGAGCGTTCGGCGAACGACTCCCGAAGCGAGCGAGCCGACGACTCGCCCTCGGAGATGGACGACGACCACGAGGAAGAATCGACCGGTCTCGGGGCACTCGGAGAGCTCCCGCCGGGCGAACAGACGCTCCTCATCAGCCCGATCGATCACGAGATCACGAACGACGCCTGTTCTCGTCTCCTGGGAGAGGGGACCGAAGAGCGAAACGTACTCTTCGTGACGGTCGTCGAATCGGCCGCCGAACGGCTGGAGCTCTGCCACAGACGGACCAGATGGCCCGGCGGTAACGTCGCCATCGTCGAAGTCGGCGGCCACAGCGACGCCACGTCGGACGTTTCCCGAACCACGGCCGGCGCGACCGACAGCTCCGTCACGGTACGGCGGATCCCGAACCCGTCGAACCTCTCGAAGCTCGGGATCACCACGACGCAGTTGCTCTCCGAATGGGAGGACGACGACCGGCCGGTCGTCGTCTGCGTTCACACCGTGTCAGCGCTCCAGCAGTACGTCGACGATCAACTCCTCTATCAGTTCCTCCACATGCTCAAATCGAGACTCGACGCCGCTGGCATGCGCGGCCACTACCACCTGAATCAGGGGGCTCATCACGACATCTTCGTCGAAACGATCGCACCGATCTTCGATTCGGTCGTCCGACTCTCCCAGCAGGGGACCGTCGAGATCGAATAGTCCGGATCAGAGGAACTCGAAGCCGAACGCACCGTCTGAGCCGACGCGAATCCGCACGATCCCGCGGAAATCCAGGTTCAGGAGATGAGGCACGCCGCCCTTCCCGTCGATTCCTGCCTGATACGCGCCGTTGTGCGAGTGCCCGCTGAGCGCGACGACTGGGGAGTGGAGCCGGAGGGCGAGCTTCAGGCTGAGCGAGCCGACGTGGAGGCCGTCCAGGTCGAGCTCACGCTCGCCGATCGAGTGGTGACGATCGAGCGGCGTGTTGTACGGCGGCACGTGCGAGAGAAACACCGTCGGCGCCGGTGCGGCCGCGAGCAGCGAATCGAGCCGATCGAACCGTGATTCGGCGTGAGATAGCTGCTCCCGAAACGCCCGCCGCTCGCCCTCACGAACGCCCAGCCGTCGTTCGAGCTCGGTGCGGTCGGCGTCGCCAGTGACGTAGTCGAACACCGCGTCCTCGAGTCGGCTCGCTGCCTCGGCGGCGGCGTATCGCCTGTTCGCCGCGTCGCGGGGATCGAGCGCCTCGAACGAGGTGAGCCGTATCTCGGGTTTACAGTCGAACCGCTCACAGCCCCAGCCGACGATGGAACGACCGGAGAGTGCGTCGCGGTGGACGTCGGTGAACGCGTCGCCGGTGACGACTCGTTCGTGGGCGACGACGACGTTCTCGAGACCGCCGACGAGCGAGTCGTACTGATCGAGCGGGTCGTGGTTGCCCGGAACGCCCACGATCGGCACGTCAGCCGCGTCGAGCCGTTCGAAGAACGTTCTCCCCGCACGGAGATCCTCCTGGCCGGTTCTGTGGACGACGTCGCCGGTCGTGACGACGACGTCGACGTTCGATGGGATCTCCAGAGCGTCGTAATCGATCGTCGCACCGGTCGGCTTGATGTGCGGATCGCCGAACGCGAGCAGCTCCATCGTGAGCAACTGTGCGAAAGTCCCGGCAAAAGCGTTTCGTGGAGCGCTGTGGGTCGATCAGCTTCGAAGCTCGGGCGGCGGCCCGTCGTCTCCGATCCGGATCCGCCCGCCGGAGAACAGCTGAAAGAGCGCCGAGATGCCGAACGACGCGAGGACGACGCCGCCGACGGCGACCGAGGACAGCTCCGCGAGCACGCCGACCTCGTACCACGTGAGTGTGAGAAACAGCGCGTTGGCGACCGTCAGCCCGACGTAGAACTGACTCCACGGGATCGTCTGCGGCGGGACGATCTCGAGGTAGATCTCCGTCTCCTTCAACGCCTCGTCCAGTTCGACGACGCCGCGATCGGCGTCGTAGTCGACGAGACCCTTCTCGTCGAGCGTCGAGAGATGGCCCTGATAGAGAGAGATGTAGACCCGCTTTCGCTCCTGGGAGTCGAGTTCCTCGATCGGCTTGTCGTTCTCCCAGGCGGCGACCTGCTCGGCCAGCTCCCGTATCTCGACGGGGCGGCCGACCTGCTTGAGATAGTGGATCGTGTATCGGCGTCGCTTGTCCGAGAGGATGTCGTAGATGAGATCGGTGAGCGGCTCATCGCGCGCTTTCGCTTCGCTTTCCGGCACGCTCAGGCGCCCCCCCTCGTCTCTGACAGGCGTTCAGTTCCCCACACCAGCTTCGTCGTCCAGACGCGAATCGAACTCATTGTTGCATCGAGTGGTCAACGCGGCGGTCCCACACCCACCGTGCGTGTGACGCGTCGGAGTTCCGGGAGGGAGAGCCGCGGGTACTGTCCGACGGATGACCGACCGGTCCGAACCCCTAACGGTGGTGCGGTCGGCTCCGACTATCGTCCGGTAACACCAGGGCATATCTAAGTTTTTTGTTAGGCAGGACGGCCGAACGTGTTCGCGTTCGGCCCGCCGACGGTGCTAGCGCATCGGTAACGTATCCCGAGATTCGACGCTCGATTAGCCGCGTTAGACGGGCCTAACCACATTTTACCGGGTCGTTACGACTTCGTAACTCTCCGGTAGGTAGGTCTTACAAAGGGGGTAGGGTATGTAGGGAAGCATAGAGACAGCGTCGAGATGGCTTCCAGTATGGTGCCATTGCGATACTGTTAATCATATCATATCATGCCAACACGACGAACAACACTCGCGGTGGTTGGAACGCTCGTTGCCGGCGGTGCCGGTGCCGTTGCGACGGGTGCGTTCTCGGCCGCCACAGCTGAACGGGACGTGAGCGTCGAGTTCGCGGACGACGACGTCGGTCTCCTCGTCTTCGAACCGACTAGCGATCAAGCGACGATCGAAGACGGGGAGTTCGGGCTCGCGTTCGAGGATCTCAACGTGAGTACCGACTTCACGTTCAACGACGTGTTCCGTATCGTCAACGACGGAACCGAAACCGTTCGATTCGTGGGAGTCGACACCTCGGACGAGGATGTGGACTGGGTAACCGACGGTAGTGACGGCGAAGCCGGGCGCGTCTACGTCACCTCGGCGAAAAACCAGTTCCAGGGTGGAGAGCCCGACGGCACAGACACCAGCGACGATGACTACGCCGAGGCTGCCGACGAGGGAGTCGGGCGCACGCCCGTGGACAGTGCTGAAAACGTCGATCTCGAACCCGGCGACTGGCTGTCGTTCGGATTCAAGCTCGCGGGACCGGGCGGAAACGTCGGCGACTGGGACGAAGACGACATCCCGAGCAACCTTCAGATCGAATTCGGAGAACCGTCCGAATAATATCCAAACAACGTACACAGCTACAATATCACAATGAAACCCAAAGGAAAACTACTCGTACTGGTACTGGTGTTCGGCGGAATCGCGGTCGCGGCGGGGACGGGTGCGTTCTCGACCGTCGAGGCCGAGCGGACGGCGACCGTCGACGTGACGGGCGACGCGAACGCGCTGCTCGCGATCAGCGAAGCCGACGACATCAGCGCCGGTGCGGTCAACGATGCCGACGACGGGGCCGCAACGATCGATCTGAGTGAGAGTGCACTCGGTGATGCGTCCGGTCTGAACCCGGACGCGAGAACCGTGCTGACCCCGCTCGTCAACGTGACCAACAACGGCGGCAACCCCGTCGACCTCAACGTGAGCGTCGCGAACGTCGACGACGACGACGTCAGTGTCACCATCGTCGACGCCGACAGGGAGGAGTTCACCGAGCAGAACCTCACTCCGGGCAGCTCGACCCAGTTCGGTCTGGCGATCGACGTCGACGGCGACACGCCGGAGAGCTTCCAGATCGACATCCAGATCGAAGCCAACGAGAGCTCGTAAGTAGCGTGAACGTCCCGACGCCTCGATAGGGCAGCGAACGCCGCCTTCTCCGCTCGCGTTGGCGGTCGTGAGCCGTACATGAATCTCACCCCAAAAACCGCGGCAGTGCTGGTCGTTCTCGGACTGTTGATACCGGCCGGTGCGGTGTTTGGGACGGCAGCGCTTCCGACGGACGGTCTCTTCGACGGTGACGGTGAACCCGAGGTTCGGATGGAGGCCCACGACGGGCCGGCGGGACAGTACGTCGCCGTCGACGACGGCGGACAGCTGGAGGTCGACTTCACCGGCGTCAATCGCGAGACGCTCTTCGAGTACCACCGCGTCTTCGATCTCGTCAACGACGACGACCGAAACGTCACCGTCTGGGTCGAACACGAAAACGAGGGCGTGATCCGGCTGTACGACGACGCCACCGGCCAGTCTGTCGAGGGGAGGGGGAACGCCGTCGATCTCGAATCCGGCCAGCGGATGGTCGTCAGCATCGACATCGACAGCAGGGGGAGCGTTTCGCACGACGCCCTCCGGACGGGCGTCATCGTACACGCGGAGTACGAGCCGGCGCTACCGTTCTTCGCGGTCGACATCGTCGACTACGACGACACCGTCGAGGAAGGCGAGACGATCACCCTCGAGGCCGACGTCGAGAACACCGGCCACGCTGGGGGCACCCAGAGCGTCGAGTTCCTCGTCGGCGGCGAGCTCGTCGACTCGACGGAGATCGAACTCGCCGCCGACGAGAGCGGAACCGTCGGCTTCGGGTACGAAACCGACGGAAGCCACGTCGGCCAGCGGGAACTCACCGTCAGAACGAACGACGACAACGAAACGCGGACGGTCACGGTCCAGTCGGCCGACGAGCCGTTCTTCGCGGTCGGCATCGTCGACTCCCCCGAGAACGTCACTTCGGGCGAGCCGTTCGACGTGGAGGTGACGGTCGAAAACGTCGGCAACGAGACAGCGACCCAGACTGTCGCTCTCGACGTCGACGATCGGCTCGCCGACTCCGTCGACGTGGAGCTGGCCCCCGGCGAACGTCGGACGGTGACGCTCACCGGAGAGACCGAGCCACGACCGGACGCCGAACGGGTTCCGATCGCGGTCCGGAGCGACGACGACGAAGCGACCGCAGACGTCCTCGCGGAGTCGGCGCTGGTCGCCAGCGCCTCCGCGGACAGCTACGTCGTCGAGGTCGGAACGTCGGTCCAGCTCCGGGCGAGTGGCTCGATCGTTCCGGTCGACGCCGATCCCACCTACGAATGGACGGTCGACGGAGACGACGTCGGCGACGGCGAGCTGATCGACGCGGTCCTCGAGGAGCCCGGCGAACGGGAGGTAACGCTAACCGTCACCGCCGACGGTGAGACCGACACGGACAGCTTCACGATCACCGTCGAGGACACGGACGCACCGACGGCCGTCCTCGACGTACCGGACGCCGTCGGCGTCGACGAGAGCTTCGAACTGGATGCCACCCGATCGACGGACAACGTCGGGATCGCGAGCTACGAGTGGGAGTTCGGCGACGGAGCGACTGGCTCCCTCCCGACACCGTCGCACAGCTACGACGAAGCCGGCCGCTACACCGTGACGTTGACGGTGACCGACACCAGCGGTAACACGGATACGACGTCCCGGGAGGTGGTCGTGGAGGGTCCACGGGCGTCGCTGTCGGCCGACGAGCTCGACTTCGGGGAGACCAGCACGAATGGGGCGGGACGTCAGACCGTTCGGATCAGTAACGACGGAACGGCACCGTTGGACGTCAGCCGCGCCGAAATCACCGGGACGGACGCCAACGCCTTTGAACACACAGCCGAGGGGGAGTTCCTCGTCCAGCCCGGTGAGACGAGATCGGTGCCGGTCGAGTTCTCGCCAACCGAAGCCGGTGCCCACGAGGCGACTCTCGAGATCGACTCCGACAACCCGACGGCGCTCGGACCGATCTCCCTGACCGGAACCGGCGTCGAGAGCGCCGTCGCCCCGACGGACCGATCGGTCGACTTCGGCGACGTCTCCGTCGGCGATCGCCAGGAACGGAGCGTGACGATAGAGAACGTCGGCGACGTCAACGGGGACGTCGCGAGCGCCGAGATCGTCGGCTCCTCGGCGTTCGAGATCGTCGACGACGGCGGGCTCCCCGAGGAACTCGAACCGGGGGAGAGACACGGCGTGACGGTCGCGTTCGACCCCGGCGGCAACGGCGACGACGGCGCGACGCTTCGATTCGCCGTCGGCGACGACGAGCGAACGAGCGTCTCGCTCCGCGGAACCGGGCAGGCGCCCGAGATTCGGCTCTCGCCGGACGACGATCTCGTCTTCCCGACCGTCGGCGTCGGCGACCGGACCCGGACGACTGTCGAGGTCAGCAATCACGGCGCCGAGCCGCTCGATATCGAGGACGTGCGGATCGTCGGGGACGGCGGGAACGCCTTCGATCTCGTCGCCGAAACGCTCCCGGATTCGATCGACCCGGGCGGCTCCGACGCGTTCGAACTCCGCTTTTCGCCCGAAGCCGACGGCGATCACGAAGCGGAGATAGAGATCGAGAGCAACGATCCCGCCCGGCCGGTGGCGTCGCTTCCGGTCACCGGTCCCGCGGTCGGCGCGGAGATCGGCATCGACCGTCGAACGGTCGACTTCGGCGAGGTGAACGTCGGCGAGACCGTCGTCATGGACGTCACCGTACGGAACAAGAACAGTTCGATCGCAGACCTGACGATCGAGAGCAGCGACATCGTCGGTCCCGATCACGACTCCTTCGAGATCGTCGGCGGAGAGCCGCCAGTGACGCTCGCGCCCGGAGAGAGCCACACCTTCGAACTGGAGTTCGAACCGCTCACCGCCGGGAAGAAGGAGTCCCAGCTCAGAATCCTCAGCGACGCCGGCAACCGGCCGCTGATCAACGTCTGGCTCTCGAACACGAGAACGTACATCCTCGTCCAGGAGGTCGGCAATCCGACCGTCAACGTCGAGGGATACAACCTCGTGGCCGACGACAGCCACGCAGTCAACGTTTGGATGCCGCGGACCGACGGCGAGGCGATCGGATTCGAGGAGCTACATTTCGACACGCTGCGATCCGGCAACTTCGAGATGAACGTCAACCACGACACCGACCCTCGGGGACCCACCTACGAGCCGGAGGAGGGCACAGAGCCGATCCAGTACGTCGAGATCGACCACGTCGTCGGCGAATCCGGGTCGACGTACGGCAACACCTCGATCGTCTACCAGCTCTCGAAGGAGTCGGTGCCGGAGGGAGCCGAACCGGAGGACGTGACGCTACACCGGTACAGCGACGACACCGGCGAGTGGGTCGACGTGAGCGCCACCGCGCAGTTCCTCGAGGAGACGGACGACCACTACCACTACCGGATCGAGACGCCAGGATTCTCGCAGTTCGTCGCGACGGCGCCTGTCGCGGACGACGAAGACGACCCGGAACCGAGCGACCCCGATGGATCGGGAGCCGAACCGAGAGATCCGCCGGCGGACGAAGCGGACGACGAGAGCGGGATCGACGTCGACGTCGAGTTCGACACCGACGAACAGCCGCCGACCGAGACGAGCCCCGTCTCCGACGACGAGATCGCCGAGATGGATCGCGAGACCGTCGGAGAACCGCCGCGGGCGATCGTCGACATCGATGCCGGAGCCGACCGACAACTCGAGATAGAGGGGGAACGATCGGTCACTGTCGGCGACGAGCAGTACGCCGTCGGAGCCGACACCGCGGTGGCGATCGCCGGCGACCCGGCAGCAATCTCGGGGGCGCGATCGACCGTCAGCTCCAGAGCGGCAGTCGCGGCCGAGGAGACGCTCGTTGAGGCGGTTCGCGTCGACGTTCCCGACGAGTTCCGTGGCGAGCCCGCGACCGTCCGATTCAGTATCGACCGGGACCGGATCGACTCGCCGACCGACGCTGCCGTCGGCCACCGGACCGACGACGGCTGGCAGCTGCTCCCGACGACGGTCGTCGAGGAGACGGACGACCGCGTCGTTTTCGAGGTCAGAACGTCGAGTGTCTCGGTGTTCGGCGTCTTCGAGCGATCCGACGTTACCTACGAGTGGGAGATCTCCGAAGGATCGACCGCCGAGGAGATCGAGTTCACCCACGTCTTCGAGTCGCCCGGACTCTACGACGTCGACCTGACGGTGACCGACGCCGGGGGGCAGCAATCGACGGAGCGCAGACAGGTGCTCGCCAACGACGAACCGACGGTCGACGTCGAGCTCGTAAACCAGACCGACAACGGGACGGTGACGCTGCGCGCGAACGTCGACAACGAGGTCGGGGAGACGACCACGACGTGGACGTTTCCGGATGGCACCGAACTGGTCGGCGAGGTGGTGACCACTCAGCTCGATGCCGGCGATCACGAGGTCGGCGTGGTGGTCGAAGACGAGTTCGGCGCCCGAACCGAGGTCGACTCGGTCGTCGGGGTCGGTCCCGACCGGACGATCGTCGAGGAGGCGCTGGACATGTTCGGACTCGGAACGGCGGTTCTCTGGCAGAGCGGCCTCGCGCTCCTCGTCATCCTCGGCAGTGCGGTGGTCTACCGGCGAGCCCCGTGGGCGCTCCTCGGACGTGGGGAGCGTCCCGAGCCGCGAATCACTCGGATCGAGGATCCCCTCGTCGAACCCGGGGCCGGGCGGCTGCTGATCGGGGCGATCCGCGCCGAGGCTCCGAGATCCGAACTGGAGAGCGTCACCATCGAACTCCGCGACGGCGACGAACAGCTACTGCTCCGCAAAGCGATCGAGATCGGTTCGGGGTCGCGCTACAGCGCCCTTCGAGAGGAAGTGGTCGCCCCACCCGGCGTTCGACTCGCGGCCGATGAGACGTACACGCTCCGCGTGACCGCCACCAACGAGCACGATCTCGTCGACGAGCGGGAGATCGCTGCCATTCCGCTATCGACGGACTGAGCGGGGACGTCGGCGTGTGCCCTCGAAATCTCTTTATGTACGGCGAGATTGGGTGGCGTACGGTTCTGGAGCCGAAACATCGATGTCGACAAGCGCCCGTCTGAAACGTGAACTCGCCGTTTACGGCACCCTGCTCGGTGTGACTCTCGTCGTTCTCGGCGTGCTCTCGATGGCCGGCGCCGGCTACGTCTATCTGAATCCCCCCACTGAGGAGATCCCGCCCGAGGAGTTCGACGTACAGGAATTCGAAACGACGGTCGACGAAACGGCGGTCGTCACCGGGGAGTCGCCGCTCTACGATCAGGGCGAGGAGCTGCGGAACATGCCGGTCTACTTCACCAACGCGACCCCCGAGCTGACGTTCTCGATCACGAGCGAACTGCCCGACGACCGCGAGGTGGAGGTCACCCACCGGCTGATCGTCACCCACGAGGCGACGTTCGACGACGAGCCGTTCTGGGAACAGCGGGAGCTGTTGCTCGCCGAGGAGACCACCACCTCCGAGGGACGCTATCGGACAAACGTGACCGTCAGCATCGCCGACCTCGACGCCGAGATCGGCCGCGTCGAGGGTACGATCGCCGAGGTCGGGGATCTGTCGACACAGCTCCACGTCGAGACGGCGTACGCAACCGACGCGGAGGGCGGCGAAACGTACGAGGGGGAGCTGGTCGATTCGACGCCCGTCGAAATCGCGACGAACGCCTATTGGTTCCCCGAGACGATGTCGGCGAGCGAGACTCACCGTCAGCTCGGGGAAGGCGAAACGCGCCAACTGCCGCCGAACACGACCGCGGTCGGCGGACTCGGCGCCGGTGGCGTCGTCGGGATCGTCGCCGGAATCGGCCT
The DNA here is from genome assembly GCA_007122455.1 of Haloarculaceae archaeon. Lineage (GTDB taxonomy): Archaea > Halobacteriota > Halobacteria > Halobacteriales > Haloarculaceae > Natronomonas. The sequence goes on along the minus strand of SKTU01000072.1, from coordinate 6,164 downwards.
CATCCTCTGGAAGTCCAGACAGGCGGACGTCTACGAGTTGGAGATGGAGATCGTTCGCTCGCGGTACGACGAGTGGATCTCCGAGGGGGAGTTCCCCGCCGGCTCCGAGAAGCAGTACATCTACATCAACTCCCTCGAGGACCTCGTCGACGTCGCGATCGACACGAACAAGCGCGTGATCTACGACCCGGACCTCGAAACGTACAGCGTCGTCGACGGCGATCTGATCTACTACCACGCCGTCGACCCGACGCGGATCGACTCGTGGCTCGGCCTCTCCTCGGAGAGTAGCTGATCGACCGCCGCTACTTGAGCCACCGCCGAAGCCGAACCCGCCACGGGAGCGGCTCGTCCCGACGGCTGAGCCGAATCGGGTCGATCCCGATGAGGATCACCGAGACGACGACGAAGAACGAACCGAGAAGCGTGTTGATCACGACGATCGGCGCCCACGGGTGGATCCCGTGTAGTGTCAGAATGGTCCCCTCGGGGAGGATTCCGAGATATCGGTGTTCGGTGATGGAGTCGGTGTAGGAACCCGTCTCCGGCGGTGCGTGTATCGTGACGGTGACGTTGCCGGTTTCGCCGCCGGCGACGGAGACGTGAGCGGGGGCGACCTCGATCCGATCGCTCGTCGGCTCGACGACCGACACGACCGGGAACGGGCCGTTGCTCGGAACCAGATACGTGACGTTCTCGGTCGTCCCCTGCTGGATGACGCCGGGGTTCTCCGAATCGGCCTCGGAACTGACGTAGTGGAACTGGTGTGACCCACCTGGGATCACCATGCTGAGCGTGACCACCACCAGAAGAACCGCCACCATCGCGACGATCACCGTCTGGGGCGTGATCGCGCCGGTGGATCGGCTGGACTGTCGGCTCCGGTTTCGCTTGTCCGTGTTCTCGACGAGCGACGCGAGGACGTACGTGATCGCCCCGAAGCCGAAGAGCATGTAGACCAGTCCCTGCGTTCCGAGCAGTGCCCGCGTCCCGAGCGCCGACGCGGCCCGTACCTGTACGAACTCGAAGGCCGCACCGATGAGCACGACGGGAACGCCGATCTGTGGGATGACGACGATGGTACCGCCGATCTGTAGCGCCTTCGCCTTGATCTGGTCGTCCTGTACGGGGGGTTCGGCGCCGTCCTGATCGGTCACCGGGTTCGCGTCGCCACGGGTGATGTACCCCTCGTCGGTCTCGCCGACCACCCGGTGGGTGACCAGCCCGCCGCCGTGGAGTTCCTCGGCGTCGAAGACGATCACGTCGCCCTCCTCGACGGGACCGGCGATCTGGGAGGGAATGGCGACGAAGCCGTCGTTCGGCTCCAGAGCCGGCGACATGCTACCCGTCTCGACGTAGCTGACCCCGACCGGCTGCCCGACGAGTGCGCCGAACGCCATCGAGACGGCGATCACGAAGCCGAGCCCCAGAAGAACACTCTTGAGGACCGATCCGGCGCTCATTACTGTCGAACCGCGTGGGTTCGCCGCCGTCCGAACGGTGACGGGGCCCTCAGGCTATCGGAAGCCACGGGACACCGCTGCGGACGAGAGCGATCGGTCATGCGGTACTATCTACCCGAAGCAAGCGATCGCGAAAGAAAAGGGTTGCTCCGAGTCGAGTGTCGTGGTACGTTCAGCCTACACCAGATCCCTCCAGAGTCCATCACGTTATAAGCCGATCCTAAATTCGATGACATCGATCGGTAAGTCCCGGGCACAGCAATCAATATGTACATTACGTGTGAGCACGTACGTTCGCTCAACTCCAGGATCTATCGTGGGGTCGGTGGGAGACAGATGGCTAGCACTCTCAAACTCGTCGGACTGACGCTCATGGTCACCAGTGCGTTAGCGATCGCGCTGGGGACGGGTGCGTTCGCCGCGATCGACGCCGATCGGATCGGCTACGTCGGCATCTCCGACGATCGCGACGCGCTCCTCGGCGTCGACATCGACGAGCAGACCGTACAGAGCGACCAGGAGTTCACGTTGCTGTCGGTGACAAACAGGTTCGGCGAGGACGTCGACGAGATCGAAGTGACGATCGTCGACGACGGCGGGTTCGACAGCGTCACGGTCACCGAAGCGCCGACGCAGCTGCGCTCCGGAGAGAGCGGCGATATCGGAGCACAAGTCGCCTGCGGACCGCAACGCTCCGGAACGGTAACCGTCGAGATCACCGCCGTGGGAGCGGCCGGTAGCGTCGAACTCACCCGCGAGGTCGAGATCAGCTGTGCGGCGATCTGTACGATCGGAAGCGACGACCGGATCGGCGATCGGGAGTTCGTCGCCGCCGACGAACTGTTCACCTGCACCGTCGAGATCACCGCACAGAACTACGAGGTCGATCTCGAAACCACCGAGATCACCCAGGCGTTCCGTCTGGAGATCGGCAACCTCCACGGCTTCGATCTCGAGGAAAGCCACGTCGGTGGCGACACGTCACTCGAAGTGAACAACGTCAACCAGGACGTCACGCTCGAGGACAGCAGCTTCGACGGTGGTTTTGATCTCGACGCCGGAAACGTCAACGGTGACGTCGAAATCGAGGGGAGCGACTTCGGTGACGCAGCGACGATCGGCGCCAGCGGTGATCTGAACGGCGACATCGAGATCGAGGAGACCGAGGTCGGCGACGACCTCACGATCGAGCTACCGGGGAACCCGAGCGGCGACGTCGAGATCGGGGAGACCGAGATCGACGGCGACCTCACGATCGTCGTCGGCGGGAACCTGAACGGCGACATCGAGATCGAGGAGACCGAGGTCGGCGGCGACCTCACGATCGTCGTCGAGGGGCAGACCAACGGCGAGATCGAACTCGAGGACAGCAGCGTCGGTGGGAGCGTACTGGTGGATCTCGAGTGGCTCAACGGCGACGTCGAGATCGAGGGGAACACGATCGGCGGGGATCTCACCGTCGACATCGGGGAGATGACCGGCGGGGCCGACGTCGAACTCGGCGACAACAGCGTCGGCGGGCAGACGAACGAGAACTACTAGAACGCCGGTTCCCGGCGCGTTTTTATCGGTTCCCCGTGACCGTTTCTGTATGCGCTTCGAGCACGCGGGTATCGCGACCGACAACGCGGAGGGGCTGGCGTTTCTCTACGAGGACCTGTTCGGCTGTGAGATCGTCCACGAGGAGCGCTTCGAGGGACTGAAACTGCTATTCCTGGAGCTCGACAACGGCTACTTCGAGCTGCTCGAGCCGGTCGAGGAGAGCCCGATCGGGGAGTATCTCGAGGAGAACGGACCGGGGATCCACCACGTCGCGCTGCGAACTGACGACATCGGCGAAGCGCTCGGTCGGGCCCGCGAGGTCGGCGTCGAGTTGATCGACGAGACGCCGCGCCGCGGAGCGTGGGGACACGAGGTGGCGTTCCTCCACCCGAAATCGACCGGCGGTGCGCTGATCGAGTTCGTCCAGCACTGAACCGGGCGTCTCAACCGAAGTTCTCGGCCTTCGCGGCGTCCGGATCGCCGCCGGCGACTGCGATGGCGGCCTCCGCGGCCGAGAGGAAGTCGGCGAAGCCGTAGATGAAGAGCTGCTCGTCGTCCGCACCGGTGAGGACGTCGCCGACGGCGTCCTCAAGACTGTCGGTTTTCCCCAGCACGAACACCGTCGCGCCGGCGGTTGCTAGCGACGCGAGCCGGTCCTCGTGGAGCGGAACGTCGTCCCGGTAGACGACGGCAGCTTCGCCGCCGTCCGCGATCGCGCGCTCGGCGATGGCGACGGCGGGACCGATCCCGGGACCGCCGGCGAAGACGACGACTCGCCGTTCGCCCTCGTAGTAGTCGCTCCCGAACGGACCGGTGATCGTCACGGTGTCGTCGGCCGAAAGCGAGAGGAGATACTCGCTGAACGGTCCGCCCTCGTCGGGATCGTAGCTGATCGTGAGCTCGAACGTTCCCCCGACGTCGAGCGAGGAGATCGTGTAGAACCGCGCCTCCTCGGTACCGTCGACAACGGCGCTGAGCTTGACGAACTGGCCGGGTTCGGCGTCGAATCCGGTGGGTGTATCGAGCTCGATGGCGACGGCGTCGGGGCCGATCTCGTGAACGGCGCTGACGGTCGTCTCGATGGGATCCATACCGTGTAGCCTCGGCCGATCGGCAAGGGGCTTTCGGGACGGGCCGGTTACGGCGATCGTCGAAAGCCGATTCAACGAACTGCGCAGAAACCGCCGGACCGAGGGGAGTATTCAGAAGGCTTAACGTCCGCCGTGCAGAATTCGTGACTAGTATGCCAGAGGACCTCAACTGGGCCATCGGCGGCGAAGCCGGCGATGGGATCGACTCCACCGGGAAGATCTTCGCCCAGGCGCTCTCCCGCGCGGGGCGCCACGTCTTTACTTCGAAGGACTTCGCCTCTCGAATCCGGGGCGGCTACACCGCGTATAAGATCCGAACGGCCGTGGATCCGGTCGAGAGTGTCGTCGACAGGCTCGACATCCTGATCGCGTTGACCGAACGGACCGTCGAGGAGAACCTCGATGAGTTGCACGAGGACTCGATCATCATCTACGACGGCGAGCGGACGATGATGAGCGACTTCGAGCCGCCGGGAGAGATGACCGGGCTCGACGTTCCCCTCAAGCGGCTCGCGGAGGACGCCGGCGGCGCGATCATGCGCAACATCGTCGCGCTGGGTGCCGCCTGCGAGGCGGCTGAGTTCCCGATCGAGAACCTCGATCAGTCCCTCGAGAAGCGGTTCTCCGGAAAGGGCGAGGCGATCGTCACGAACAACAAGGAGGCCGCGAGGCTCGGCAAACGCTACGTCAGCGAAGAGTACGATCTCGAGACGCCCTACCAGCTCGAAACGACGGATAGCGACTACGTACTGCTGAACGGCGACGAGGCGATCGGGATGGGTGCGATCGCCGCCGGCTGTCGGTTCTACGCGGGCTATCCCATCACGCCGGCGACTGACGTCATGGAGTATCTGACCGGCCGGATCGACCGTTTCGGCGGAAAGGTCGTCCAGGCCGAGGACGAGCTCTCGGCGATCAACATGGCCCTCGGTGCCGCACGCGCTGGCGCCCGATCGATGACCGCGACCTCCGGCCCCGGCATCGACCTGATGACCGAGACGTTCGGCCTGGTCGCGACGAGCGAAACGCCGCTCGTCATCTGTAACGTGATGCGTTCGGGGCCGTCGACGGGAATGCCCACGAAGCAGGAACAGGGTGACCTCAACCAGATGCTCTACGGCGGCCACGGCGAGGTTCCGCGGTTCGTCCTCGCCCCGACGACGATCGCCGAGTGTTTCCACAAGACCGTCGAGGCGTTCAATCTCGCCGAAAAGTACCAGACACCGGTGTATCTCACCGGCGATCTCGCACTCGCCGTCACCGAGCAGACGTTCGAACCCGACGAGTTCGACATGGACGCGGTCGAGATCGATCGCGGAAAGGTCGTCGACGAGGAGACGATCGAGGAGTGGACCAACGAGAAGGGGCAGTTCCAGCCCCACGCACTCACCGACGACGGGATCAGCCCGCGGGCGTTCCCCGGAACGGAGAACGGCGCCCACATGTCCACCGGCCTCGAGCACGACGAGCTCGGTCGCCGGACCGAAGACACCGACATGCGAATCGAACAGGTCGACAAGCGCACGCGGAAGGTCGACACCGCCCGCGAGCGGGAGTCGTGGGAGTACCGGGAGTTCGGTGATACCGACGCCGACACGCTCGTTCTCTCGTGGGGTTCCAACGAAGGAGCGATGCGGGAAGCCATGCGCATCCTCGAGAGCGACGACATCGGCGTCCGGTTCATCTCGGTGCCGTACATCTTCCCGCGGCCGGATCTCACCGACGCCGTCGAGGCGGCAGAGGACGTCATCGTCGTGGAGTGCAACGCGACCGGCCAGTTCGCCGACCTCGTCGAGCACGACACGCTTACCCGCGTGCAGCGAATTAACAAATACAACGGCGTCCGCTTCAAGGCGGACGAACTCGCCGAAGAGGTAAGGCAGACCCTCGGCGCGACCACGGAGGTAGAAGCACAATGAGCGACGTTCGATTCACCGACTTCAAGTCCGACAAACAGCCCACGTGGTGTCCGGGATGCGGCGACTTCGGCACCATGAACGGCATGATGAAAGCTCTCGCGGAGACGGGTAACCATCCCGACAACACATTCCTCGTCGCCGGTATCGGG
>SKTU01000007.1 GCA_007122455.1 Haloarculaceae archaeon | reverse complement strand
GTGTTTATAGATAACTAGTAGCACAAAGAATAAGCCGATCCTCTCTCTTCGTACCTAGGCTATGCGAATTACCGAAGTGGAGACCATACCCGTGGGAACGCCCGCCCCGCACAAGGGCGGGAGTAACTGGCTGTTCGTCAAGCTCGTGACCGACGACGGACTCGTCGGGTGGGGCGAGCCGACCAAGACGGATTACCGTCTCGAAACGCTTCAGGCTGCGTACGAAGAGTTCGCAGAGCAGTTCCTGATCGGATTCGATCCGTTCAACGTCGAACAGCTCCGGTGGGATCTGTATCGGGGAGCACACGACTTTCACGCTCCCGGAAACGTGCAGGGTCAGCTGTTCGCCGGCGCCGAGATGGCCTGCTGGGACATCGTGGGGAAAGCTGTCGGGGAACCGATCTACCGACTGCTGGGCGGGCGGTACAACGACCGTCTCCGGAGCTACACGTATCTCCACTACAGGTGGGAACCGCCACAGTCCCCCGAGAAAGCCGCCGAAGCAGCCCGCGAATACGTCGACATGGGCTTTACCGGGCTAAAGCTCGATCCGCTCCATCCGATTGCGGGTCCGCGCCCGGTGTCCTTGGAGGAGCTCCAGTACGGCGAGGACGTCGTCGCAGCGATCCGTCGAGAAGTCGGCGATAGCTGTGACATCCTCCTCGGTACACACGGCCAGCTCGACACACAGACGGCGAGACGGTTCGCCAATCGGATCGAAGAGTACGACCCCCTCTGGTTCGAGGAACCCGTCCCACCGGAGAACGTCTCGGAGATGGCTCGCGTCGCCGAATCGACCTCGATCCCGATCGCGACGGGGGAGCGTATTTCGACGAAACATCAGTTTTCGACCATCATCGAATCCGGAGCCGCCGGGATCATCCAGCCCGACACCGGACTGACCGGAATCCTGCAGGCCAAGAAGATCGCCGGCATGGCCGAGACGCATTACATCCCCGTTGCGCCGTGGCATTACTGCGGGCCGATCCAGGGCGCCGCCAACATCCAGCTCGACGTCTGTACGCCGAACTTCCTCATACAGGAGTCGATCGAGGACTGGGAGTTCTTCCACAACGAGCTGCTGAAGGATCCGCTCGAATGGAACGACGGAGATATCATTCCGCCCTCGGACCCGGGGCTCGGTGTCGAACTCGACGAGTCCGTCGCGGAGCAACATCCACCCAACGAAACCACACACCACGCGGACCGTTCGCACTACTCGATAGAAGCAAACCGCCGTTACATCGAAGAACACATCGATCAGTAGAGTGGGAACAGATCGACTCACGCAACGAAAGAAGCGTCGGTACTCATGTATCGAGAACAATATCACCGTCTTCGACGGAAACCGTGTAGCTCGGAAGGTCAGTCTCCCCGGAAAAGCAGTCACCCGTCCGAATGTCGAACTCCCAGTCGTGCCACGGACAGACGAGTGTCTCCGCTTCGGTCGTCCACTCGAACTCGGTCGAGAGCGTTTCGCGATCGAAGGATGCCTCCATTCGTCCGGTGAGTTCGCCTTCACAAACGGGCCCTCCCTGGTGTGGACACCAGTTCAGGTACGCTCGGTACTCGCCGTCGATCTCGAAGATGGCGATTTCCCGCCCGTTCAGTTCGACGACGACCCGTCCCGCTTCCTCGAGGTCGTCCACCCGAGCGACGCGACGTTTTTCGCTCATACGTCGAGACCGAAGGCTTCGATGGCGTTCCGGTGCAGTATCCGATCCCGCTCCTCGGCGGAAAACGTCCTTCTGAGCTGGTTGCCGATCGCCTCAGGAGTATCGAAATCCCAGTGGGGATAGTCGGTCGCGAACAGCAGGTTCTCGGCGCCGACGACATCGAGGATCTGCTCCATGTGCGTTGGATCGTTGAGCTCTTCGAGTGGTTGGGTACCGAAGTAGAACGAGTCTCTGATATACTCCTCCGGGGACTCTTCGAGCAGCGGGGCTTCGCTCCGTCTCCAATCCACTTCGCGATTGAGACGTCCCATCATGTACGGAATCCAACCGACACCGGATTCCAGAATGACGAAGTTCAGCTCCGGAAATTTCACCGGAGTCCCCTGAACGATGAGACTCGTGAGTGTGAGCATCGCCGTCCACGGGAACCCCAGCGTGTGCATCGAGACGAACTGTTCGAACTCCAGTAACACCGGTGCGTCTCTGCTACAGATCGTGTCGTCCACGGCGTGGTACACGACAGTGAGGTCGTTATCCTCCGCAGCCGCGTATATCGGGTCGTACGACGGATCGCCGAGCGGCTTCTGGTACTCGCTGCCCGGGAAGAAGACGACGCCGACGATAGCGTCCTCCGCACCCATTCGCTCGAGTTCCTCGACTGCTTTCGGCACGTCCTTCGTCGTCACCGTACAGAGTCCGAACTGTCCGTCCCCGTCGTCGAGGTAGTACTCAAGGAGGACGTCGTTCGCGGCTCGCATCTCCTGTAGGGACCGCTCCGTTCCACGAACCGTGTCGATCAGGGAGATGAAATTGAGGATCGCGTAGTCGATGCCGTTCGAGAGCAGTTTCTCGTCGACGTCACGGTGGGTGTACAGTTCCTCGTGCATGACGCCGCTGCGATTTCCACCCATCGTTTTCGGCCAACCGAAGGACGGGTAGGGATCGTCCGGGGAGTCGGGATGGATGATACTCGAGTACGGTTCGTCCATGTAGTCGGCTAACCGTTCTCTCGCCTCCGGCGTGTGATACGACGGATGCACGTCACTATCGACGATAAGACTCCCGTCAAATCCTGCAGACGCGTTCTCGAACCCCATGAGGCTGAATCACATTCGTCCGGCAAAGATGTTTTCCTGTTCGTGACGCTCCAGGGAACCGTTCCACTCGGTTCGTCTGGACGACGAATCCAGAGCAAAAACAGACAGATAGTGTATTTTCTCATACACGATTTCATAGATGAATTCCCGTTACACTTATATATATCCTGTGGCAACGAATCCCTATCGGAACAATGAGCCAAGATACCAATAATCACAGCAGACGGAATGTTCTGAAAGTTACTGGGGCAGCAGGGGTAGCGGGACTCGCCGGCTGTCTCGGCGGCGACGACGACATGGAGGAGATAGGAATCGCCCACACCGGGGAAGGGACGATCTCCGGCGGCGCGGCGGTAACCATCCAGCGGCTCGTCCGAGAGCACTCCGACAACGTACGGTACAATCCCCAGTCGTCCGGCGGCTCACCGGCATCCATCCGGATGATCGCCGACGAGCAGGTAGAGGGGAATTCCGGAGACGGCGCCGCATGGTTGACAGCGTACAATGACGCAGGACCGTTCTCCGATGAGCCGATCGAACCAAAAAGCAAACTGCCATCGATGTGTTTCAGCACGGCTGCAGTCGAGTTTACGTGGCTGGCTCGACAGGAACTCGGGCTCGAAACCACGGACGATCTGCTCGATGACGACATTACAGTGTATCTTCACCCGCCGGAGTGGAGTACACACCCGGTGTTCATGCAGATGTACGACCGTGTAGAAGTCGACGGACGGACGATCACGGAACACTTCGAGGACCGGTATTTACCCCTCGATATCGGCGATGCACCCGGTGCGTTAGAAGAAGAGCGGATCGACGCGATGATCGGACTCTCGGCAAGTCGGCGGGGATTACCGAGCTATAGCCAGGATATGGACGCGAGAACAGATCTGAACAGGTTGGAGGTTACGGAGCCGTTCGAGGAAGCGGTCCGGCAGGAGCCCGCCTACGTCTGGGAGGGACGGATCGATACCTACGGCTGGGACATCCCAGAGGACACGATGGACCTGTGGTTCATGCCTGATTTCACGTGGATGCACGACGAGATGGTGTCAAACGAGGCAGTGTACGAGATAGCCGATATCATCCACGAACACGGCGACGAGTTCGCAGACTCCCTCGGAACGAATTTCGACACGAGCGACGCCGAAAACATGGCGAATTATATCGACGCCGCACCGGTCCATCCCGGTGCCGAAGAGTGGATGCGTGATAATGGAATCTGGGACGACGACACGATGGTCAGCCACGACGAGTGGGAGTGGTGACAGCGGTAAACGGCGAGTACGGCGCCACCGATTTCAGATGACGCGACTGACGGGATACGAGGGCAGGAGAATATATGAGTACCACTACTGACACAGGGACGGAGACGACCGACCAACGGATTTCAAATCGAAGGGGAACATTCGTATTAACTGCCGTAGCGTTCGTGCTATGGGGCCTCGTCATATACTATGCCTGGAGTCAGATGCTACCCCCTGCACAGTATGGTGCGCTGTTTCTCGGCCTCTGTGTCGTATACTACGCCTGGGAGGAAGTGATCTCGCTTCTGGAACGAAAGGACGGACTCTCCTCGCTATCGAGAAACGAACTGGTCGAGGTATCGCTCCTAGCCGTCGTTTCGGTCGTTACCATCGTCGGAACCGTCTACGGCTTCGCGATGTACGACGTACTCTACTACTCCCGACTGGGATACTCCCTTCCCCACGAACGGATCCTCGGGTTAGCGGTCATCCTCGGGCTCGGATACCTCACGTATCACACGTACGGACTCGGATTCTTCATGGTGTTGGCTATTTCTATCGTATACGTCCTCACGGGTCCGTACTGGCCGGGGCTGCTTCGGCACGGCGGGTTCGCTCCGGTCCGGACGATCGACATCCTGTTGTTCGAGTTCGACGGGTTCTGGGGGAACATTACCCGCATCATCGCGACGTGGGTCGCGCTGTTTCTCCTGTACGCGGGGCTGCTCAAAGAGTACGGCGCGTTCGATCTGATCATGCGGTTGAGCTTTCGGGCCGCGACCGTCATCGAATCCGGAATCGCCCAGTCGGCCGTTATCGCCAGCATGTTGATCGGATCGATCAACGGCGCACAGACGGCCAACGCTGCGATGACCGGATCGATCACGATCCCGCTAATGAAGGAAAGCGGTCTCCGGTCACAATCGGCAGGCGCTATCGAAGCGGTCGCATCGTCCGGCGGACAGATCATGCCGCCGATCATGGGCGCGGCCGCGTTCCTGATGGCCTCGTTCCTCGGGATTAGATACGTCGATGTTCTCATCGCCGGGGTCTTCCCGGCGTTCATCTTCTTCGTCTCCGTGGCGTTCGCCGTCCACTTCACCGCAGCACCCCAGATGAGAGACGTCACGCTGAACGTCGAAGACCACGTCGACGATATGAAAAGCACCGAACGACTGATGTTCGACGGAATAAAATACGGCGTCCCGTTCGCGGTGCTGCTCTACTACCTCGGAATCGCGCAGTACACCGTCATGACCTCGGCGCTGTACACCTGTCTACTGATGATCGCGTTCGGCCTCGTCATGCCGATCGTCGACGTCGGGTATCAGATGCGACACGGTCAGGTGTCGAAATACGTCTCCGAACCGAACTCGGCGACCGGGCTCACGGGACGTATCCGGAACACGCTTCGGTACCGCCCAGTCGCCGAGTTCCGGACGCAGCTCTGGAACACGGTCGAGGGATTCAAAACGGGAGCGAAAATCATCGCCCCGATCACGATCATCGTCGCGGCGATCAACGGCATCGTCGACCTCTTCGTGATGACCGGCGTTCCGGGCATGTTCGCGCTGGCGCTCATGGATCTCTCGGGCGGAGTCCTGCTCATCGCCGCCATCATCGCGATGGCCGTCTGTATCATCCTCGGATTGGGTATGCCAACAGTCGCAGCCTACACGATCGTCGCGCTGTTGATCGCCCCGGCGATGATTCGTGCGTTCATGCTGCCGGATCTCGCAGCCCACTACTTCGTGTTCTACTCGGCGATCCTCTCCGGACTGACACCGCCGATCGCGATCGCCGTGGTAATCACGACAGGGATCGCGGGATCGAACTTCTGGAAGACGTGTGCGGAGGCCATCTCGATCGCGGCTCCGCTGTTCGTGTTGCCGTTCGTGTTCCTCTACAACCCGGAACTCGTCGTCGGTGGTGCTACCGCCGAAACGTTCCTGACCCTCGCGATCGTTCTGACGGGGGCCCTGACGATGAGCTACGGTCTGAATGCGACACCCCAGATGATGTCCAAGCCACGTCTGCAGGTGCGCCTGTGGATACTCGTCTACACGGTACTCGGAATCGTGATAATGGTCCATCCCGACCTCATCGTCAACCTCGGGGCGATCGCGTTGGCCGTCGGGATCAACATGTATCACAACGGGTTGGGTCCGTGGCGGAATCTGGCGAAAGTCCGGTAGCGAGAAATCTGCGGGGGGATTTATACTTCTGTCGAGGAAATATCGATCGTCATGATCGGAGACGACACGGCGCTCACCGACGAGGAGCGTCAGTACGTTTCGAACACTGTCGACGTACTCGAAAACGAGGTTTTCGTCGGAGATCTCGGCCGGGACCACTTCCGCGATCTGGACGAAAACGAGGAATCCCGATCGGATTGGTCGGAGTATCTCCGTCGGATGGGGGAACGCGATCTCCTCGGTATCGCGGTTCCCGAAGAAGGCGGTGGTCCAGGAGGGTCGTTCGTCGAAACTGTGCTTGCCGAACAGGCGCTTGGCTACTGCGGAACGATCGTCCACGCCTGTCAGGCATCGCTAACGCAGCACATCGGTCACACGATGTACGAACACGGAAACGCGCACATCAGGGAGACGTACCTCGAACCGATGCTCGAGGGGGAGTTGATCGTCTCACAGGCCTACACCGACCCCGGGAGCGGGACTGATCTCGCTCGTGCGAATACGACAGCTGAGAAAGTGGGAGACGAGTGGGTGGTCGATGGAGAGAAGCGGTTCATCGATTTCGGACAGTACGGGGATCTGTACTTCCTCCCGGCCCGTACGAGCGGCACGGACGGGGATCGCGAAGGGGTCTCCCTGTTCGTCATCGACGGCGATGCCGACGGGATCGAGATCCTCGAAGACCAGTCGAACTGGCACGGCTTCAGAGGAACGGGTGCCGCGTGGATGGCGTTCGACGGCGTAACCGTTCCTGCGGAGAATCTCGTCGGCGAGGAGGGCGGTGCGTGGCCATACATCACCGACGAACTGAATCTCGAGCATCTGACCGTGGCGCGTTACTGTCTCGGCGCGAGCGAAAAAGCTCTCGAGATCGCGAGCAACTACACTGCCAACCGTGAAGTGAACGAACAGGCCGTGTCGGAGTACCAGGCGGTCAACCACGCAGTCGCCGAGATGGCGACGGAGCTGGACGCGGCGTACCTGCTCAACACCCGAGCGGCGCGTATGCTCGACGCGGACGGGATTTCGGCGGGCCGGATGGAAGGGGCCATGGCCAAGTGGTTTGGCAACGACCTGGCCCACGAAATCGCCGACACCTGCATTCAGATCGTGGGCGGAATTGCGACCACTGAGAGCTATCCGATCGAGCGCACCCAGCGGGACGTCCGTGCCGGGCGTTTCCTCGGCGGCGCTAGCGAAGTGATGAAAAGCGTCGTCCAGCATTACGCCTACAGATCACTCGCCGACGAGACGTTCAATCCCGACTACGTCGGCAACGAACTCGAAGAGTCGCTGTGGAACGAAGAGAGAGCGTAGCCGGACGCGATCTTCAGTCGTGGACGAGCGCGTCCAGGACGGTCGGTCCTGACGAGGACAGCGACGCTTCGAGCGCGGCTGTCAGTTCCTCGGTCGATTCGATCAACTGGCTCTCGGCACCGTAACCGCGAGCGGTCGTCGGAATATCGACGTGCGGATCGAAATCCATACCGATGAACTCGTAATCGTCTTCGGTTCCACCCATGATCGCCAGGGTGTTGTCCTTGAGGATTCGGTAGTTTCTGTTGTCCGGGATGACGACGGTGAGATCGATATCGTACCGTGCGGCGGTGTAAACCGACTGCGGATAGTAGAGGTACGAGCCGTCGCCGATGAATCCGATCACGTCGCGAGGGGTTTCACGCATCGATTCAGCCAGGGCTGCACCGATCGACGCAGGGAGTCCGTATCCGAGGCCGCCGCCCTTGTTCCCCATCCATCCACGAGGTTCCAGGGAAGAGCGAGCGAGCATGGTGTATTTCGACGTGAGACTCTCGTCGACGATGTAGGCGTCCGGTGCGGTTTCGACCATCGTATCGATCAGCGCTTCCTTCGACATTTTGGGATCGTCGGACGCTTCGGTTACGTCGCCACCGGACGTGTTTTTCGACGCCTCGACGTCGGAGAGGCGGCGCCGGCGTTCGTCGTCGTCGACGTGCTCCTGGACCATCGGCGTGAGCTCCTCGAGGATCGTTCCGGGATCGCCGACAATGGCGGTGTCAGCCGGCTCGTTCTTGCCGAGCTGCCACGGGTCGGCACCGAGATGGATGCAGGTCGTCTCCTCGGGGACGAACCCCTCCTCGGATCCGCTGACGGGCGTATTCGACGAACAGCCTGCGAGTACGAGTACGTCGGTGTCGACGACGTCCCGCGCCGACGCCGCGTTTGCAGGCACGTACGACACCCACTGGTCGTGTTCGGTCGGGAAGCTTATTTCAGCAGTGAGAATCTCGCCGTGGACGCGGGCGCCTGCGGTCTCGGCGAAGTCGATCGCCGCGTCGACGGCCTCGGGGCCGGAGCGACAGATTCCGTCCCCGACGATGAGCGTTACCTCGTCGGCGGCGCCGACAGTAGTCGCCGCAGTTTCGATCGCATCGAGATCCCCCCGTCCGGCCGTCGGAATCCCGCCGAGCCGCTCGGGGCGTTCGTCGGTCTCGGCTAGCATCACGTCGATCGGGAGACTCAGGAAGACGGGGCCGGTCGGCGGTGTGAGTGCGACGCGGAACGCCCGCCGGAGCATCGTCGGCAGTGCGTTCACGTCGAGTACCTCGGCGCTCCACTTGGTGAACTGATCGGCCATATCGACGAGATCCCCGCCGAGAACTGGCTCTTCGTGCTGGACGTCGGTGCGGTGATTACCTGCCGTAACGACGAGGGGAACGCCGCCGCGGTAGGCGTTGTAGAGGTTTCCGAGCCCGTGTGCCAAGCCGGGGGCGACGTGGAGATTCACCACACCGACCGGATTTATCGAGTCGGCGTCACTGCGGTGGTACGTCCGGGTCCGAGCGTAGCCGGCAGCCATCCCAACCGCGATGTCCTCCTGGAGACCGAGTACGTACTCGACGGAGGCATCCTCGAGTGCGTGTATGATCGGTACTTCCGTCGTTCCGGGGTTTCCGAACAGGTGGGCGACCCCGTACTGTTCGAGTGCATCCACGAACAGATCTGCGCCGGTATATGCTACCATACAGGTATACTGAGCGGGTCCGCTATGACTTTTGGGCTTCTCTCGAGAGGAAACGACGATCACCCCATCGAGCCAGGGGTTTATGGGATCGTACCGCTCAGAACGGTCATGCTCGGAGGAGTGGTCGTCGCAGACGACTTGACGGGAGCGTGTGACACGGGCCACGGATTCGCAGCGCGCGGGCACCGAACGAAGGTCCTGCTCGATCCTCAGGCCGATGTGAGTGCCGTCGACGTACTGGTCGTCGACACCGATAGCCGGTACGTCACACCGCAGGAGTCGATCGATCGCGTTCGAGGAGCGATCGATGCCCATCCGGCTTCGGTCGTCTTCAAGAAGATAGATTCGACGCTTCGGGGTAACGTTTCGGTCGAGGTCGACGCCGCACTGACGGCAACTATCGAACGGTCGACGGGAGACAGCCACGACGACAGGGGGGCTACCGGAGTTGCCGTCGCTGCGCCGGCATCGCCAGCGATTGATCGGACGACAGCCTGTGGGTATCACCTCGTCGATGGGGCGCTTGTGACTGACACCGAACCGGGACGAGACGTCGAAAACGGACCGTCGAGTGCGCACCTACCGACGCTGTTCGCGGAGACCGAACGGAGTATCGAACACCTCCACATCCGGACGGTCGCGAACGGCGCAAGCGCGATTACCAAACAGCTCCGGGACAGAGAGGGGAGGGGTCGCATACTCACAGCGGATGCGACCCACGACGAGCACTTGGCGAACATCGCCGAAGCAGTTCGACGACTCGACGTGCCGACAGTGTACGTCGGGAGCTCGGGACTCGCCAACCACGTCGAAGTTCCGAGCACGGGCACCGACGCCGACACGGCCGGAGACGTCTCTCGACCGTCACCGCCAGAGGATTCTGTCGGCGTCCTCGGCGTCGTCGGGAGCGTCGCGCCGTCGACGCTGGCGGCACTGCAGGCAGTTCCCGAATCGACGCTGATCGATCTCGATCCAGTCGCGATCGTCGAAGATCCGGACACAACTGCCGATCTCGCAGTCGACCGCACGCGCGAAGTGCTCTCCCGAGAAGGGTGTGCGGTGGTGACGGCAGCAACCGACAGCGAGGCAGACGATCGAGCGTTCGCTGCCGGGAGCGAAATCGGAGTATCACGCCACGAGACGCGTGACCGAATAGCGGAGACGCTAGCGGAAATCGCGGCTGTCGTCGTCGACATTCAGCAGCCGAGCGGCGTTCTTCTTACGGGAGGAGACACCGCGGGGAACGTCCTCGACGCGCTGAACGCATCGGCGATCGCTCTGTCGGGCGATGCCGTCGAGGCTGGAATCCCGCTCGGTGTAATCGAAGGGGGAACGTCGGAGGGTTCGGTACTCATCACAAAGGCGGGCGCGTTCGGTGATCATAAGACAGTGGTTAATTGTTTGGACCGGTTACAGGAGCTATGAACGAAGCGATGCGCGAAAAACCGCTGATCGGGATCACGATGGGTGATCCCGCTGGGATCGGTCCAGAAATCATCGTCAAGGGACATCGTTCGGTCGGTGACCGCACGAGAACCGTCGTGATCGGTGACGCGGCGGTAATTCGAGCAGCGGTCGAGATCTGCGGGCTCGACCTCGACGTTCGCAGTATCGACTCGCCGGAGAACGCGACGAACGACACCACCGTAATCGACGTCTACGACCCGAGTGACGTCGATCTCGACGATATAGAACGCGGCGTCGTCGACGAACGCTACGGTCGGGCGAGCCTGGCGTACGTCGAGGCGGCGATCGATCTCGCGGTTACGGATCGAATCGATGCGATAACGACCGCGCCGATCAACAAGCAGTCGACCCGGTTGGCAGGTAGCGAGCACGCGGGACACACCGGACTGTTGGCCGATCGAACGGGTGTTGACAACTACTCGATGATGCTGATCGAGGAACCGCTACGCGTCACCCACGTCAGCACGCACGTCTCGTTGGAGGAGGCCTGTGCGCTCGTCGTGGAACCGAACGTTCTCGAAACGATCAGCGTGACCGACCGAGCGCTCCGCAAGCTTGGAATCGACGAACCGACTGTCGCCGTCGCGGGACTGAACCCTCACGCTGGCGACGGCGGGCTATTCGGTACTGCGGACGACGAGGAAATCGCGCCTGCGGTCGAACGCGCCCGCGAGGAAGGTATCGACGCCACCGGACCCGAGCCCCCGGACACGGTCTACGCGCAGGCAGCTGACGGTGCCTACGACTGCGTCGTGTCGATGTATCACGATCAGGGTCACATCCCGATCAAGATGCTCGGCTTCGTCGGGAACGAGGCCGTCAGCGGCGTGAACGTCACGATCGGCCTACCGATCGTGCGCACGAGTGTGGACCACGGTACAGCGTTCGACATCGCGGGCGAGGGCGTCGCGTCCGAGACCAGCCTCGTGGAAGCGATCGATACCGCGGTCAGGATGTCCCGTACACGGGGAGACGCCGATCCACACCGACGGAGCCAGCAATGACGATACCATTTCCGGATGCAGCCGAGTTACGCACTGCGACCGACGTCTCGATCGAGGCGTATCCCCGGTTTGCGGTGGTCCGTCGCCACCGTGACCTCGACCCGGTTGCGGACGTCGCGGGGGCCGCTCGCGCTGCAATCGACGATCTGTCGCTCGGAGACCTCTCCAGCGGCGCGTCCATCGCAATCACCGCTGGAAGCCGGGGGATTCGCGACATGCCGACGGTGCTATCGGCCGCTGTCGACGAACTGCTGGACCGTGGGTTCGAACCGTTCGTCGTTCCAGCGATGGGTAGTCACGGCGGCGCGACCGAACGTGGACAGCGCAAGACGCTCGCGTCGCTGGGAATCACCGAGGGGACGGTTGGCTGTGAGATCCGATCGTCGATGGCCGTAGACGTCGTCGGACAGGACTCGATGGAGCAGGATATCTACGTCTCCAGGGACGCTCTCGACGCCGATGCGATCGTCCTCGCCAATCGGGTGAAGCCTCACACCGATTTCTCGGGGGCGATCGAGAGCGGTCTCTGCAAGATGGCGGTGGTTGGACTGGGAAAACATCACGGAGCGGAGTCGCTGCACAACGCCGGGTTAGCGGGTGATTTCTCGGACGTTATCGCCGACCGTGCGAAAGTGATTATCGAAGAGACACCGATCGCCGGAGGCGTCGCGTTGATCGAAGACGTCCACGAACGGGCCACCATCGTCGAGGGAATCCCCGCAGCGCAGCTCCTCGCCCGTGAGCCGGAACTGCTGGAACGCGCCTACGAGGAACTGCCGATGCTTCCCGTCGACGATCTCGATTTACTGATCGTCGACGAGATAGGCAAGGAGATTTCGGGGACAGGGATGGACACGAACGTGCTCGGACGGTATCGGTTCCACGGCGCGGCAGAGCCCGAAACGCCCACGATTACTCGTATTTACGCCCGCTCGCTGACTGAGGCATCTCACGGGAACGCGCTCGGAATCGGCCTTGCGGATTTCGTCCACCGTGACCTCGTCGAGGAGATGGACGTCACGGATACCTACGTCAATATCGTGACCAGTGGCGAGCCCGAACGTTCGAAGCTCCCGTTCGTCGTTCCCGACGATAGGACGGCACTGACGATCATCCCCTCCACGATAGGGCTGAAGGATCTCTCCGAGCTACGAATCGCACGAATCAAGAACACGCTCGATCTCGACGATCTGGTGGTTTCGGAGCCGGTCGCCCGGGAGCTCCAGGTGCGCGAGAACGTTTCCGTCGGACCGCTGGAACCACTCGAACTGCGTCAAGGGGCGCTCTCACCGGCACCGTACTCGGAGTGAGTAGTTGCCAGACGCCGTTCCGTCCGCAATCTTTATATAAATCCATGCTATAGAATGACACGCTACCGATGTAGCAGTCGGTAGTGAGGGAACGAGCGCTATCTCGCATTCACCCACAACAGGACGGTACGATACTTTC
>SKTU01000059.1 GCA_007122455.1 Haloarculaceae archaeon | reverse complement strand
TCGTCGTGAACACGACGCTGAAGGTGCTGTGGATCGCCGTCGCACTGATCGCGCTGCTCGCTCTCTGATCGACATGCCGCGTTCCGTGGTACCGCGCTCTGATAGCGGCAGCCGTTGCGCCCGTGGATACCTTTATGAAAGATCGTGATATATGGTGGGATACATGCTCGAAGTCGCCGTACGCGTACAGTGATCCGCCTTCTCCCCCAGACCAGTATCGGCGACGACCACCCGCGATCCAGTCCACATGAGCACTCACACGACATCTACGACCCGAACGACAGCCGAACCACTTCCTCACGGTCAGACCGACCCGTGGGTCGACGCCGACCGGTCGACGGCTCGCGCCGCTCGCTACGCTCCTCGGCAGTTCGAGCCGACCTGTAGCCGTCGAATCAGGAACACGATCGACGCGGAGAACGCCTACTGCGAGCGCTTCGGGGGCGACTCGCGGTAGCAGTTCACTCTCGATTCGACGGATCGATCGGCCGCCCGTCCTCGGTCGGGGGGGCGATGTGATCGATGAACGAGGCCACGTCCGGCTCCGTGACGCGAACGCGGACGTGGATGTCGCCGAGTTCGCTGCCGGAGCCGACCGCGAAGTTGACGACGCCCCGGAACGCGGCCTGCTTTTTCAGGTCGAACGAGAACGCTTTTTCCTCCTGATTGGCGAAGAACGCCCCGCGAGCGGTGTCGAGGATCGCCTGCTCGTGGAGCCGCTCGGAGAGGTGATCCAGCGAGTGGCTGGTGGCGAGCAGTTCGCCCGGGTGGGATTCGATTTCGGCCTCCGGGAAGAGGTTCCGGATCGCGTCGGCGACCCGATCGGAAACTTCCGTGTCGTACACCGGTGCGGTGATCTGGACGTCCACGCTGTAGATCATTGTTCGAGTATCTCCTCGGCCCGCGCTCGGAACGCCGCCAGCGTTCCGGTGTTGTCGATCGTCACGTCGGCCTGCGCCATCGCGTCGTCGAGCCCGAAGCCGCGCTCGCGCTCGTCCCGGTCCCGGAGCTGTTCGCCGCTGTCGGTGTCGGTGTTGTCCCGTCCCCGCTCGGTGATTCGTTCGACGCGCAGCTCGAACGGCGCCTCGATGCTGACGAGCGTGAACGCCTCGTCGAACCGCTGCTGGAACGTCTCGACTTCGACGTCGGATCGGATCCCGTCGACGAGGACGGTTTCGTGGTCCGCCAACGCGGCTTCGAGCAGCGGGAGTGAGCGCTCGGCGACCGCGGCGGGGCCGTTCTCCTCGCGGAGCGCCTGTGCGATCTCGCCGTGGTGATCCGCCGGGTCGAGTCCCCGATCGCGACACTCCGCGCGGATGACGTCGCCCATCGTCACGACTGGGATGTCGAGCCGCTCGGCGACCGCGGCGAACTCCCCCTTGCCGCTGCCGGCTAACCCGACGGTACCGATGACACGCATTCGAACGTTCGTAACCGGGAGACGGCCATAAGCCCTGCCATTCGCTCGACGAACCCGTGTCGCTTTTGAGGGGGGACGGCGTTGAACCAGCACGGGGCACGTAGCTCAGCCCGGACTAGAGCGTCGGACTTCTAATCCGATGGTCGTGGGTTCGAATCCCACCGTGCTCGTCATCTGCGACCGAAGTGAGCAGTAAGACAACGACTAGCATGTAGAAATCCGGACATATATCATTCGCTCCCACGTACATGGCACATGCCGTTCCGGACCCTCTCTCCCACACTCTCTAGCGAACATCTCGCGAGTCGACCGTACGAAGAGGCGATCCGACAGCCATGATGCCGTGGGAACACGCCGTGATCGGATACGTCGGATATTCGCTCTTCGTGCACGCGATCTACCGCGATTCGCCGACGGGACGGGAGACGCTCGTGGTCGTATTCGCGTCGATTCTTCCGGACTTAATCGATAAGCCGCTCGCGTGGGAGCTTGGCCTCTTCGAATCCGGCTACGCGCTCGGACATTCGATCTTCTTTGCGGTACCGCTGTCGATCGCAGTCGGCGTGTTTGCGTACCGACGGGGGCATCCGCGAAAGGGCTGGGCGTTCGCCATCGGCTACCTGCTGCACACACCGTTCGACATCATCCCCAACTACATCCGGTACGGCGTGGCGCCGATCGATCGCGCACTGTGGCCGCTCCGGAGAGCCGGGGAGGGCCAGCGAGACGCCGGCGGGTTTCGGGAGTCGTTCACGGACAACATGGCCTCGTACGCGAGCGTGATTCTCGAACAGCTGACCTCGGGCGAGCCTTCGCCGTACTTGCTCTTCCTGTTGGGGCTCTTCGCGTTCGCCTTCTTGCTCTGGATCTACGACGGCATGCCCGTTCTCAGCGAAACTGTCGAATATCTCTCTGAGAGGGTGTGATACGTCCCCGCGATCGGGGGTGCCACACCGTTTCAGTGGGAAAAGACAAAGCACGGGCCTCTCGTTGATTCGAGTATGAGCACCAACACTCCCGTCGTCGGGGACCTCATGTCGACGCCGCTGGAGACGATTTCGGCGAAGGCGACCGTCAAGGAGGCCGCGGAGCTGATGGGCGAAAACGAGATCAATGCGCTGTTCGTTCCGGGGGCCGAAGCGGGAATCGTCACCACCACCGACGTGGTCGAGACGGTCGCGGAGGGGCTGGATCCCTCCGAGACCACGGTCGCCGACGTGATGACCGTGCCAGTCGAGCGAATCACGACGGCCGAGGAGCTGCCCGAAGCCGCCGCGATGCTGACGAACCTCGGTATCAAGCATCTCCCCGTGATCGACTCCGACGGGGACTACGTCGGAATGATCTCCACGACGGATCTCACGACCCAGCTCGCCTGAGACGCCGTCGCCGTGACCGACTCGCGCCCGCGATGGACGACTCCCGGTTCGGACGAGCGGTCCGGAGATCTCACGACGGTTCGTCCTCCCGGTCGACGATCGATCCCCGCCGAAGCGCCCGCTCGAGGAACGCCTCCGGGAGCGACTCGATGTCGCCGACGTGGACCCGCCAGAGGTTCGCGTACAGCCCGTCCTGCTCCAGCAGATCGGCGTGGGTGCCGTCCTCGACCAGCCGTCCGTCGTCGAGAACCAGAATGCGGTCGGCGTTCCGGACCGTCGAGAGCCGGTGAGCGATGACGAACGACGTTCGGTCGCTGGCGAACTCGGCGAGGCGCTTCTGGATCAACGCCTCGGTCTCCGTGTCCACCGCACTCGTCGCCTCGTCGAGGACCAGGAGCTCGGGGTCCTTCAACATCGCCCGTGCGAGCGCGAGCCGCTGTCGCTGCCCGCCCGAGAGCTTCACGCCTCGCTCCCCGACGAGCGTCTCGTACCCCGCCGGCAGGTTCCGGATGAACTCGTGGGCCTGAGCGCGCCGGGCGGCTCGCTCGACGTCGTCGTCGGTGGCGTCGAAGCTCCCGTACCGGACGTTCTCCCGAACGCTTCCGAAGAAGAGGAACGGCTCCTGGCTCACGTAGCCGATCGCGCGACGGAGTTCCCGGAGCGAGACCGACCTGACGTCCGTGCCGTCGACACTGATCTCGCCGCTGTCGACGTCGTAGAGTCGCGGGAGGAGCTTCAACAGCGTCGATTTCCCTGCGCCGGTCGGACCGACGACGCCGACCGTCGCCCCGCCGTCGACGGTGAAGGAGACGTCGTCCAACACGGGCCGGTCGTCGTAACTGAACGTCACGCTGTCGTAGGAAACCGACCCGTCGGCGATCGACAGCGCCGACGCGTCGGGCTCCTCCCGGATCGCCGGCGTCCGGTTCATCACGCCGGAGACGCGAACGCCGGCGGCCTTCGCCCGCTCGTAGTCGTCGACGACGTCGCCGAACCGGACGATGGGCCAGACGAACTGCTGGGCGTAGATGACGAACGTGACGAACTCGCCGGGCGTGAGCGTCCCCGAGAGCCCGAACGGTGGGCGGCCGAGGACCCACAACCCGCCGACGAGAAAGGTGATCGCGAAGCCGACGCCGGAGATGAGAGTCAATCCCGGAAAGTAGGTGATCCGCACGCGGATCGCCGCGAGGTTCGAGCGGAGGTACGCCTCGGACGCGTCGCGAACGCGCTCGGTTTCGAATATCTCGGCGCCGTGGGTTTTGATCACCTCGATACCGCTGACGTTGTTCTCCAGTCGGGCGTTGAGATCGCCGATCTCCTCACGGATGTCGAGATATCTCGGTTCGATGATCCGCGTAAAGAGGAGCGTGAACGCCGCGAGTATCGGAATCGGAAGCAGCGTGATCGCCGTCAACGCGGGATTCAGCGACAGCAGGATCACCCCGATCCCGGCGACGGTCGCGACGATCCACAGCGTCGCGGAGAGCCCGTCCTCGAGAAACGTCTCCAGCGCGTTGACGTCGTTGTTGAGCACGCTCATCAGGTCGCCGGTCCGCCGGCCGGTGAAGTAGGCGAGATCGAGCTTCTGGAGCCGGTCGTAGGCGTCCGTCCGGAGGTCCCGCTGGATCCGCTGGGCGAAGACGTTCCATCCCCAGTCTTCGAACCACGAGGCCACGGCGCCGCCGGCGGTCGCTGCGAGCAGGATCGCGATCGAGACGTAGAGCTGCTCGGCCGGCGTCGCCGGCATCCACGCCACGGGGACCAGCGGGATGGCGTAGGGTCGCTCGGCGAGAAAGATCGCGTCCACCGCGAGGCCGATGATGAACGCCGGAACGAGCCCGAAGCCGCGCCCGAGCACCGTCGCGACGGCACCGAGGACGGCGTACCGGCGATTCCCCGGACCGTAGACGGTGTACAGCCGCCAGATCGGGTTTCCGTCCCGCGGCTCGCGGACGGACGGTGGCCGGTCGCTCACCTGCAGTTACACTCTCTCGACGGATATGACTCTTTGGAGCGCTCGGGCGGTTCCACGCCCTTTAATAGCTGTTACGGGACAGTTTCGCACACGGACGGGGACACCCCCGCATCTCGATCATGACAGACGACACATCGCGAACACTGAAAGCGGGCTGGACCGGCCGGTATTACGAGGATTTCGAGGTCGGTGACGTCTACAAACACCCGTACGGACGGACCGTCACCGAGACAGACGACGTCTGGTTTACGAACGTGACGATGAACCTCAATCCGATGCACTTCAACGAGGCGTACGCCGCCGAGACGGAGTTCGGCGAGCGGCTCGTCAACGGCACCTTCGTCATCGCGTTGGCCGTCGGAATGAGCGTCATCGACGTGAGTGCGAACGCGACGGCGAACCTCGGCTACGACGACGTCCGACACCACGCCCCGGTGTTTCACGGCGACACGATCTTCGCCGAGTCGGAGGTGCTCGAAAAGCGGGAGAGTAACTCGAGGGAGCACGTCGGGCTGGTGACGACAGCACTGCGGGCGTACAACCAGGACGACGAACTCGTGCTGTCGCTTGAACGAACGCCGATGGTACTCAAGCGGGCCTACGCCGATCCGACTCCCGAGCAGCCGCCGGGGTGGCCCGAGGGGATCGGCACGCAGCCCGAAGACCTCGAGTGATCGATCGGGAGCGGCTGCACACTCTTCTCCTTTCGGCACACTAATACCGACCCCCTTCGGTGGATCGTCCAGAACATGGGCGAAGACGCGGGCGGTGAGCGGTTGTTGCGCGGCTACGCTGGACGGCTTTTCATCGGCATCTCGCTCGGATGGTTCCTCATCGTCTTCGGTCGTCAGCTCCTGCCGCCGCTCCTCCCGTCGATCATCGCCGATCTCGAGATCTCGTCGTTTCAGGCGGGGATCGCCCTCACGGGGCTGTTCGCGATGCGTGCGCTCAACCAGTATCCCGGTGGCCGACTCGCCGATCAGCTCTCCCGGAAAACGGTACTCGTCGGTAGCCTCCTGATCGCCAGCGTCGGTTTCGTCCTGCTCAGCGCATCCGTCGTCTACGCACTCTTTCTGCTCGCTGTCGCGGTCGTCGGCGTCGGTGCCGGCGCGTACTCGGTGACGACGCGGGCGACGACTGCGGATCTCTACATCGAAAAGCGGGGGCGGGCCTTCGGCGTTCAGGGTGCGTTCACGAGCGTGGCCGGCGTCGCCTCCGCGGGCGGCGCCGTGGTGGCGCTCGCCGTCGGCGACTGGCGCAGTGCGTTTTTGCCGATCGTCGCGGTGCTGCTTTTGCTCGTCGTGTCGCTTCACCGGTGGAACCGGGATCCGTACGTCGTCGAGCGGATCGAGTTCGAGATCCTCGGCACCGCCCGCCGCGTCCTCGGCGCGGTACAGATCCGACGGGTCGTTGCGGCGTACGTCCTCTGTCTTTTCTCGTGGATGGGGATCATCGGCTTTCTACCGACGTTTCTGCAGATCGAGAAGGGACTCTCGCCGACGGCCGCCAGCGCCGGTTTCGGACTCGTCTACGTCGTCGGCGTCATCGCGGGACCGTTCGCAGGGGTGTTCGGTGATCGGTACGGCAAGCTCCGGATGTCAGTCCTCGCGATGCTGTTCGGGATGGTCGGCGTCTTCGCGCTGGTTGTGGTCGACGCAATCGCTCTCATCGCGCTGTTCATTGCCATGCTCGCGATCGGTTTCTGGTCGTTCTTCCCCGTCACGCAGGCGTATCTGATGGACAGCTTCTCCGACGACACGATGGCCGGTGATCTGGGGGCCGTCAAGACTGTGTGGGGGCTCGCCGGCAGTCTCGGTCCGGCGTACATCGGGTTCGTCGCCGACTTTCAGGATTACACGGTGGCGTATCTCGGGACGGTCGGCTGCCTGCTCGTGGCCCTTGGGGTCATCGCCTACGCGAAACGTTCCGACTGACCTCACGCCCGCGTGGGAATACAATTAAGTTGTCCGACTCGACCAGTTATACCATGCGCCATTTGGACAGCCCGCTCCTGACGATCGACGTAGGCGATCGTCGGGCAGAGCGGACGGATATCGACGACGTGCTCGCCGAGTTCATCGGCGGTCGAGGGGTCGCAACGAAGCTCGCGACCGATCGTATCCCGACCGACGCCGACCCGCTCGGCCCCGAAAATCGGGTGTACTTCACCACCGGTCCGATGCAGGCCTCCCAGATGAGCTTCACCGGCCGCATGAACGCGACGGCGATCTCGCCGCTGACCGACGGACTGCTCTCCTCGAACGCCGGCGGATTCCTCTCGCGGAACTTCACGGCTGCCGACGTCTCCGCGGTCGAGGTGACCGGACGGAGCGACGAGCCGCTGGCGGTTCACGTCCGCGACGACGGCGTCGAGTTCGAGCCGGTGGCAGATCTCGAGGGTGCCGAAGTCTCCGAGGTCGTCGAGTGGGCGAACGAGAACCACGATCTCGACGCCGAGCACACGCTCTGTATCGGCCCCGCCGGCGAGAACCTCGTTCGGTTCGCCTGCATCATGACCAGCGAATCGCGGGCGTTCGGTCGCGGTGGACTCGGTGCCGTTCTCGGTTCGAAGAACGTGAAACTGATGACGTTCGACGGTGACGCTGGTCCATCCGTCGAATTCCCGCCGGAGGCCATGGAGGTCCACCGCGACGCGGCGACCTCCGATCACATCATGAAGCGGCAGGGGACCTCCTCGGTCGTCGATATCGGCAACGAGATGGAGGCGTTCCCGACGCGGTATTTCAGCGAGCGCTCCTTCGAGGGATGCGAGTCGATCAACGGGGACGCCGTCGAGTCGAAGAAATACAAGAAGGGAACGTGTTCGGCCTGTGCGTTCGCGTGTAAGCTGCCGACGAGGGACGAGGCCACCGGCCTCGAAACCGAGGGCCCCGAGTACGAGACGATCATGGCGTTCGGCGGCAACTGTGCGGTCGACGACATCGTCGACATCATGAAGTCCAACGAGCTGTGCGACCAGTACGGCATGGACACGATCTCCTGTGGTGACACGGTCGCCGCGTATCTGGCCAGCACCGAAGAGTTCGGCAACGTCGAGCTGGTTCACGAACTCGTCGAGAAGATCGCCCACAGGGAGGACGTCGGCGACACGCTCGCGGAGGGGGTCGCCCGCTGTCACGAGGAACTCGGCGTCGACAACTGGTCCGTCAAGGGGCTGGAGTTCCCGGCCCACGACGGCCGCGCGCTCAACGGGCAGGGGCTCTCCTTTGCGACGTCGAACCGGGGTGCCGACCACATGTACTCGACGTTCTACGCCTACGAGTACCCGTTCGTCGGCCCCGAGGAGGCGTTCGACCCCGTCGGCGTCACGCCGGAGAAGGCCGAGAAGCTCGTCGAACTCGAGAACACCCGCGCGCTGGAGGACTGCGGCGTCATCTGTCGGTTCTCGCGGGGGCAGATGACGCCCGAGCGGTTCGCGGCGCTGCTCGACGCCGACTACGAGGAGCTGCTCGAGGTCGGCGGCCGGGTCGTCAACCTCGAACGCGCGTTCAACAACGAGCGCGGCTTCGATCGGTCCGACGACGTTCTTCCCTACGAGCTGGAGGGGTTCGAGGAGGGGCTGGATCGGTACTACGAGGTTCGCGGCTGGTCCGAGGACGGTGTCGTCTCCGGGGGCGGCGCCGAGCCGGCGTCCGCGGACGACTGATCACCTCGTCTCCGATCGGTATATTCTGACAAGCAATCTACCTTATATTGCCTTAGTTGGGGTAAACTTACCATTAGACTTTGAGGGGAAACCTCTTATTTGAGAGTTCCTACCATCGGGTAATGTCTGAGCGAACCGCACCCCCCGCGAGCGCGGCCGGTCTCGCGGACCCGGAGGACCACCGGGCCAACTGTGGGGTAGGCGTCGTCATGGACCTCGACGGCGATCTCACCCACGAACCGGTTTCCGACGGACTCGAACTGCTGGCGAACCTCGAACACCGCGGCACGACCGGCGCCGACCCCGACACGGGTGACGGCGCCGGGATCCTGCTACAGATCCCCCACGCGTTCTTCGACGACGAGATAGCAGATCTCCCCCCGGCGAGGGAGTACGCCGTCGGTTCGATATTCATGCCGAACGACGGGGAGGCCGCCGCCGCGCTGCGGGAACTCGTCGAGACGACGCTTGCGGATCACGGTCTGGACGTCTTCGAGTGGCGCGAGGTGCCGACGAACAACGAACAGCTCGGCGCCACTGCGATCGAGAGCGAACCGGCAGTCGTCCAGTGTTTCGTCCGCTCGGAGCTGGACGGCGACGCGTTCGACCGCGCGCTCTACGTCGCCCGGCGCGACCTCGAAACGACCGTCGACGATCGGCGACCCGACGGATCGGGCAGGTTCTACGTCTGCTCGCTCGACCGGAAGACGGTCGTTTACAAGGGACTACTCACCGCCGAACAGCTCTCCCACTACTACCCGGAACTCACCGACGAGCGCGTCACCTCTACCTTCGCGATGGTTCACGCGCGTTTCTCGACGAACACGCTCGGCGCGTGGCATCTGGCTCACCCCTACCGGACCATGATACACAACGGCGAGTTCAACACCATCCAGGGGAACATCAACTGGATGCGCGCCCGCGAGGACGACCTCGAGCATCCCGATTTCGGCGAGGATCTCGATACGATCCGGCCGATCATCAACGACCCGAACCAGTCCGACACCGCCTCCGTCGACAACGCCCTCGAGCTGCTGATGCAGGGCGGTCGGGAGCTTCCCCACGCCCTCCGCATGTTGATCCCCGAAGCGTGGCGCGGCGAGGCCAACCGCGTTCCGGAGGAGCGCCGCGAGTGGTACGACTACCACGCCTCGCTCGTCGAACCGTGGGACGGCCCCGCGCTCGTCGCGGCGACCGACGGCGACCGCGTCGGTGCCGTGCTGGACCGAAACGGGCTTCGCCCGTGTCGGTACGACGTCACGAGCGACAACACGCTCATCATGGCCAGCGAAGTGGGCGCGCTCGAACCGGATTTCGGCGAGATCGAACTCCGCGACCGGCTCCAGCCCGGACAGCTGTTCCTCGCGGACGCCGACGCGGGGCGGGTCGTCCCGGACGACGAGATCTTCGAGGAGCTCGTCGACGAGACGTATGCCGAGTGGGTCACCGAGGAGCAACTCTCCCTGACGGAGATCTCCGGAACCGATCACACGCCCCGAGCGGACGTCGACGGTCTCCGGGCGCACCAGGCGCTGTACGGCTACACGCACGACGAGATGAACCACCTCCTCGAGCCGATGGCCCGCGACGGAAAGGATCCCGTCGGTTCGATGGGGGACGACACCCCGCTCAGCGTTCTCTCTCAGCTCAATCGGCCGCTTTTCACCTACTTCAAGCAGCTGTTCGCACAGGTCACCAATCCGCCGCTGGATTACATCCGCGAGGAGCTCGTCACCTCCATGGAGACGCGGCTCGGCTACCAGCGCAACCTGCTCGAGGAGACGTCGGAGCACGCCCGACAGCTCGTCTGTGACTCGCCGGTTCTCACGGACGAGCAGACGGCGGCGATCAAATCCCTCGACGGACGGCTCTCGACCCACGTCGTCGACATCACGTTCGATCCCGACGAGGACCTCGAAACTGCCGTCGAGAACGTCCGACGCGAGGCGACCGAGGCCGCCGAGGAACACGATCTGCTCGTGCTCTCCGACCGGAACGCCGGTCCCGACGCCGTTCCGATTCCGAGCCTGCTCGCAGTCGGCGGCGTCCACCACCACCTCGTCCGGAACGGGCTGCGGAACCACGTTGGGATCGTCCTCGAGTCGGGCGATCCCCGCGCCGTCCACCACGTCGCGACGCTCGTCGGCTACGGCGCCGGCGCGGTCAACCCGTATCTGGCCTACCAGTCGATCGCCGACCTCGTCGCCGGTCCGGACGGCGCCGACGAGGACGAGGCCATCGCGGCCTACATCAAGGCGCTCGAGGACGGGTTGCTGAAGACGATGGCGAAGATGGGGATCTCGACGGTCGAATCGTATCAGGGCGCCCAGATCTTCGAGGCGGTCGGTCTCGACTCGGATTTCGTCGCCGAATACTTCGAGGGAACCACCGCGCGCACGGGGGGGATCGACATCGGCGACGTCGAGGTCGACCTCCGGAACCGGTACGCGGTCGCATTCAGCGAGGACCCCGACCTGGAACACCAGGGCGAGTACGAACACCGATCGTCGGGGATCGCCCACGAGTGGAACCCCAAGACCGTCGGCACGCTACAGAAGGCGGTCAGACAGGGCGATTACGAGGGGTACAGGGAGTTCGCCGAGATGGCGAACGACCAGACCGAGACGCTCCAGTCGCTCCGCGGGCTGCTTGAGTTCGACTCGGATCGACCGCCGGTTCCGATCGAGGAAGTCGAACCGATCGAGTCGATCGTCGAGCGGTTCTCGACGGCCGCGATGAGTCTGGGATCGCTGTCGCCGGAGGCTCACGAGAACAACTCGATCGCGATGAACCGCCTCGGTGGGAAGTCCAACACCGGCGAAGGCGGCGAACCCCCCGAACGGTTCGGCACCGAAAAGGAGTGCAACGTCAAGCAGGTCGCGTCCGGCCGATTCGGCGTCACCTCGGCGTATCTCACCAGTGCCGACGAGCTACAGATCAAGATGGCACAGGGCTCCAAGCCCGGCGAGGGCGGTCAGCTCCCCGGCGAGAAGGTAAACGAGATGATCGCCCACGTCCGCTACTCGACGCCCGGGGTCGGTCTGATATCGCCGCCACCGCTGCACGACATCTACTCGATCGAGGACCTCAAACAGCTGATCCACGACCTGAAGGCCGCCAATCCCGAGGCGGATATCAACGTCAAGCTGGTCTCGGAGGCCGGGATCGGAACGATCGCCGCCGGCGTCGCGAAGGCCAACGCCGACGTCGTCCACATCTCCGGACACTCCGGCGGGACGGGTGCCTCTCCGAAAACGTCGATCAAGAACGCCGGCCTGCCGTGGGAGCTCGGACTCGCCGAGGCCAACCAGATGCTCCGTGGGACCGATCTCCGTTCCCGGATCCGCGTCGCCGTCGACGGCGGGATGAAGACCGGTCGCGACGTCGCGATCGGTGCGCTCCTCGGCGCCGAGGAGTACGTCTTCGGCACCGCGCCGCTCGTCACGTCGGGCTGCGTGATGGCCCGGCAGTGCCACGAGAACACCTGCCCAGTCGGCGTTGCCACGCAGGACGAGAACCTCCGACAGCGGTTCCCCGGCGAACCCCAGCACGTCATCAACTACATGACGTTCATCGCCGAGGAGCTGCGGGAGATCATGGCGGAGCTCGGCTTCCGAACCGTCGAGGAGATGATCGGCCGCGTCGAGACGCTCCGTCAGCGCGAGGACGTCACCCACCCGAAGGCCGAGAAGCTCGACCTCTCGGCGATCCTCGCCGAGCCGGCGGGAGACGACCGATACAAGACGGATCCCCAGACCCACGAGATCGACGCCCAGCTCGACTGGGCGCTGCTGGAGGACGCCGAGTCGGCGATCGAAGACGGCGAGCCGGTTCACATCGACAGCGAGATATCGAACGTCGACCGTGCGGTCGGCGCGACGCTGTCGAACCGGATCTCAAAGCGGCACGGCGGCGAGGGGCTGGCCGACGACACGATCACCGTCGACTTCGGCGGAACTGCGGGACAGAGCTTCGGCGCGTTTCTCGCCTCGGGCGTCACGATGCAACTGACCGGAACCGCCAACGACTACGTCGGCAAGGGACTCTCCGGCGGCCGACTCGTGATCAACACGCCGAACGACGCGCCCTACGAGCCGGAGAAGAACATCCTGATCGGCAACGTCGCCCTCTACGGTGCGACGCAGGGCGAGGCCTACATCAACGGAAAGGCCGGCGAGCGGTTCGCGGTCCGCAACTCCGGCGTCAAGGGAGCCGTCGAGTCGGTCGGCGATCACGGCTGTGAGTACATGACCGGCGGCGCCATCGCCGTCCTCGGCGAGACCGGGAAGAACTTCGCCGCCGGGATGTCCGGCGGCGTGGCGTACGTTCTCGATCGAGAGGGCGACTTCGAGGAGAAGGTCAACTATGGCATGGTCTCGACGAGCCGCGACCTCGACCGAAAGGATCGGGCGATGCTCCGACGGCTGGTCGAAAACCACTACGCCTACACCGACTCCGATCGCGCCGAGTACATCCTCGACCACTGGGAGGAGGAGCTCGAGCTGTTCGTGAAGGTGATGTCGGACGTCTACGCCGACGTCATCGCCGAACGCGAGGAGGCTGACGTCCGGACCGAGCTCCCCGACAGCGCGGTCCCGTCGGCCGAACCGGACGCGACGGGCGGCGTCGTGAGCGACGACTGATTCGGCACGGATTTTCGCTTTCACCCGCAGGCTTTTCGTCCTGCCTTTCGTGGGACGAGTATGCACGCACTCGTTATCGGCGGCACGCGGTTCATCGGTCGCCACACTGTCGAGGAGTTTCTGGACGCCGGCTACGAGATCACGCTTCTCAACCGGGGGAACCTCGAGAACCCGTTCGCGGACGACGACCGGGTGA
>SKTU01000011.1 GCA_007122455.1 Haloarculaceae archaeon | reverse complement strand
TCGAAGGAGTTGATCGTCCCGCCGTGCGCCGTCGACTTCTCTACGAAGCCGTCGACCGAAAACTCGTAGTGAGCCGTCTCGCCGTCGCCAGCGATCGTGACGATCGATTCCCCGAGGAAGGCAGGTTCGACCGGCTCCCCGTCGACGTAGACGACCACGTCACCGTCGGCCTCGAATTCGAGGAGGTCTCCGGTGAACGTAAACGAGTCCGGCTCGTTGGTCGTCCGACCGGTCACGCGGCCGTCCTCGTGGATCGTGTCGAAGGAGTTGATCGTCCCGCCGTGCGCCGTCGACTTCTGCACCGAACCGCCCACCGTGAATTCGTAGTAGACAGTTTCGCCGTCGCCGACGACTGTGATGGTGTCGCCGCCGAGCGCCGACGGGTCGACTTCCTCGCCGTTGATCGAAACCCGAACCGGCGCGTCGGTCTCGAACTCGAGGAGATCGCCGGTGAAGGCGAACGAGTCCGGCTCGTTGGTCGTCCGACCGGTCACGCGACTGTCCTCGTGAATCGTGTCGAATTCGTTGATCGTCCCCCCGTACGCCGTCGACTTCTCCACGGAACCGTCGACCGAAAACTCGTAGTGAGCCGTCTCGCCGTCGCCGACGATCGTGACGACGTCGCCCTCTGAGGCGGGATCCGACGTCGGCCACTCGCATGCGACGCCGGTCGAGATGCCGCGGCTATCGGCGGTCGCCTCCCCGTCCAGGCGGATCTGTTCCCCGGGCACGGTGATCGCCGAGTCCTCGACGACGTTGCCGTGGCAGTTCAAAAAGAGGACGCCGCTCCGCTGGTGTCCCGACTGTTCGATGCAAACGTTCCGGATCTCGTTGTCGTCGCGGGCGATCCTGATCGGGGCGAGATAATGTCCGCCGCCCTTGATCACCGAGTTCTCGATCGTTCGGCTGCCGACCTCGTCCCGCTCGGGATCGACGTAGATCGCATAGCTCGTGCGGTCGTCGTCCGACCGAACGGTGTACCCCTCGTCGACCCGGATTGCAGTGTCTGCCACGGTGAAGCTACCACCGCTCCCCTCACAGACGACGCCTCCGGTTCCGTGTCCGCGCTCCATCCGTATCACGCAGTCCGCTACGTGAACGGGACCCGGACCGTCCGAGATCCGAATGCCGCGGCAGTTCGTGAACCCGCTCGGCGGATCGTCGACGACGACCGTCGCACCGGAAACGGAGCTCCCCGGACTGCTGAGACGGATGCTTGCAACGTTGTTGTTCCTGTAGAGTCCGCCGTCGACGTGGACGGGGCCCGACGCGAGCGAGCCGTAGATCCCGTTGTCGGAAAACCCTTCGAGGTGACACTCTCTGAAGGTGATCGTCCCCGCCGGATCCGTGTAGATCCCGACGCTGTCACCGCCGTCGGGACAGCGCAGGTTCTCGACGAGCCCGTCGCCGTCCTCCTCGATGATTCTGAACCCAAAGGCGGGTCTGTCGACGTCGTGACGGCCGCGCTTTCGAACGTCGCGGACGACCAGCCCGTCGTAGGCGTCGACGTCCACGGTCGGCCCGACACCGTCCTCGGTGGCGTCTATCGTGAAGTTCTCGATGCGGACGTTCCGGTTGTTCGTCCCGGCGATCCACAGCCGCGGATCGTACTCCTCGCCGGGAACGAGAACGGCGTCGCCCGTCCCGACCATCCCGAAATCGGAGAGGCCGTAGAGGATGATCGAGTTGATCTTGTAGCGGCCATCCGGAAATTCGATCAACGTGTCGTCGCCGACGTGTGCGCTGAAGACGTCGTCGATCGGTTCCACACCCGTATCGTCCGCGCCGGCCTCGACGATGTCGACGACGTCGCCGTATTCGCGACTCGCCGACGCGCCGGTCGTGATTGCCGAGGTAGCGAACCCGGCACCGATCGCCAGCATAACAGCCCGCCGGTTCAACGTTCGCGGATACGTCTCCCGCGTCATCAGCCGACAACACCGTCCAGCCGTTCGTTCGCCTGTACCGTCCCGCCCGGACGTGCCACGCCGGCTGTCGTCGTCGGGACAGGGTGGCCGAACCGCATCGCTGGGCCGAGGTCGTTGCGTAAATCTCCGTAAGTCAACTCTGATCCCGGCCGTAGATCTCATCCGCACCTATGTCAGTTGGTTGTTACTTTGTGGTAAGTGAGACAGTTACTGGGAAGTGAGGGATATATTAAATCAGTATCATTAAATCTCTGATTCGATCGAAACAGACGCTCGTCAGCGATTGAGTAGTACGACTCGATCGGATCGATAATTCATTCGGAGCATTTTTTCCCTTGTGAATCAATATCACACTATGGCAGATGGTCTCGTCGCAGACGTTCTCGAATCGGAAACGATCGTCGATACCGACGTTCACTTGAGTGTTCCCGAGGAGGAACTCGCAAAGTACGTGAACACGCCGTACGACGACTGGCTTCGGGCACCCGACATCCAGTTGAAGAGTCCAGAGTGGGATCCCACGATGGGTGGGAAAGTCGAATCTAGAAATCTTCTCACCCCTGAGCAGCTCCGAGAGGAGGTTTGTGACGCGCTTCACGTGGATTATCCGCTTTTAAACGTCTTCCGGAACCTCTCGCGGCTTTCGCAGACCGACGCCGCGGTCGCACTAATGCGCGGCAGTAACGACCTGCTTTTGGACCGATTCCTCGACGAAGGCGATTTCCTAGGTCTAGCTACGGTCGCAACCCAGAAGCCGGATCTTGCCGCCGAAGAACTGGATCGGGTTGCAGACCACAAGGGAATCGTCGGCGTCTTCATTCCGACTACCGGGCCGACGCCACCGCTTGGAGATCCCGAGTACGATATCCTATA
The DNA here is from genome assembly GCA_007122455.1 of Haloarculaceae archaeon. Lineage (GTDB taxonomy): Archaea > Halobacteriota > Halobacteria > Halobacteriales > Haloarculaceae > Natronomonas. Next base: position 73,450 of record SKTU01000011.1, on the reverse strand, counting down.
CGAGGCGATTCAAGACCACGGCCTGACGCCGGTGTATCACGGGGCAACAAACAGCGGCTTCGATGTCGGATTTCCGAAGTACAACCAGGCGTTCGAGAAGTTCTTCACTGCCCACATCAACGCCCATCTATGGAGCCAAGCGATGACACTCACCAGTATCATCGCACACGGCGTCCCCGAGAAGTTCCCGGATCTCGATTTCGTCTTCCTCGAGGCAGGGATCGGCTGGGTCCCGTACATGATGTTCCGTTTGAATAAGGAAGCCGCGATGCGGCGGAGCGAGGTGCCACTCTTGGAGAAACAGCCAGAGGAGTATATTCGAGAACGAATGTATTTCGCCAGCCAACCGCTCGGAGAGCCAATAAACGGTGCGCATATGCAGTCGCTTCTAGACATCGTCGGTACTGACTCGCTACTTTTCGCCTCGGATTACCCGCACTGGGATTTCGACCACCCGTCGGAGCTTGCCACCCACCTTCGGGCACGCTTCGACGCGGCGGAACGTTCAAAAGTTCTCTCGGAGAACGCGACCGAGGTGTTCGACCTGCCAATTTAACAGAGTATATCGTTTTCGGACAAGTTACTGCCGGCGATTTTCACAACACAGAACTATTTCAGAGAATTCCGCTCACCTGAGAAACCGATCCTATCGTTACGTATTCAGGTTAAACACGTCGATAGCGTTCCCATTGAACACCTGATTCGATTCTTCAGCGCTAAACGTTCGGAAGATGTTCGCGATCGATTCCGGATTGTCGAAGTCCCAGTGCGGGTAATCCGTCGAGAACATGATCGATTCCGGACGGACTAACTCGATGATTCGCTCCATGTCTTTTGCGTTTTCGGGCTCACCGAGTGGCTGCGTACTGAAGTAGAACTGGTCACGAATGTACTGTTCGGGGGATTTCTCGAGCAGCGGTACCTCGCTGCGTCGAATCGCGTACTCCTTGTTATATCGGAACATCATGTACGGGGCCCAGCCGAGGCCTGCCTCGAGGAAGACGAAATCGAGGTCCGGGAATTTCGCCGGAGTGCCGCTACCTAGCAGGCTTGCGACGGTGAGCATCTGATCCCACGCGTGAGCCAGTGGATGAACTGTGAAGAAATTGTCTATCGCCTGATTTTGTCTGGTGAAATCGGTGTTGAACGAGCCTGCGTGACCGTGATACACGATCGGTAGATCGTGTTTCTCCGCGGCTTTGTAAATGACGTCGTATCGCGAATCCCCGAGCGGATACATCGGACCGCCAGTTGCAATGTACGCACCGACCACGTCCTTTTCCGGGGCCAACCGATCGATCTCGTCCGCCGACGCTTCGGGGTTTTGCGTGCCGATCGTAATGAGGCCCTTGAAGTTGTCCTTTTGATCGACGAATTTCTCCATCAAGACGTTGTTGAGGGCCCGCATGAGATTGACTGCGAGATCCTCCTGTGGAAGCTTGTTGAGTCCGTTCAACGTGTTTAGGATCGGATAATCGACGCCGAACTCCTTGCAGAGCTGTTGATACAAGTCGTCGGCGTCCGAGAACTCCACCCCCGCGATCTTTCCACCCATCTGGCGGTCCCAGTTCGTTTTCGGGAAGACGCTCGTCGTCCCTTTCAGTGCTCGGCTCGCGTGTGGTTCGTCTAGATGTGCTGCCAGTTCCTCCGTAGAGATGGCACTCCCGACGTGGACGTCGGTGTCGACGACGGTTAAATCCGAAAACCGCTCTGCTACGGCGTCTTCGTCATCTTTTACCATGGCATCTTGCGACATGATATGTGATTTCGTCGATTGGATAGATAAACCTTGTGGGGGGAAATGCAGAATAAAACTTGTATCAAATATTAGTAAAATTACGCAACGTGGTCGTGACTCTGTACGACAAGTATATATAATGCTACGGTATACCATGACAATACCTGCTCATGGATACTAAAACACCATCGACCCCAGAATCCCCTGCCGTCGAGTGTTATGCGGAGTGTCCTCACTTTCAAGACGTCTCAGGGACCTGCACTCACGAGCTCAGACAGCTACTCATCACTGATTTCATAGCTAGCTCGGATACACCTTGTCCGGTATATGATAAATGGTGGGCGGAACAAATGTCTCTGCTTGCGGAAAGATTAGATTCAAAATGATAGAAATCATATGTTAAAAGGATAGAAGAGGTGTCGTTCGGTACTCTCCGACGTAATAATACAACGTACGACCTCGGCAGGCGTCTAACCGGTTAGCGATCAATATACAGTTACAGTTCGGACAACTCGCGATCTGGCGACGTCGACGTAGGATAAGACAGCGAACGGCCCGACGAACACCACCGCCTCTCGTGGACGACGTCTCGGGTTTGAGAGTCCGGCAATCGTTGGTAACACCTGATGCGACGGGGAGCTCCGCATAGAGCTTCGTGTCCACAACAGGGTTCCAGAGGGCAGGAGATCGGTTACGAACGTTTGATGAATAGAGGGTGTCGAAGTTACCGGAAGCGGCTGACGGTGTAGCCGATGAGAGGTTGGAAGAAAACGATAAACGTAAGAGCTGTGAGGGTTGCAGTAAGTGGAGACGATACGAAGATCATCCACGATCCATCAGAGATCTGAAGCGACCGCCATAGATGCTCTTCTGCTATCGGTCCGAGGATAGCACCGAGTACGAATGCTATGACTGAATAGTTATATTTCTTCATAGTGTATCCGATAACCCCGAGAAGCGTGAGGTAATAGATATCTACCCAGTTGAAATTCAGCGCATAAGCACCCATGACACCGAGTACGAGAACGAGAGGGATAAAGCGATCAACGTCCATCCGTGACAAAATTCCGACGTACGGAATTGCCATTAACCCAACTGCCAAAATAACGAAATTCCCCAGTAGTATCGACACGAACAGCGAATAAGTAACGTCCAACTCTCGTGAGAACATCTCCGGGCCAGGGACCATTCCGTGTAGAATCAGCGCCCCCAAGAGAATTGCCGCTGCCCCACTGCCCGGAATCCCGAACGCAAGCGTGGGAACGAGAGAGCCACCGACAGTTGCACTATTCGAAGTTTCAGATGCGATTACACCCTCTGGAACACCGGTTCCAAATTTATCAGGGTGATTGCTGCTCCGGAGTGCCTCGGCATAAGCAACAAAGTTCGAAACCGTGGACCCGGCTCCGGGGATTGCACCAATGAAGCAACCGATAAGCGCGGACTTTCCCAACACGACCGGATGTTTAATTAAGTTATTGAACGCTGTAGAGATCCGTCCCTCAACGTTGATCGCAGTATCCGCGATGGTTTCGTCGCCCATCGACTTGAGTCGAATCATCTCGGCAACTGCGAACAGACCAAGCAACGCAGCGATGTAGTCTAAACCACCGGTCAGATCAACAAAGCCGAACGTGTACCGCGTCTCGTAACCTATCGGTGAGACGCCAACTGTAGTAAAAAACATTCCAAGTGAGCCAGCGGTCAACCCTTTCACTAGCGAACCCTTCGCGACGATTGTGATCATTAGTAAACCGAGAATTGCCATCAGAAAGATATCCGGCGTCCTGAAGAGCAGGACGAAGGAGATCAGAAACGGGATCATGAGTATAACGATCGTTGCAGAGATCACCCCGCCGATAGCCGAACTCATTGCCGACAGAGATAGCGCTTCTTTTGCTCGTCCTAGCTCGGTCATCGGATAACCGTCGAACGTCGTTGCTGCAGCTGGTGCAGTCCCGGGCACGTTCAGTACGATTGCCGGAATACTCCCCCCGTACAACCCCCCGAGATAGATCGCGGTTAGCAGTATTAATGCGACGTGAGCGTCGAGCGGAAACGTCAGAGGAAGCATGACGACCATGCCGACAGCCGGGCCAACGCCGGGCATTGCGCCGAGGAAGATACCTAGTAAGAGTCCAAAAACGAGGTAACCAATAACGGGCCACGAAAGGACCACAGATACCGCCTCGAAGAAACCACCGAGCTGAAGTATCGTAGCTGATGCCGCAGCGTCGACGAGTACGTCCGTAGAGAACATATTAAAAGAGAGCCTCCGTTAGGATTCCATCCATCACAGGGAGGTTGATATAGATCATGAACAGATACGGGATGAGCGCACCGATAACGACCATTATGATTAAAACGTGTTTAGGTTGCTCAGTCCACAGTGCGTAAGCCAAAACGAACAGGGGCGATGCGAACAGCAAACCGATAAATCTAGCTACGATAATAAAGGAAACAAACATCAACGCTAGAACGATATGGCTGTCCGTCCGTCCAGATCCGATATCCTCTTCGAGTTCGCTAGCTGCTAGTTCGTCCTCGTCCGTATCCTCGTTCCCGATCAGCCGTTCATCCTTGTTGACGATGGTGTAAAGTGGCTCGGGTAATCTATTGCGTAGCAGTAACAAAGTGGCTCCGACTAATACCACGCCGGAGGTCACACGAGGAAAGAACGCCGACTCTCCCGAAAACGTAAAAGACATAGAAAATCCGATAATTCCGATTATCAAGAATATACTCAGTAGTGTCGTCTGGTCATTTCTACGTAGATAGTCAATATACTGGTTCATACTTTGCTGCTACCTAGATTTCGCTGAAATCGACAATTTCGGGGATCGTGTTCACGTACTCTTCTAGCGCATCCATGACCTCTTCGTGGTCGTAAAACTCGACAGGGAATCCGCTCTCTTCCGACCAGCTTTGGACCTGATCGGATTGTATGGCTTCTTCGAACGAATCCGCCAGCGTATCGCGGATATCGGTCGGGGTTCCGGGTGGTAGCCACTGCGCCCGGTTTTGGGGAGCTATAAAGTCGATATCCGGATAGCCCTCATCTACAACAGTCGGGACGTCCTCTAGGATATTACTACCGCCACTGGCCATGATCGCGATGGCCTCCACTTCGATCTCTTCACTTTCGATAATCGCCGCGCCCGATCCATCCATCGTGAAGGCGGCGGGAACCTCTTCTTGAGCAACCGCCTGCATCGACGGAGACGCTCCGCCGTATTCGACGATATTCTCCCACTGCCAATCGTACTCCTCGTTTTGTTTTAGATAGTGTAGGAGGACCGCGGTGTGAGCCCCCTGGCTCCCGATTGCCGTTAGTTCACCATCCCGGTAGCGTTCGAGCAGGTCCGATAAGTCACTGATTCCCAGATTCTCGTTTACGTAACAGGCGAGTGGCGTCTGCGCAACGCTGCATATCGGAACGAAATCCTCGATCTCCATGTCGTCCGGCTCATGGATCAGGAACGCATTCTGGAAGGATGGCATCAGAGCGGACAAAAAGAAGTAGCCGTCCGAGTCCTCGTTGTACGCCTCTGTAATTGGTCGAATGACTTCCGCAAAGCCAGGTTCGTACCTGAAGTTGGTATCGAGGATCTCCTCCTGGACCTGACCGATATTACGGGCGTATGCGTCAGTTCCGCCACCCTCCGATCCAACGATTCGAACCGTGATATCACCTGATGGGTACTCCCCCTCGTCTCCAGTACACCCTGCCAAGCTAACAACGCCTACCGATCCGAGACCGGCCAACGCAGTTCGTCGAGTAATCTTTTCCGTTCCATTCGAAATTCGGCTGTCACTGACAGGCATGACTGTCCGATACAGAAGCGAGGGGATAAAGGTTTCCCAAAGACGGAAGGCGGTTGAGTCAGAGACGGTACGCTATTAGAGCTGGCGAGCCCATGACGGGCCAACGCAGTTATCGACGAATGCTTTCGCAGTCACATTTCGACACGAACGACCAAATAGCATCGAACCGTTCGGATAATCGGTGATTCTGTCGTCGTCCGTATCGTTACGATCCCTCCTCAAGCTGATGGACAACCGCTTCTCGAAACTTCTCAGCGGTCATTTCGTAAACGGTGTTCCCCTGCTTATCGCGGCGACGGTCGATTTCGAAAGCGGCAGTGCCATCGACACGTACTTCCCACGATTCGAGGTAGCGCGTATTCACGCCGATGAACTGGATCCGACAGCCGTGCCGTGTCTCGATCGGATCCGTCACATCGTGAGTGTACGTCCCGTCGGTGAATCGAGGGGGACGATACTCCGGTAGATCCATCTCTACCCGGAGGCGATCGTTCTCGAGCCACCACAGCGGCTTATCGTCTACGTCGGTCACAGGTCACATACTGATGACGATCTGACCATCCTCGATCTCGACAGGATACGATGGCAGCGTCACGTTCTCGTTAGAGAGACAGTCCCCGGTGGTGAGATCGTATTCCCAGCCGTGCCACGGGCAGTTAAGGATCTCACCCTCGTGCTCCCACGATACGTTCGTTTCGCCCGTCTCGCGGTCGTACGAAGCGACACTGGTTCCGGTCAGATTCCCCTCACCACAGGGGCCACCCTGATGAGCGCACCAGTTCAGATAGGCGTAGTACTCCCCGTCGTACTGGAAGATGGTAATCTCTCGGCCCTTGATTTGAGTCAAAAGTCGCTCGCCGTCCGTAATTTCGTCGGCCTGGGCAACGACGTGTCGATCAGCGTTTACTTCGGACATATCAGATCGTGAGGCAGATCGTGCGGTTCCTGCTCTTTACATCGCTCCTGATTTGACGGCTCTGTCGATCAGGTGCGGCAGCAGTTCGTACAGTCTCCATTCTAACATTAATATTCTTGCGCATAGGTCTGATGTGGTGGACGGATAAGGTACCGGGTGAGTGGTACGGTTCGCCGCAGTACTCAGTTAGTTTACTGAGTTCGACCGATCGACGTATCCCGGTATCTACCACCGATCGCCCGATCGAATTCGTTCGATGTGCGGTGCAAACCATGGCTGCAATTCACTCACACATGGTATAAAAAGATCACTACTCGCCCGTAGCCCACGTCCCTGATTTATTTCCCAGATAGCGGCGAGTCTTTACACTATCTCGCGATGAACCAAGTGAATCACGTATGTAGTGTATTTCGCCGAAAAACACCAGAGAGTCGTAACGGAGACTATCCGGCGAAACGACAACGAGTGGTCGGCTGCCTCGAGCTACTCGTCGTCCGAAAGCGGAACCGTTCGTAGACGTTCGGTATCTAAATCCGTGTGCTTTGGACAGTAGTGGGTAGATGCATTGACGATTGGACACTCGTCGTTTCCGAGTAGTCGCATGATCGTCGAAACCCGATCGTACTCGCACGGACTCTTCGGATCAAAAATCGGGCAGGGTCGACTGACGTCGTCTGAATCTGACAGTAGCATCTCCCTCATGTGAACCGGTTACGTCCGCCACGGTAAGCATCGAGCCCCTCAATATACTGGGTCTATATATGACGTGGGGACTCACCACAGGACAGCATTCCGCTTCGATAAACCGTGCAGTGATGTGGGGCGCGACGTACCCTCACGCCCTCATCACGAAGGACGCTCGTCGCCGTCTACTCTTCCGAGGTTTTGGATTCCCCCGACGAACGCCTGCCCACCAGCTCGTTGACGCGTGCGGCGGTTCGCGTCGCCAGATATTCGGCGGCGTCGCGAGACGCTCCGCCACCCTCTCGAATCGCGATCGGAGGGAGGTTCGTGGGGCGTTCGCGCTCCTGACGCGTCCGGGGAAGCTGGAGACGACCGACGCCCGGGATCGAGATGCCGGGCGGGTCGGGCGGGTCCGCATCGCCGTCGAGGGTTCCGACCGCCGGGTCGAGGGGGAGTCCGCCAAGTACCGGGACGCCGAACTCCGAACTCAGCCGAGCAGCGCCGCCGGAGTCGAAGATCTCGTGTTCGGAACCGCAGTCCGGACATTCGAAGCCGGCCATGTTCTCGACGATGCCGAGGATCGGGACGCCGTACTCGGCGAAGCCGCGGAGACCGCGGCGGGCGTCGTCGACCGCAACCGGCTGCGGTGTCGTCACGACGACAGCACCGGTCACCGGGAGATGCTGGACGAGCGTGAGCTGGGTGTCCCCCGTCCCCGGCGGGAGATCGACGATCAGGTAGTCGAGCGCCCCCCACTCGACGTCGTCGAACAGCTGCTTGACGAACTCGTCGACGAGCGGGCCGCGCCAGATGACGGGATCGTCCTCACCGACGATGAATCCCATGCTCATCACCGACACGCCGTGGGCTTCACGCGGAACCATACGGTCCGCGAGCGTCGTGTCGGGCGTCCGCTCGGCGAGGCCGAGCATCGCCGGTGCGTTGGGACCGTAGACGTCCGCGTCCAGGAGTCCGACGGAGGCGCCTGTGGCTGCGAGCGCGACCGCCACGTTTACCGCGACGGTGCTCTTCCCGACGCCGCCCTTCCCGCTGCCGACCGCGACGACGTGTTTGACGTCCGGGATGAAGTCGACGCGCTCACCCGACTCCGGGACCCGGGGGACGAACCGGCATTCGACCACGGAGACGCCGTCGACCCCGGCGACCGCGTCCCCGACGTCTCGCTCGATAACTGCGCGGAGATCGCGAGACGGAATCGGGAGCGTGACGGTCACGACGGCCGTTTCGTCGGCGACGTCGACGTCGACCGCGCCGAGTTCCGTGAGGCCGGTAAACAGCGCGTCCCGACCGATCTCGGCGTCCGCGAGCGCCCGCTCGACCCGCCCCGCAGGATCGGGTGATGGTTCCGTGGCCATCTACTCAGCCGTCGTCTGTCGGGGTCTCGGGCGATCGGGAGTCCGGGTTCCAGCGTTCGGGTCGACCGACCGGGCCGTCGACGTACCACGCGTCGTCCCGTCCGGGGTCAGCCGGGGGGGCGATGGGTCGCTTGAGCCACTTCGGCCGCCGCAGCCCTCCCGGTCCGGGGGCGGGCTCGGTCTTGTCGAGCCACTCCCGGTAGATCTCGAATGCCCGGTCCGTGTCGACATAGACGTCACCGTAGTAGTCGTCCGCGTCGGCCGGTCCGACGGTCACCTTCTGATGCCAGCAGTGCATGCCCGAAATCGGGTCCGGATGCGGCGCGTGCGTGAGGTTCTGGGCGACGCCGCCGTCGGTCCACCAGATGCGCTCGCTGTCGGGATCTGAGCTCTCGAACGGGCTGATCCCGGAAACCTGCCGCATCCCCCACTGGTTCGCCTCGTTGTCGAGGTCGACGGTCACCTTACCGAAGCCGTCGCCACCTTCCTCGATCTCACCGCCCTCCTCGCGGTGAACCTTCCACTGACCCATGTGGTGAGACATGGCGACGAGGCCGGGTTTGATCGATTCGGTCACCCACACCTCGTTGACGAAGTAACCGATCTCCGTCTCCACGCGACAGAGGTCGCCGGTCTCGAGGCCGAGTCGATCGGCGTCCTTGGTGTGGATCCAGACGGGGTTGTTGTGGCTGATCTCCTCGAGGTACTTCGAGTTCGACGAGCGGGAGTGTATCTGCGTCGGCAGCCGGAACGTCGGGACCAGAACCATCTCGCCGTTCGCCGTGTCGACGTTCTCCGGATGGACGTGGGATTTCAGGTAGTGCGGCACGGTGTACTCGACGTCGTCCCATCCCCAGTCGGCGAGCGTCTTCGAGTAGAACTGCTGTTTGCCCGTCGGGGACGGGAACCCCCGTTTCGGCTCGCCGTCGACGACGACGCCGAGGACCTCCGTCTCGATCCCGTCGAGTGCATCGGACGTAACCGTGTCGTGGGCGGGGGGGTCGCCCCGCCCGTCGGTCTCGGCGACGTCGCGGCTCCTCGTGACGGCCTCGTCGGCGAGCAGCCGGTGGATGGTTCCGTATTCGTCGACGACGACGTCGTCCGCCTCGAGCACCGCCGGATCGAGCGGCGTCTCGTGCAGTTCGTAGTCGTTCGTCGACGCCTCGAACGCCCCGTGGTGTTTCATGTACTCCAGCGGCGTCATGTCGCGCTCCTCGGCGATGTCGACGAGTCGGTCCTCCTGCTCGAAGACGTACCGGTAATACTCGTCGATAGTCATCTTCGCCGGGGCGTCGTCGTCGCCCTCCCGGTACGGCGACTCGAAATGTTCGCGGATTCCGAGTTCGCCGTCCTCGTCGACGAGCCACGACAGCTCGATCCAGAACTCGTCTTCCTCCCACACCTCGCCTGGGTTTGCCTCGTAGCTGTGTTCTATCTCCGTCCCCTCCCGTTCGGCGTACTCGCGCAACACCGGCTGGCGGTACGTCACCCATGTGCCCGCGTGGGTCTCCTGACTCTGAATGTCGTGGCGCTCTGGGCTGTGGCCCATCGGGAGCACGTAGTCGGCAAAGTACGCCGTCTCGTTCCACGTCGGCGTGAGCGCGACGTGGAGTTCGACCTTCTCCTCGTCGGTGAGCGCCTCGATCCAGCTGAATCCGTCCGGATAGGTGTACACCGGATTGAAAACTCGCGTGAAATACACCGCGAGCTTTCCGCGATCCTCCTTGAGGAAGTACGGCAACAGCTGGCTCATCTCGTAGTGAGCGAACGGGTACTCGCGGGGAAGTTGGATCTCGTCCCAGAGCCGCTGGCGTGGGGGTTCGTTCGGCAGATGCGGATCGAACTTGTGCCACGCGTTCGGAGAGGTACCGCCCTTCGTCCCGACGCTCCCCGTGAGCACCGACAGGAAGTGAAGCGTCCGCGAGACCTGCCACCCGCCCTCGTTGCCCGAGGCGGCCGATCGCCAGATGTGGCTGGCGTATCGATCCCCGGCGGCGCCGATCTTTCGCGCCACCTTCTCGATGCGGTCGGCGTCGACCCCGCTCTCGGCCTCGGCGTACGCGGGCGTGAACTCGGCGTAGATATCCCCGAGCGTGCGAACGTACGCGTCGAACGTCCGCTCGGTGTCGGGGTGAGCTTCGTCGAGGAACTGCTGCCAGTTCACCCACCGCTCCATGAACTGTCGATCGTAGAGCTCCTCCTCGAGGATGACGTTCGCCATCGCGAGCAACACCGCGGCCTCGCTACCGGGCTGGGTCGGCAGCCAGTAGTCGGACATCGCCGCCGTGTTCGACAGGCGCGGATCCATCACCGCGAGTTCTCCGCCCTCCTGCATCCCCTCCATGATGCGCTGGGCGTGAGGGTTGAAGTAGTGTCCCGACTCCAGATGCGCCGACAGCAGGAGGATGAACTCGGCGTTCGCGAAGTCCGCACTCGGCCGATCGTATTTGTGCCAGAAGGCGTATCCCGCGCGCGCCCCGGCGCTACAGATGTTCGTGTGGGAGTTGTGCCCGTCGAGACCCCAGGCGTTGATCACTCGATCCATGTAATCCTCGTGGCCCGGCCGACCGACGTGGTAGGTGATCTCGTTGCCCCGGTCATCCTCGATGGCCTCGCGCATCCGCGAGGCGATGTCGGCGAGCGCGTCGTCCCACGAAACCCGCGTCCACTGTCCGCTTCCGCGCGGACCGTCGCGTTTCAGCGGATGGAGAATGCGCTGCGGATCGTTGATCTGGTTGACCGTCGCGGGCCCCTTCGCACAGTTTTTTCCGCGGGAGCCGGGATGCTCGGGGTTCCCTTCGATCTTCCGGATTTCGCCGCTCTCCCTGTCGATGTAGGTCAACAGCCCACAGCCGGCCTCGCAGTTGAAGCAGGCCGTCGGGACGAGCGAGTAGCTCCGGGGCTCTCCCGACGACTCGTACTCCGTCCAGTCGTCCCACTGGTCGGGATCGGGATAGTCGGTGAGCGCCCCGTTTCCGATCGGGTCGACGCGGTCGCTGGTCCCCTGTCGCTGTTTCGTGGTGTCGCGTGACCGGTCCGACAGCAGCCCCAACTTCTCGGCGATCGACTCGATTCGACTGATGTTGTATTCGTGTCCCATGTTAGGCGAGTGAGATCGTCTGTGGTGCGATTATCCAGCAGTACTCGAAGGCAAACAGGCCAGCGAGTGCGAGCACGCCGGCACCCGCGACGAGAGCGGGAGCGCCGCCCACCGCGAGTGCGATGAGCGGGAGTGCGATCCCGACGACGATACCGCCGATCCAGAACGTGCGGCTGAACCGCCCGCGAGTGATGCGTGCGGCGGCCTCTTCGGCGTCCTCAGTCTGATGCGGCGTGAATATCTCGGAGGCGACGAGTGCGGCGTGAGCGAGGAGCCCACCGGCGAGGAACAGCCGCGACGGCTCCACGAGCCCGCCGTAGCCGAGCAGCCCCAGCAGGGCCGTCACCGCGCTACCGGCGATGACTGCCTGCGTGAACATGTGGATCGGCATCGCGGGACTCTGCCAGAGGTCGCGCCCCTTCGACTGGCTGAAGAGGAACGCCGTGTAGACGGCTGTGGCCGTCGACAGCGCGATGCCGACGACCAGAGTTACGGGGTGAGTGATCGCGCTCCCGTAGCCGAGCACCCAGCCGAGAACGATGGCCCCGAGGAAGGCGCCGAACGCTGTGATGATGTAGGCGCCCTTCACCAGCCACGAACGCCAGTTCGGACGCAACAGCACCCAGTGGAAGCGCGAAGGCTGCTCGAGATCGAGCACGAGGAGGACACCTGTCAGTCCGAGGAAGGCCACACTCACGGCCGCGGCGGTCCCGATCAGCGTCGCACTGGCGTCGACGAGGCCGGTGACGACCAACAGCGCGGGAAGGAGGAACGCCCCTGCCGAAATGGATTTCGTCCAGGTGTAGGAGTACACCTCCCAGCCCCACGACTGGTAGTGGCTCTCGCCGACGTCGTAGACGCGCCTGGCTTCCTCGTGGAGCAGTTCGTAGGCGCGCTCGGTCCTGGACCCGCTCTCTCCACCGGCCGTACCGCTCGCAGTCGGCGTCGCGGCGTGGCTACCGCCGTCGGACGCGTACCGGCGATCACCGTTCCCGCGACACCGACAGTTCCCGCCGCAGCCACAGCCACCGTCTGCGCGGGCCCGGTCGCCGTCTCCCTCACCGCCACCGGACAGCGAGACGTCGGAGTCGGCCAGTGACTGGGCGGCGCGCTGGAGGTCGAAGTCCTCGCGCTGGCCGCCCTGAACCTCGGTGCGGTTCGGTGCGTCGCTCCACATGTAATGCTCCTCGCGGGCGGTCGTGCCCGGCGTGATACTCCCCTCGTCGCCGTTGACGTAGAACAGCTTCGGCTCGGTTCCCTTCTCGGGCTTTCGGGCCTGGACCTCCTGTTCGGAGATCGTCCGCGTGATCTCCGTATCGGGGTTCTCCATGTCGCCCGCGATGATTGCGTCCTCGGGGCAGACGGTCACGCAGGCCGGCTCTCGGCCCGCGTCGACTCTGTGGGAGCAGTAGTTACATTTGGCAGCGGTCGACGTTTCGGGATCGATGTAGAGCGCGTCGTAGGGACAGCCCTGCATACACGCCTTACAGCCGATACAGCGCTCGGGATCGAAGTCGACGATGCCGTCCTCGCGCTCCCAGAGCGCTGTCACCGGACAGACGTCGGTACAGGGAGAGTCGTCACAGTGGTTACACCGCATCACCGAGAAGTTCCGGTTCGTGTTCGGAAATTCACCTTTCTCGATGTACTTCACCCACGTCTTGTTGACGCCGATCGGATCGTCGTGTTCGGCCTTGCACGCGACCGTACAGGCGTGGCACCCGATACATCTCCGGTTGTCTATTACGAATCCATAGTTGGTAATACTGATCACCCGTATTCGGTGGTACTACTTCCCATGGAAGTGAGAGGGTGATAAATACTCTGTCGAAAACGACATCGCGTGACGTCGAAATCCGAACTACGTCCCGACGTTCAGCCCTCGACACTCCCCATCAGCGTGACGATGTCGTCGAGGTAGCGCATCACCTTCCAGACGTCGACCAGCCCCGACATCAGCATCTGTTGGCTCGCTGCGTCGGGGTAGATCCGGTGTTCGAGGAAGACGCGGTAGACGTCGGCAAACCGGACGTTGTTGCCGTACTCGTCGTGAAAGCCGTAGACGACCGGCGCGGCAGTGAGCGTCTCTCGGATCCGTGCGACGAGGTCGTTCCGATCGGAAGGATCCATCTCCCGTATTCGCGATCTGATCTCGTCGCCGTACTCGATCTGCTGGCCGACGAGGATCGGACCGTCCGGCTCTCGACGGACGACGTGGACGAAGACGTTCGACATCTCGACGACGTAGTTGAACTCCGCAGCGTCGTCCGGCATCCGGTCGACGTTCTCTACGAGCTCGTCGTCGATCCACGAGCGGATCCGTTCGGCAGTGATTTCGCGCGTCATGCGTACCCTGCCACCGTGGTCGGTAAAGTATCTCTCCCTCAACCCTCATGAAAGAGTGGCAATACTGATGAACAAATATCGAGGAAGGCGGGGCGAGTCGCGGTTGTGAGGTGATTGCTACCACACGGCGAAAGGTTAAGCAGTTGGTAGAGGATTGCCTCTCAATGAACCTCGACGAAATAGAGACGGTCACGTTCGACTCCTACACGACGCTCGTCGACATCGACTATCAAGAAGCGGCACTCGCCGAACACGTCGACGGGCTCGACGACCCCCCATCGGTTTCGAGGGTTTGGCGAGCCCGGAACATGATGTACACGGTGATCGCGAACGACATCGACGCGTACACGCCGTTTTACGAGATTCTGAAGCTCTCGCTCCGATTCGCGCTCGAAACGTACGGATACGACGTGTCCGACGAAGTTCTCGAAACCATCCGGCGAGAGGTCTACAAGAACAACCTTTCGATCTTTCCAGACGTTCGACCGGGAATGGAGCGAATCGCGGACGAGGGATACGAGATGTACGTCATCTCGAACGGGGATCCCGAAATGCTACAGGAGATGCTCGAACAGGCCGAGATAGCCGACCTCCTCGAGGACGCGATCAGCGCAGACGAGATAGAGCGCTACAAACCCGAGTCGGAGATATACCGACACGGTGCGGCCCGAACGGGGACGCCGATAAACCGTATCCTCCACGTTTCGGGTGGAACGATGCGTGACGTCTGGGGAGCGAAACACGCCGGAATGCGGACGGTGTGGCTCGACAGACCGGAGAAGAACTATCCGAGAGAGTTTCTCGGCGAAGAGCCGGATTTGGTACTACCCGATATCGAGTCTCTCGCCGAGACGCTCGAGAGATGAGACGTCTCGTCAGAGGGCTCGGTTAACTACAGATACGCACAGCTATTTGTCAACTCACCGATATCACTGATACCGATCGTTACGCTGTCGCCGTCCTCGAGGAGGACCGGCGGCTCTCGGTAGAGGCCGACACCGGGTGGTGTTCCGGTGAAGATGAGGTCACCCGGTTTGAGCGTGAATGCCTGACTGCAGAACGAGACTAGCTCGTCGATCCCGAATATCAGGTTCGCGGTCGTCGAGTCCTGTACTCGCTCGCCGTTCACTTCGGCCCAGATATCGAGATCGTGAGGATCTTCGACCTCGTCCGTCGTGACGATCTCGGGACCGATCGGCGCGAAGCTATCGAGGCTCTTGCCGCGAACCCACTGGCCATCGCCGTGCTGAAGATCACGGGCGGAGACGTCGTTACCGACGAGATATCCCGCGACGTGATCGAGTGCCGCCTCTCGACTGACTCGACGCGTCTCGCGGCCGATCACGACGACTAGTTCAGCCTCGTAATCGACCTTCTGGGTGAGTTCCGGGTCCCAGCGGATAGTGCTCTCCGGACCGGACACAGACGTCGGGAATTTCGAAAAGAGCACAGGTTCGTCGGGGATCGGGTTGTCGCCTTCTTCGGCGTGGTCCCGGTAGTTGAGACCGACGCACACCACCTTCTCCGGGTTCGTAACCGGAGGGAGTCGGTCGACGTTATCCGCGTCGTAAACGCCGGTCCCCGTTTCCTCTGCGTACTCGACCGCCAACTCGACCTTGCGTCGCCACTGCCAGTTGGCCAGTAAGTCAGTACTCAGTCGAGGAATGTCGATTCCGGCGGCAGCACCGGCTTCGGAGAGGTTGATAACAGTCTCTTCGGTCGCCTTCACGCCGCACCAGGACTTGCCGTCCGCCGTCTCGTACTGTCCAATTCGCATACACGGACTCCATCCGACCCTACCTTCAACACCCGAGAAAGCGGTAATTCTGACTACGGCAGTGACAGCTATACACTCGCTCGTGTCGACCACGACGGAGTCGTAGTTCCCCGTAATACGAACGGTCCACAGATCCTCCGCGTACGACTCAGCTATGCACACCTCGATCGGCGACACGCTCTTGACCGCCGAAACCCACCCGAACGACGTGGACGCCGACGATCCGACCGTCGTTCGTTCGATCGCCATCACCGTCGACGACGTCGTCACTGCGCTCGAGGCCAACGTCCGCCGAGACGCCGGCGTCGTGGTGCGGATAACACCACCGTACAGCGGTCGAATGCGTGCCCGAATTCACGTCGAGGGCGCGGAGTCGACGTACGACGAGCCGGCGCCGATACACGTCTCACCGGAGCGGCTCGTCGCCAGCCCGCCCCCGTTCCCGACGCCGGACGACACCGAGGACGAACTCCGCGACGATCCCGACGCGCGATACACCCCCGAAACGCACCGGCTGCGACACGAGCGCGCGGTCGAGCGCTGGCGCGCAGCAGTCCGGGAGTCGATCGTCGACACCGTCGAACTGTCGACCTCGAGAGGGCCGCACGAGGTTTCGGTACTCACTCTCGACTGAACGAAACGGTGCGAGAAATCGTTCGTATAAATATACGACTGCCATAAACGATCGGTACGGATCCGTTGTCACCGTGAAACGTTCTGAAACGATGCGAAGGCTCTGACGGTTATTAGTCAGTCCAGGACCACGAACTAAGTAACATGTCCTCCTCCGCATCGACCAGCGATTCCGGGCTTGGAGCGACTGGATCCTCGGAGTCACGGCTCGGGGTGCTCCGCTCCCCGGTCGAAGCGAGTGCCTTCTGGGCGGCCGTCCTGCTCCCGTTCTGTACGATCGGGCTGCTCGCCAGCGGGCTGGAAACGCTCACGGGGTACGCGCTGCTCGCCGCACTGCTCGTCGGGAACGTCCTCGCGCTGGTCGTCGGTCACAACTACCGGCGGTAGTGGCGCCGAAGCTCCGAACGAATCGCCCGACGCTTGATCAGCACGAACCCGGCCACGATGATCAGAAAGCCGACGACGGTTGCGGCGTCGATCCGCTCGCCCAGAACGAGAAAGCCGGTTAGCGCCGCAACGGGCGGGGCGACGTAGGAGACGAGATTGATCTCGATCGGACCGAGCCGATCGAGCAGATCGAAGTAGAGCAGAAAGCCGAGGGCGCTGGAGACGACGACGAGGTAGACCATCGCGGTGGCTTCCCGGAGCGGCGGGAGGCCGGAAACCGATTCGTCGAGGCCGACACTGACGGCGTGCATCAGCAGACCGCCGCCGAGCATCGACCACGCCTCCATCGTCTCGATCGGGAGCCCCGTCTCGAACCGCCGGGCCAGAACGCTGCCGAGCGCGAACGACGCCGCGGCCGCGAAGACGAACGCCTCGAACCGCGAGCCGACCAGATTCGAGAGGGAGGGCCGCGTGAGGACGACGACGCCGACCAGTCCGAGCACCATGCCGACGATACCGAGCAGCGAGAGCCGCTCGTCGGGGAGAAGTGCGCGGGCGAACGCGGCGGTCAACACCGGAGAGAGCGAAATGATGACTGCCGCGGCCGCGCTCGTCGTACCGCGCTGGCCGACGAAGAGAAAGGCGTGGTACGCCCCGATCATGAGGGTGGCGCCGATCGCGACGAGGAGCCACTCCTCGCGACCTCGCGGCCGCCAGCGGCTGGTCGCCCACGCCGCGTAGGGGAGCATCAACAGACCGGCGATCTCGTACCGGATCGCTGCGAAGAAGACGGGGGCGTCGTAGAAGTACGCCGGGTTCGCGGGATCACCGAGACCGGCCTTGATCGCGACGAAGGCCGACCCCCAGATGGCGGTCAGCAGACAGAACAGGGCGGCGTTCCGGTAGCGCACGCCGAACCTGTATCGGGAGTGCTCCTGAACGTTTCGACATCAGTCGTTCGTTCGCCGCTCTCGCTCGGTCCGCAGCGCTTGGAGGAGATCCTGCCGGGCGACGATCCCGAGTACGACGCCGGCACCGTCGACGACGGGGACGCGGTTGATGTCCCGCTCGTCGTCGGCGAGGATCGCGAGGAGTTCGTCGATCGTCGCGTCGGGACCGACCGAGACGACGTCCTCGACCATTATCTCCCGTATCGGTCGGCCGGCGTTCCGAACCAGGTCGATCCCGATGTCGAGTTCGTCCCACGAGAGGTCGATCGCGTAGGTCAGCGACTCGAGGAACGGCGGGAAGCCGACCGGAATCCACAGCGTCCGGTCCGACGGTTGGAAGAGATCGACGAGATCGCTCTGAGTGACGATGCCGACCAACAGCCCGTCCTCGGTGACGGGAAACCCCTCGAAGTCGGCGCGGGCCAGTCGGGTGAGGACGTGGCTGACGTCGTCGTCGGATGAGACGGTCTCGACGTCGCGAGTCATGATATCGCGTGCCTGCATACGTATCGGTTCGCGAACGCGTCGGTTAGGCGTTGCGGCACTACAGCAGCCACGCGTCGACGACGACTTCCTCGAGGAAGAACATCACGACGGCGCCGACGACGAAAGCGATCACCGTCCGTCGAGTGACGAGCGCGCCCGCGTCGCGGCGGATCAGTTCGACCATCTCCCAGAGCACCTGCACGATGGCGCCGAACGCGATCGCGAAGCAGGCGGCCGCGAGCAGCGGGGAGTCGACGATACTGCCGAGCCAGCCGCCGACGATGACGCCGCCGCCGGCGAGCACACCGAGCGCGGCGAAGTGACGCAGCGGCGGCGCCGTCCGGTCACGGGCGATCGCCGAGATGACGGCCGGACCCTCGGTGACGTTGTGGATGACGAAGCCGACCGTCAGGAGGACGACGAGCCCCGCGTCGCCGAGGACGAACGCGCTGCCGATGGCGAGGCCCTCGCCGACGCTGTGGAGACCGAGGCCGATCGCGACGAGATATGCCACGCGGAGCCCGTCGCCGCCGGAGACGTTCGACCGTCGCTTCCGCCAGCGGCTCACCAGCTCCATGAAGACGATCGTGCCGACGGCACCCGCGAAGGCGACCGATTCACCGAGCATCGGCGTGGGAACCTCGACCGCGAACTCGATCGCCTCCTCGCCCATCTCGAAGGCGATGAACGCCAGAATTCCGGCCGAAAAGGCCAACACCGCGTGAATCCACGTCACGTCGAGCTGCCGGACGTACGGAAACCACAGCATGCCGACGAAGACGGGGAGAATGCCGGCGATGAAGCCGATCACGGTGAGCACCGCGAGGACGTTCGCCGTTCCGGTGACGGCGAGCCACTCGAACTCGAACGCCGACAGCGTCGCGAGTGCGACGGCCACGACCGCACCGATGACGAGAAACGGACCGAACGCGAGCAACCAGCTTGGCGGTCCGTCAGTACGCGTCGTTCTCCCACCGACCATGGCAGCGATTAGACGTGTCTAAAGTAAGTGTTTATCATTTCTACCTGCCGGATGCGATGGTGTTACAACGTGCCCGTGGATTTATATTTGGGGACCGCCGAAGGTGAGTCATGGCCGCCTACCGACGGCCGGACCTGCGGAACCTATTCGACGACTCACCCACTCCGCACATCGCACACCCGCCACGGACCCATCGGCGCGACTTCTACGTCGCCACGGACGGTTCCTATCGCGGAGACGGGAGAGGAGGGCTGGGCGTCGTCATCGAAACGCGAGACGGCGAGCGGATCGCTCGACGTTCGATACCGGATTCGGTTCCGGACAACAACGTCGCCGAGTACCGGGCGCTCCACCTCGGCCTCGACGTCCTCGCCGCGCGTGCGCCCGAGAACGCCCGGATCGGCGTCCTCGTCGATCACGACGACCTGGCGGCGAACGTGAATCGGGCGACGATCGCCGCGAGCGGACCGGACGACCGACCGCCGCATCCGTTCTCCGTTCCACAGACGACCGCACACCACTGGCGCGGTATCCGCGCACGGGTTGCCGGCTTCGCGGAGATCCGGGCAGCGCAGATCGACAGCGGCGACAACCCCGCCCACCCGCTGGCGAACGCGCCGGAGCAGTACGGTCACGTCAACGCCGAGCGGGATCGCTGCGTGCTGCCGCGGGACGACCGGTGGCGAGCGGCCGACGAGGACCGCTACCCGCCGCCATCTCGGGCGAACCGAACCCGCAGCACGGGCGGAACCGCGAGCGACTGATATCGCGTTCGGCGCTCTCACATCGCGACGTAGGTGTGAGTGTCCTCGACGCCGTCGAGCCCCTGGATCCGCGTCGCGGCGATCTCCCGGACGTCCCTGGGCGTCTCGACGTCGACCTTCGCGATGAGATCGACGTCGCCGGCGACGATGTGAGCGCTCACGACGCCCTCTATCGACTCGATCTCCCGCTTGAGACGATCCGCCTCGCCCGTGTAGGCTTTCACCATCACGTAGGCGACGACCATCACGCATCACCCAGTGCACGGGTGTGAGTGGCTTCGCCGACGATGAGCTGTTCGACATCCCGGAGCACGTCGAAGTCGGCGATCACGACCACTCGATCGCCGGCCTCCAGCGACACGTCCGGATCCGGGAGATCGAGCGTGCCGCTCTCTTTCCCGAACGCGAGCAGTCGCGCGTCGGCCGGTAGCTCCAGTTCGGGGAGCGAGTAGCCGAGCATCGGTGATTTCGGCGTGATCGTCAGCTCGACGAGCTGGAGGTTGTAGGCGACGTCCGCGACGGCGCGTACCGAACCGCCGACGAGTGCGTTCTTCGCGGCGATCGCACCGAGCCGCTCGGGGTATATCACCTCGTCGACCATCTCGCCGTACTTCCGGAGGACGTACTCCCGCTCGTCGCTGTCGGCGCGCAGGACGGTTCTGCAGCCGTTCGCCTTCCCGATCATGCAGGCGATGAAGTTGACCACCAGATCCCCGGAGAGCGCTGCCAAGCCGTCAGCGCTCTCGAGATCGGCCGACAGGAGCGTTGCCTCGTCGCTGCCGTCGCCCTCGATCACGTCGAAATCCTCCTGTTGGAGGCGCTCGACCTTCTTGCGCTCGCGTTCGACGAGGACGGCCTCGTGACCCTCCTCGCCGAGAACGCGAGCGGTTCGCATTCCGACCCTCCCGGCGCCGACGATAACGAATCTCATGCTGGAGGCTACGTCGAGAGCACGCAATAATGTTACCCATTAACATACCTCGGGCGAAACTTTTTGGCGAAGATCATGGTAATTAATACCATGGTTAAAGCGTTTATCATGGTCAAAGCCGGCTCCGGGGAGGCGGAGGCGCTCTCGAACGCGATCGGTACACTGAACCACGTCACCGAAGTCAACGTCGTCGCCGGCGACTTCGACCTCATCGTCGAGGCGGAGGCCGACGCCGTATACGACGTCATCAACGCCGCCGCCACCGAGATACGCGGATTGGCGGACGTCGACGACACGAAGACGTACGTCTGTCTCGAGTGATCTCGAGAGACAGATCAAAGGCGCCGGACGACGAAGGAACGGTATGGTCTCGGTGTTCGAAGCCGTGGGACTCGTCGCGATCATCGGTGGAAACACCGCGATCGCCGCCGTGTTGACGCGGGTGTTCCGCGTCTACATGACGACCCACTGGGGGAGTGTCCTCTACACGCTGTTGATAACGCCCGTCGCACTGCTCGTCGTCACGCTCGTCGCGGGAACGGTGCTCGGCCCGAATCTCGGCGATCCGAACACCGTCGTCGGCCTGACGATCCTCCTGCCGATGACGCTGGGAGTCGCCTTCGATTACTTCTGGATGCCCGCACCCGACGAGGTCGAACTGCCGACTACCTGACCGCGTCGATGGCCGCCTCGGCGGCGTCGACGACTGCCTCCGGCGATCGAGTCGCGTCGATCCGGACGAACCGCTCGGGTTCGGCCTCGATGAGCCGCTCGTAGTTCTCCTGGACGCGCTCGAGATACTCCGCCGTCTCGAACTTGTTCGTCGCCCCTGCCCGTTCGGCACCGACAGCGGGGGGAACGTCGAAGTACAGCGTCAGATCGGGCGGCCGAGTGAACGGCGTGTGGATGCCGCGGATGTACTCCATCGGACGTTTGATCGTTCCGGAGAGCGTCGCCCCCTGGTAGGCGTAGCGCGAGTCGGAGTAGCGGTCCGAGACGACGATTTTGCCGTCCGAGAGCGCGGGACGGATCACGCGAGCGAGGTGGTCGGCGTGATCGGCCGTATAGAGGAACAGCTCCGCGAGCGGATCGGCGTCGTCGTCGGCGATCGAGCGGTCGACGGCGTCGCCGTACCACGAGTCGGTCGGCTCGCGAGTGAAGACGGCGTCCGACATCGAATCGGTGAGCGCCTCCCAGGCAGTCGTCTTGCCGCTCCCGTCGATCCCCTCCAGCGTGATGAGCATATCCGTTCGTGGCGAGGGGGGACAAAGAGTACCCCGATCGAGCGGGTTGCCTCGCCACGATCCTTTATGGGGAATCCGACCATCTAGGGGAGTATGCGTATTCTGGTCGCCGGCGGAACCGGATTCATCGGTGAAGCGCTGTGTCGCGAACTCCACGAGCGTGGCCACGAGGTGACCGCACTTGCGCGAAATCCGGAGAACGCCGATCTCCCCGACGGCGTCGAGCGGGTGATGGGCGACGTCACCGCGTACGACTCGATCGAGGCCGCCTTCGAGGGACAGGACGCCGTCGTCAACCTCGTCGCGCTTGCGCCGCTCTTTCGGCCCTCCGGGGGCAACGAGATGCACTTCGAGGTCCATCTCGGCGGGACGGAGAACGTCGTCCGCGCCGCGGAAACCCACGACGTGAAGAAGATCGTCCAGATGAGCGCGCTCGGTGCCGATCCGAACAGCGACATCGCCTACATTCGTGCCAAGGGACAGGCCGAGACGGTCGTTCGGGAGTCGGATCTCGAGTGGGTGATCTTCCGACCCACGGTCGTCTTCGGCGACGGAGAGGATTTCGTCCACAACACCAAGCGACTCCTATTGCCGTACCTGACGCTGATCCCGGGTGGTGGAAAGACCCGATTCCAACCAATCTACGTCGGTGAATTCGTTCCGATGATGGCCGACGCGATCGAAGGGGAAACCTCCGAAACCGGCATTTCTCACGTGGGGAAAACCTACGAGATCGGCGGCCCCGAAGTGCTGACACTCGCCGACGTCGCGAAACTCGCGTACGCGGCTGAGGGCAAATCGGCTACCGTCGTTCCGATACCGATGGCCGTGGCGAAAATCGGGATGACGACGCTCGATTTCGTTCCCACAGCTGTGCTCGACGTCCTTCCCGGCGTACCGCGGGTTGGATCGGACCAGTACCGCTCGTTGAAACTCGACAGCACGATAGAGGACAACGACATCGAGGCGTTCGGCGTCTCGCCCGAGGAACTGACGACGCTCGCGTCGTATCTCGGCGTCGAAGACGAAGCGTAGGCACACATTATTCCACACACGTACACAAGAAACATGGTGCGTGTTCACTGAATCGCGTCGGCTCACTGTCGGACGCGGGCCGAAAGCTTATCCTTCCAGTGGACCGCTACCCAGCGTAAGTGACGCTATGAAACTCGCAATGATCGGCTTCGGGCAGGCCGGTGGGAAGGTTCTCGACCGGTTTCTCGAGTACGACTCCACGCGCGGGACGGGGATCATCAGCCACGCGGTTGCGGTGAACTCCGCGAAAGCGGACCTGATGGGCCTCGAGTTCGTCCCCAACGAAAACCGCGTTCTCATCGGGCAGTCCGTGGTCAAGGGCCACGGCGCCGGCACCGAGCCCGAGCTCGGCGAACAGTGCGCGAGAGAGGACATGGAAGAGATACAGAGCGCGATCGACCGAACGACGACGAGCGAAGTCGACGCGTTCCTCGTTCTCGCCGGACTCGGCGGGGGGACCGGAAGCGGCGGCGCACCGATTCTCGCGGAACACCTGAAGCGGCTCTACGTCGAGCCAGTCTACGGTCTCGGTATTCTTCCGGCTCGTGACGAAGGGGGGATCTACAACCGCAACGCCGCGCGATCGTTCCAGCAGTTCGTCGAGAGCGTCGACAACCTGCTCGCGTTCGACAACGACGCGTTCAAAAGCGGCGGGGAGAGCCTCCACGAGGGGTACTCGGAGATCAACGCCGAAATCGTCAGCCGCTTCGGCGCGCTGTTCTCGGCGGGGGAGATCGAGGCGCTCGGCGACAACGTCGCCGAATCCGTCGTCGACGCCTCAGAGATCATCAACACCCTCGGTGAGCAGGGAATCACGAGCGTCGGCTACGCGTCCGAAGAGATCGAACGACATGACAGGGGCCTTCTCGACCGCTTCCGCGGAGCCAACGGCGACGGGATCAGCGAATCCGGCGACGCGACGAACCGGATCACCTCCCTGGTTCGCCGGGCGACGCTCGGTAAGCTCACCCTCCAGTGTGAGGTCGACAGCACCGAGCGCGCGCTGTTGCTCGTCTCCGGACCACCGGAGCACCTCAATCGGAAAGGGATCGACAAAGCGCGCAAGTGGCTCGAGGAGACGACCGGCTGTCTCGAGGTTCGCGCGGGGGATTATCCGCTGCCTAACGAGAACCGCGTCGCCGCGATCGTCGTTCTCTCGGGCGTGACAGACATTCCGCGCGTCAAGGAGATGCAGCGGATGGCGATCGAGGCCAAGGAGAACGTCGAGGAACTTCAGGCGGGAAGCGAGGAGGACCTGCAGAAGCTCATAGAGTACGGTGACGATGAGGAGTAAGCTGCTGGCGTTCGCGTTCGTCGGGTTGCTCGCCGTCTCGCTGATCGCCGCACCGGCCGCGGCCGTCGACAGCGCGTCCGACGACGTCCCCGAGGAGGTCGAAGCCGGTGCCGAGACGGAGGCGACCTTCGAGCTGACGAACCTCTACGACGAGTTCGAATCGTGGACGCTCCGCGGTGAGACGAACATGACGAACGTCACGTGGACCGTCCAGAAGTACGACCAGGCCGGCAACCAGGTCGAACAGAACACCTACGACGGCGGGGAGTTCACCGAACAGATCGACATCGACGAGAGCACCCAGGAAGTTCACGTTCGGGTGACCGGAACGGCCCCGGAGATCGAGGCGTTTAGCTACGAACCGGTGGAGACGTTCCGGTACGCGAACTTCGATCTCGTCCGTGACGGCGGAACCGAGGGGAACATCGACGAGTACCAGGTCCACCATTACACGGCTGATAGCAAAGAGGCCCGCGAACGGATCGACCAGGCCAACGGCGCCGTCGATCGAGCTGACGACGACGAGGCACGGAGCACGCTCGAGAGCGCCATTTCGGCGTACGACGCCGGGAACTTCGAGAACGCGATCAGCCTCGCCGAGCGCGCCGAGGACGAGGCGACGGGAACCGAACGAACGCAGACGCTCCTCACCTACGCCGCGATCGGCGTCGCAGCACTGCTCGTGATCGTCGGGCTCGGCTACCTCTACAAGAAGCGCCAGCAGGGTCCGAGCAGACTCCGGTAAGATGGACGTCCTCGTGCCGTTCGCGGCTCGCGAACCGAAAACGAGGCTCGCGGACGTCTTCGACGAGGACGAACGGGCGGCCCTTTCTCGCGAGATGCTCGCGGATGTCCTCGACGCAGTCCGAAACGCCGGCGGCGAGCCGACAGTCGTGGCGACGGCCCCGATCGAACTGCCGGCGCGAACGGTCGTCGACGACCGTCCGCTGTCCGACGCGGTCAACGCTCGGCTCGAACCGCCGGTCGCGGTCGTGATGGCCGATCTGGCGCTCGCGACACCGGCGGCACTGAGAGCACTCTTCGGCACCGATTCGGACGTGGCGATCGCACCCGGACTCGGCGGCGGTACGAACGCCCTCGTCGTCCACCATCCGGAGTTCTACGTCGACTACCACGGCGCGTCGTTTCGGGATCACCGCGAGATCGCCGCCGAAATCGGTGCCGAAGTCGAGACGGTCGATTCGTTCCGCCTCGCGGTCGACGTGGACGAACCGTCCGATCTCGCGGAGGTGCTGTTACACGCCGACGGTCGATCGGCGACGTGGCTTCGCCGTGCGGGCGTTCGCCTCGTCGTAGAGGACGGGCGGGTGCGAACGAGCCGGCGGTGACAGGGCTTTAGTCACCCGGCGGCGAACCACCGCCGATGCACGTCGGGATCGTCGCCCAGCAGGATAACCCCCACGCCGCCGAGATCGCCGCCGAGATTCGACGCGGCGTCGACTGTACGGTCTCGGTCGACGCCGCGACCGCGAGTTCGATCGGTCGGCGTGGTCGCCCCGTCGACGAACTCGGTGACTGTGATCTCGTCGTCTCGATCGGCGGCGACGGGACGTTCCTCTTCGCCGCCCGCGAGGTGTCGCCGACCCCCATCATGGGAATCAACCTCGGCGAGGTCGGCTTCCTCAACGCCGTCGCGCCCGAGGACGCGATCGAGGAGACCCAGAGGGTAGTCGATCAGTTCCGGGCCGGGAACGTGAGCTGTCAGGAGCTCCCGCAGGTGCGCGCGTCCGGCGACGGATGGATGCTGCCGGCGGCGGTCAACGAGATCACGGTTCTCGGACCACAGCGCGGTCGCGGCGGAGGTGTCGGGGTCGAAGCGCGCATCGACGGGGAGCTCTACTCGGGAACGCACGCCGACGGGTTGCTCGTCGCGACGCCGACAGGGTCGACTGCGTACAACCTCAGCGAGGGGGGTCCGCTGGTCCACCCCGACGTCCAGTCGCTCCTCCTCACGGAGATGTGCTCGGAGGGCCCGATGCCCTCGCTTTCGGTTCCGCTGGACGCGGAGATCACGGTTCGAGTCGAAGCGGCCGACCGTGCGTACGTCGTCGCCGACGGCAGAACGCGACAGGAGGTGACCCCGCCGGCGACGGTTCGAATCGAAACGGCCGACGACGTCGTCCGGATCGCCGGGCCGCCGCTGGAATTTTTCGCGGCACTGGGGAAGCTGGCCTAGCGGTTCCCCTTTCGAAAGTCCTAACGCCGGTGCGATCGTTTATATACGCAATGAGTCAGCAGCTGCCGGACGTACAGGCGTCGAGTCCCGACGTGAGCGTCGGCCTCAACCGGGTCGGCGTCACCGGCGTCGAGAAGCTCCTCAAACTCCATCGCGACGACGACCGCCCGATCGTCCTCATGGCGAACTTCGAGGTGTTCGTCGATCTGCCGAGCTGGCGGAAGGGCGCCGACATGAGCCGGAACATGGAGGTCGTCGACGAGATGCTCGAAGACGCCGTTTCCGAACCCGCCCTCCGCGTCGAGGACGTCTGCGGCGACGTCGCCGAGCGACTCCTCGAAAAGCACGAGTACACCAGCCGTGCGGAGGTTCGCATGGAAGCCGAATACGTCATCCGCGAGCGGACGCCCGCCAGCGACCGTCCGACGCAGGCGACCGCGGACATCGTCGCCTCGGCGACCGCGACGGAGAACGGAACCCGCGAGGAGATCGGCTGTCACGTCGTCGGGATGACCGTCTGTCCCTGCTCACAGGGAATGTCCGAGTCGCGCGCTCGCGACGTTCTCGACGGGCTCGACGTCGACCGGGAGACTATCGATGCGTTCCTCGAGGAGGTACCTCAGCCGGGCCACTCCCAGCGGGGCCACGCGACGCTGACAGTCGAGACGGACGGGTCCCCGGAGGTCGATCTCAACGAACTGATCCGGATCGCGCGCGACTCGATGAGCGCGCGGATCTACAACCTCGCAAAGCGACCGGACGAGGACCACATGACGTATCAGTCCCACAGCGACGCGAAGTTCGTCGAGGACTGCGTTCGGGCGATGGCGGAGGGGATCGTCGAACGCTACCCGGATCTCCCGGACGACGCCGTCGTCTACATCGAACAGTCGAACGACGAGTCGATCCACCAGCACAACGCTCACGCCGAGCGCGTCGCGGAGTTCGCGCAGCTACGCGAGGAGATACGCGGCGACGCGAGCTAACCGCCACCGGTATCGCTGCGGGGAGCCGATCTCACAGCGAAAACTCCGACGCCGCACGCCAGCGCGGCTCGAACTCCGCGCGAACCTCGTCGGCGAACTCCTGGTCCTTGAGATCGATCATCGCGAACGCCTCCTGACGCTGGAGCGGGTGCGGCACCTCGATCGCGACCTCCCCCTCGTCGACCAGCGCGAACGTGCTGGAGACGTCTTCGCCCGTACGGACGGCGAAGCGCTCGTGTTCGGCGAGGGAAGTGCGGTAGCGCTCGCCGACCGTCTCGGGGAACTTGACCACGAGATCAGACAGCATGAGGAGGCGGATCTCGACGCCACGATCTAGCGCCGCGGCCAGTTCGTCGAGGATGAGCGGGCTGGCGTCCTCGACGTCGAAGAACTGCTCGGTGTAGGTCGACAGCACCATCACGATGGAGCGATCGGCTGCGGCAATCCGCTCGACGAGCAGCTCGACCGCCTCGGTCGGCCCGACGGCGGCGGTCCAGAACGTCTCGTCGACGGGGGGTGGCGACTGGAGCTCCCCGGAGAGCTCTTCGACGATCGCCTCGTACTGGTCGGCTTTCTCGGCCAGTTCCTGCCGACGGTCCGCGAGCAGTCGATCGAGCGCCGCGTCCGGCTCGACGGCGACGTACTTCTTCGGCCGCGAGGCCGACTGCGAGCGGGCGAGTCCGTTCTGCTCCAGGCTGTTGAGTACGTCGTAGATCCGTCCCATCGGGACGTCGCTCGTTCGCGACAACTCCTTGGCCGTTGTCGGGCTGTGCTCGAGCAGCGACCGATAGGCCCGCGCCTCGTACTCGGAGAGGCCGAGATCTCGAAGCGTCGCCATTACTCGACAAACAGCACGAACGTTTATAAACGTCCGGACGGCGCGCTCAGTCGAACTGCGGCTCCTCGACCACCCGCTCAAGCAACGCATCCGGCGTCGTCGCCGGCTCGGTTTCGACGCCGGATCGAACCGCGACCGCGTCCGAACGCTCCTCGGGGACGACGACCTTCTCGTGGTCGGCGATCCGCAGCGCCGCCCGATGGAGCTCCTCGCCGGCTGGCGGCGTTCTGATGACGAGCGGATCGTAGTGGTAGCGAGCGCAGGCCGTCGCGTACTCGGCGGCTTCGACGCCCATCCGGTCGTAGGCGCCGGCGAAGGCGCCGATCGCGTCGCCGGCAGCCGATCGATACCGCTCCGTACCGGTGAGTGCCCACAGGTCGAGCAACCCGTTGGCGATGACGGCGTTGGCCTCCAGCGGCCGGAGTGGCCGATCGAGCAGCCCGGCTCCGGCCGGATCTCCGTCGAGAAACGCACCGTCGGCGGCCTGCAACCGATCGATCGCGTCGTCGGCAATGGCTCGCGCCGGGGCGAGCCACTCGTCGGGACCGAGCAGCTGCGCCGCAGCAGTGAGCCCGGATAGCAGGCGGGCGTGGTCGACGAGCAACCCCGTCTCGCCGCCGTCGTAGTGGGCGATTCGGCCGTCTTCGACGAGTTCGTCGAGGACGTGTTCGAGCGCGCGTTCGGCGTACCGGGCCGCACCGTCGTGGTCGGTGACGGCGGCGAACCGGAGCAGCGCCGCCGCGGCGATCCCGTTCCGGTCGGCGAACACCGTCTCGTCGACGTGCGGCGGTTCGGTCTCCTCCCGCTCGGTCGGCTCGAGGAGGTAGTAGTCGCTCGCCGCCTGACTGCCGGCGAAGGCCTCGCCGGTCCACAGCGTCGTCGTCAGATAGTCGATCCCCCGCTCGGCTGCGCCGCGGTAGGCCTCCTCACCGGTGTAGAGGTAGCCGCTGGTGAACGCCGATACCACGGCGGCGTTCTCGTCGGTCAGCTTCTCCCGGTGAGGTTCGCCCCAGCGTCTCGTCTCGGTGTACCGATAGAAGCCGCCGTCGTAGGTGTCCAGCAGGTGCGTCCGAATCGCCTCGAGCGTCCGCGTCGCCCGGTCGCGGTCCCGCTTCAGCGCGAAGGCGACGGTGTCCGTCAGCGGGAACTTCGCCCCGTTGCCCCAGCCGCCGAACTCCTCGTCGAACGCGGCGGCGACCTGCTCGACCATGTGTGCCTCGATGTCGGCCGTCACCTCGCCGCCGGGGGGAGCCTCCCCTCCGAGCGCTCGCGGAACGCGCCCGGCCGAGGCCCCCTTCGCGTCCCAGGATCGACGGACGCTGTCGAGTACCTGTCGCATTCCCTCCCGACCCATGTACGTCGCTCCGGAGAGCACCTCCCCGGCGGGAGTGAGGAAGACGGTCGTCGGGAATCCGCCCATGTTGTACCGCTCTCGAACCCGGGGCTGTCGGTCGACGTCGACCCGAACGGGAACGAAGCTCTCGCCGACGTTCGCAGCGATCTTCGGATCGGAGTACGTCTCCTCGTCCATCGTCTCACACCACTCACACCACGGTGCGGTGAGCGAACAGAGTACGGGGCGAGCGGTCCGATCGGCGAGCGAGAAGGCCTCCTCGCCCCACGGATGCCAGTCGACGAGCGTCCCGTCACGGAAGGTCATACCTCCCCTTCGTTTGGGTGGGGGAAAACGCTTCGAAGCCGGGACGGTCAGTCGTCCAACACGAGGATTCGGAGGATGTCCCCGTACGCCGGCCGCGTGACCAGAACGCCGATCAGCACGCCGACGATGGTGACGATGGCGAACCCGCGGAGATCACCGAGCGACAGCACGGCGAGCGGCGACATGGCGATGATCGTCGTCGCGGCCGCTGCACCGATCACCCAGAACGCCTTGCGGAACCGCGACTCGAACACCCTCGAGGTCCTGACTTCACCCTGTTGCATGATCTCGTCGGCGATTATCACGAGGTCGTCGACCCCCGTACCGATCACCGCGATGAAGCCGGCGATGTGTGAGAGATCGAGCGGTAACCCGACGGCGGCGGCGAAGCCGAGCAGGATGTACACCTCCGCGGCGGCGGTGACGAGCATCGGCGCGGCGACCTCGGGTTTCCGATAGCGGAGGAACACCATCATCGCGACGGCGCCGACCGCCGCGGCGCCGGTGAGAAGCGACAGCGGCTTGAACCGCTCTGCGAGGCTCGGCAGCAGGAAGAACGTCGTCCCGCGGTTGTCGATGTCCAGCGTCGTCGGGAGCGCGCCAGCACGGATGTTGATCTCGAGCTGACGGGCCTCCTCGAAGTCGCTCGTCAGCGTCCGGTAGCTGGGATCGTTCTCGAAGGAGCCGTCGTCGAAGGAGCTCGCCAGCCCGGAGGAGACGCCCGCCGCGAAGATGACCTCCCCGTCGAGGACGGTCATGAGACATCGGCCGGGATCCTCCTCCATGTTCTCCTCGAGGGAGAGCTCGTCGTCGTACGTGCAGGTCGTCCCGCCGTCCTGAGCGAAGCCGAGTTCCCGCATCGCGGCCGCGAAGTCGGTGCCGGCCTGCTCGCCGAGCGTGATCGGCACCCACGTCTCCCCGCCCTCCTGCTGGGCCGATCCGGTCGTGAAGTCGTTCTGGTCGACGAGCGAGCGACTCTCGTACTCGCCGTCCTCGTTGGGATAGAGCGCGACGATCTCGACGAGACCGCGCTCGCCGATCAGTTCGATGACCTCCGAACGGTCGGCGCCGGGCACTTCGACGACGATGAAATGTTGGCCCGGCCCGGCCACCTGCGTCGCACTGCCGCCGGTGAGTCCGCCCTGATTGATCCGCTCGTTGAGTCCGTCCTCAGTTCCGTCCCGGGTCTGCTCGGTGACGCCCATCCGGACGTCGCCGGTCGTCGCGTCGAGCCCGGCGGCACCGAGCGCCTCGGCGAACTCCTCGCGGGTCACGTCACCGACGTGCTCGTCGACGTACACCTCGACGATACCTTCTCGGGCGTCGACGCGGATGTCGCCAGCGCCGAGATCGAGTTGCTCCCGGACGGCGCTTTCGACCTGGCTCTCGTCGTCCGGTTCCATCTCGAGACCGGTCGCGGTCATCCCGACGAGCGGTGCCCGCACTTGCGTCCCACCGGAGAGTTCGAGCCCGAACTTGAGGTTCGTGAACTGTGAGGCGGTCGGTTCCTCGGTCTCGACGGCTTCGGCGTCGTCGCCGCCGGCCGGCGCGAACAGCGCGAACGTACTCAGCGCGACGAAGAGGACGAGCAGCCAGACGCGCCAGTGTTTCTTGAACTGTGGTGATCTCATTTGGCGATCCCCTCGTATTTGTAGTAGCGAAGCAGGCTCACGTTGAGCAGATACGTGTTCATCAGGTCGGCGGTGAGTCCGAAGACGAGCACGATCCCGACCTCCGGAAGCAGCGGGACGCCGAGCAGCGTGGCGACGATCGTCATCACGATCATCGCCGCGATCGACGTCACCGTCATCGTCACCCCGGTTCGCATCGCCCGGAACGTCGAGGTGTAGAAGTCACCGTGACGTCTGAGGATGTGGTTGTTCAACAGCAGGTCCGAGTCGACGCTGTATCCGATCAACATCAGAAGCGCCGCGACGGTACCGAGCGTCAGTTCGATCCCGAACAGCCGCATCAGCGCGAGCGGGATCATGATGTCCGAGAACGCCGAGGCGACGACGGCGATCGACGGAACGAACGTCCGAAACATGAGAAAGACGAGGATCGCCATACCGGCGAAGGCGACTGCCAGACCGATTATCGCCTGCTGCTGTGAGTCGGCCGCGAAACTCGCCGACCGTTCGCCGACCGACTCGATATCGTAGCCTGACCCCTCGGCTTGCTCGATCAGCGGATCGGCGTCGTCGGTCTGAAACTCCAGTTGGTACGTGTTGGCCTGTCCGGCGATCGGGGTGAGCGAGTGGACCTCGCCGTCGAACGTCGCGCGGATCTCCTCGGGGGAGTCGTCGGTAGCGATCTGCATTTCGGTCCCCCCGGTGAATTCGATTCCGAGCGCGACCGGAGCGCCGGTCACCACCGTGGCGATCGCGAGAATACCGAGCGCCACCGCCAGCAGTCCGAGCGGTATCGCGACCAGTTGCCGATTGGTGTAGTCGGCATAGTCGACCGTCGGTACCGAAACGTCCATGCGTTCCGATGTGAAACGGTGCCGAATAAGCCTTCCCTTCCCACTATCGGTCAGGGGAGATACCGGACGCTGACGACGCCCGGTTCCGACCGCACTTCGACGCGGTCGACGTCCAGTCGCGCCGCGCGGACGAGTGTCGCCTCGTCGTCGACGACGTCGTCGACCGCGTCGTCGGTCTCCCCGTCGGGGACCGTGAGTACGTGGATCTCGCCCACGCCGGCGCGCTCCTCGCGCGTGAGCTCGCCGACCGGTTGCTCGGTCGCGATCGTCCGCTCCTGGGTCGTCGGCGGCTCCGGACTCCGTTCGATACCGACCGAGCGGCGTCGCTCGACGTCGACCAGTCGGTAGGTGACCTCCATTGGCGGCTCGGGCGCGACCGTACCGTCGATCACGTCACCGGATTCGACGCCGGGGTTCTCGCCGAGCGTGTGGACCTGTCCGCGATCGACGTCCTTCAGCACGGCCGAGTCGTCGTCGGCGTGCGTGACGAGGAACCGACCGTCCGTTTCGTCCATGGTTCGGGAACGCGCTCGATCCTTTTCCGCGTTTCGCGCTCAACCGAGCCGCCGGTGAGCGACGTAGATGCCGATAGCCGCCGCGAACGGGATCGTCCACGACAACAGCTCCGGAATCCCATAGAGGATCTCGACGACGGGAGCCGACAGCCCGGACGGTTCGGGGCGCGTGACGGGTTCACCGTCGAGCTCGAAGCTTGCGGGCATCGACGCGACCAGCCCGGCGTACGTCGCGACGACGAAGCAGTAGCCTGCCAGCGCCAGCCCCGCGTCGTAGCGACCGTCGCTTCCGGTCCGACGGTGTCGTCGGGCCACGAACAGCACGGGGGCGACGACCGGCGCGACGACGAGGAGGCCGAGGAAGACGAAGATCGAGCGGACGAACGTGATCGTCCCCTCGCCGGTACCGAGCGTCGAGGCGATCGAGACGACGACGGCGAACGTGAAAAACAGCGCCAGCGCGGCGGCGAGGAGCCCGCCGACGAGGACGTACGACCGGAACAGCCGCGAGTCGCTGCGCCGGAAGGCATAGGGAAAGGCACCGAAGACGCCCGAGTAGCCGTCGTCAGCCATTGGAGCACGTACGGGAGGCGATCGAATAAACGGCCCGATCGCTGACCGCCAATACCTTATCGGCGCCGGTCGGCGATACGGTATGAACGTCGATATCGGCAACGTGATCGCGACCGCCGATAGCCACGGGCTCTCCGAAGCCGTTCTCGACCGACTCGACGAGCGAGTCGGGCGGGCCCACGAGCGGATCGACAGCGGGCTCGCGAACCGGGAGTTCGGCTACGCGAGTCTCGGACTGCCGTCCGACACCGACCCGACCGTGATCCGAGACGCACTCGCGAGGTTCGATCCCGACGCCGTCCTCACAGTCGGCATCGGTGGCTCCGCACTCGGCGCCGACACCGTCACGGCTGCACTCGGTCTGGAGGGCCACTACACGTTGGACAACGTCGATCCGGTATACAACCGCCGGTTGCTCGAGCGGCTTCCGCTGGAGCGGACGCTCGTCAACGTCGTCTCGAAATCGGGGACGACCGCCGAGACGCTGTCGAACTTCCTCGTCGTGCGGGAGGCGCTCGCGGCCGCCGGCGTCGATTGGACCGAGCGAACGATCGTCACGACCGGCGACAGCGGCCCGCTCCGGGAACTGGCCGACGCTCACGACCTCCCGACGCTTCCGGTTCCTGACGGCGTTCCGGGGCGCTTCAGCGCGCTGTCGCCGGTCGGTCTGCTCCCCGCAGCGGCGCTCGGCGGCGACGTCGACGGCGTCATCGACGGCGGCGCTGCCGGGCGAGCGTCGCTGTCGCCGTCGCTCTTCGAGACGCCGGCCTACGCCTACGGTGCGGTCGCGTACGCCCTGGAGAATCGCGGCGTGACCACGAACGCCTTCGTCCCCTACGCCGAGTCGCTGGAACCGTTCGGCGAGTGGTTCGCCCAACTGTGGGCCGAGAGCCTGGGGAAGGACGGACTCGGACAGACGCCGGCGCGGGCACTGGGCGCGACCGATCAACACTCCCAACTGCAGCTCTATCGGGCGGGGCGAAAGGACAAGCTCGTCACGCTCGTCCGCCCACGCGAGCGGGACGACCTGGCGATCCCCGACACCGACATCGAGGAACTGTCGTATCTCGGTGGCAAGACGCTCGGCGAACTGCTCGACGCGGAGTTCGAGGCGACGGAGGCGTCGCTTGCGGCGGTCGGCCAGCCAAACGTCCGGATCGAGGTCGATCGCCTCGACGCCGAGGGGATCGGCGAACTGCTCTACGGGATGGAGGCCGCCTGCGTGCTCTGCGGGGAGTTGATGGGCGTCGAGACGTTCACCCAGCCGGCCGTCGAGTGGGGAAAGCGGGCCGCGCGCGGACTGCTCGGTGGAGGAGACTTCGAGGAAGCCGACGCCGTCGCCGAGAAGACAGTCCGATGGATCGAGTGATCAGGCGACTGCACTGAGATAGCTACTTCCGTAGACGACCGCGTTGTAAAAGCCGTGAGCGAGCATCGGAACGGCGAGGTTTCCGGTGTACTCGTAGGCCGCGCCCAGTACGGCGCCGAGTACGAACAGAAGCGCCAGCGTCGTCAAGAGCGACGCGTCGAGACCGGCGCCGGCTGCGTAGGCCGGGACGTGCACGAGCGCGAAGATCACCGACGCGACCGCGACGGCGGTGGCGGTTCCGAACGCCGTGACCAGTCGCGACTGGACGACGCCGCGGTAGAGCAACTCCTCGGCTGGACCAGTGACGAGAACCGCGGCGGGAACGAGCGCGAGCAGCACGCGCGGGTCCTCCTCAGCCCGGTCGGCGACGGAGTGTTCCGTCGGGGAGAGCCCAATCAGATCGGCGATCGACACCCCGATCACGAACAGCGCGAACAGCGCGACCGTCGTGAGGAGTGCCCAGCCGACGTCCTTTGCCCCGGGCCACTCGAACCGCAGGAACGAAACCCCGAGATCGTTCACCCGAAGGTAGAAGACGGCGGCGGCGACGATCCCCACTCCCTGACCGAACGTCATGAGGACGTTCTGTGCCGGCAGCGACTCCGAGATCGGCGGCGCGATCCCTATCGCGAGTGAGTACAGCAGCACTGCGACGACGCTGCCGACGAGCAGTCCGGCCACACCCAACCCGGCCGCCTCGGCGACGGCGAGCGGTGGCGATCGGCGTTCGGCACTCGACATTGTGCGGCGGTACGGGGCCGGCATCCATGAGCCTTGTCAGTCCATCGTCGGTCGTCCGTCTGACTGAATTTTAAGGGTGCCAGCGTGGTAGGCGTTCCCAATGCATCGATATACCCTCTTCTGCGATGAGCGGATGGCAAATCGGGTGGAGGGGTTGGCTGCCGAGTACGGACTCACCGAACAGGAGGTACTCAAGCAGCTCGTCGAGACGGGGCTGGAAGAACTCGACTAGCTCGGATTTTTCCGCTCGAGATCGCTTCCGCAGATCGGACAGCGCTCGTGGTGATTCTCGAACGTCCGACCGCACCCCTGACACTGGAACTGCCAGTTGCGCCGCCGTTCGATCCCGTCCTGTTCGATGACGGAAACGTCGATTTCGAGCTTGTCGGCAACGTTCTGCATCGCGTAGTCGTCGGTGACGAGCGTCGCATCGAGCTCGAAGGCAGCCGCCAGCAGTCGGATGTCGGTCCGAGAGAGCGTCTCCCTGTCGCCGGTTTCGGTGGCAGCGCGCTCGATCCGCTCTATCGTCTCGGCGTTCGGGATGTGAAGCCGCATCCCCGATCCCTCGAGGGCGTCGAAGCGGTAGCCGGACTCGTCCTCCAGTTCCTCGCGAACCAGCGGAATCGTCGCGATGGGATCGTCAGTCGTGTAGTCGTGAATAAACGCCGACGCGTCCAGAACCTGCATACGTCAGGTAGCGATCGTGATGTGGTCCTGAATCGCCCGAACGCGGGTGACGGGGATGTGGATCCGACCCTGTTCGTCGGTCTGGAACTCCGTGTCGACCGTCCGCTCGCCCGGATCGACGACGAGGTTCCGGAGCTTTCCGGTCTTCAGATCCATCGTCACGTTGTACAGCATGCCGAGTTCGGTCGCGTTCGTCCCCTGAACCGCCATTCCCGAGAGGTTCTCGGCGAGTATGTCGCGCATGATCGGCGTTTTTCCGTGCGTACGCTTCAACGTTAGGGTCCGATCGATCGGTGTCGACGGGCGCGTTCGGTCCGATCGATCGCCCGCGAGCGCCAGCCTCCCGACTCTTCACGGGGTCGTCACTCGCTCGGCGAACGCGAAGACGAGGGGAGCCGAGTCTGCAAGAGTTAAATGCCGTCAGCGGCCAGTAGTCGTAAGGAGACCTCTTCTATGTCCGACACTGAAACGACCGACGCTGCGGGTGGAAGCTCACTGCGGACACCGATCGTTGCCGTTCTCGGCCACGTCGACCACGGCAAAACGAGCCTGCTCGACAAGATCCGCGGCTCGGCGGTTACGGCCGGCGAAGCCGGCGCCATCACCCAACACATCGGAGCGACCGCCGTTCCGCTCGATACGATCTCCGAGATGGCCGGCAGCCTCGTCGATCCGGCCGACTTCGATCTCCCGGGACTGCTCTTCATCGACACTCCCGGCCACCACTCCTTCTCGACGCTGCGCTCCCGAGGCGGCGCGCTCGCCGACATCGCGATCCTCGTCGTCGACGTCAACGACGGTTTTCAGCCCCAGACCCACGAGGCGCTCGACATTCTCAAGCGGACGCAGACGCCGTTCATCGTCGCCGCGAACAAGATCGACACGGTTCCGGGGTGGAACCCGCGGCCCGACCTCCCGATCCAGGCGACGCTGCAGGAACAGAGCGACCGCGCCGAGAACCGACTCAACGAACAGCTCTACGAGATCATCGGTCAGCTCTCGGACGCGGGCTTTTCGGCGGACATGTACTGGCGCGTCCAGAATTTCCGCGCCAACATCGGCGTCGTTCCGGTTTCGGCGGAGACGGGAGAGGGCGTCCCCGACCTGCTGACGGTGCTCATGGGGCTCTCACAGCGGTATCTCAAGGAGGACATGTCGGTCGACGTGGGCGGACCGGGTGCGGGGACGGTACTCGAGGTGACCGACGAACGGGGGTTCGGCACGACGCTCGACGTCGTCCTCTACGACGGGACGCTCCGGGCCGACGACACGATCGTCGTCGGCGGAACGAGCGGCCCGATCGTCACCGATGTGAGAGCGCTGCTGCAACCCCGACCGCTCGCCGAGATACGGACCGAAAAGCAGTTCGAGCAGGTCGAGACAGTGCAGGCGGCGGCCGGCGTGAAGATCGCCGCGCCCGACCTCGACGGGGCGATGGCCGGTGCACCCGTCCGCGTCGTTCGCGATCGGCCCGTCGAGTCGGTCGTCGAGTCGGTCGAGGCCGAACTCGCCGAACTCGAGGTGACGACCGAGGAGCAGGGCGTCGTGGTGAAAGCCGACACGCTCGGCTCGCTGGAGGCGATCGCCGACGCCCTCGGCGAAGCGGAGATCCCGATCGTCCGGGCGGAGGTCGGCGACATCGCGCCGCGCGACGTCGCCGTCGCCTCGACGGCGGAGGAGCCGAAACACGAGGCGATCCTCGGGTTCAACGTCGGCGTGCTCGAGGACGCCGAGCGGGCGGCCGACGAGCAGGGCGTCGAGCTCTACGTCGACGACGTCATCTACCAGCTCGTCGAGGAGTACGACGAGCACGTCACCGCCCTCGAGCGCGCCCAGCAGGAACAGGTGCTCGACAAGATCCAGCGACCGTGTCGGTTCCGCATCCTGAAGGATCACGTCTTCCGACAGTCCGATCCGGCCGTCGTCGGGATCGAGGTTCTCAACGGAACGCTGAAGCGCAACTCCCGCGTCGAAAAGTGGGAAGGGAACGAGCCGACGCGGGTCGGCGAGCTGAAGTCGCTACAGGACGCCGGCGAGGACATCGACGTAGCCCGAACTGGAGAGCAGGTCGCCGCCTCCATCGAGGGGCCGACGGTCGGCCGGCAGATCGACGAGGACGACGAGCTGTGGACCGAACTTCCCGAGAAACACGCGAAGATCCTCGAGCAGGAGTTGGCCGAGGAGATCCCCACCGACGAGCTCGAGGCGCTCCGGCTGTATCTGGAGAAACACCGCAAGCGCGACCCCTTCTGGGGTAAGTGACTGTTTCCGTGCGGGGAACGGACGGTCGCGGCTAGCTCGCCGTCTGGGCGACGTCGGCGGACCGACGCGCCTCGATCACGGCGCCGGCGGCGAGTTCCTGAGCAAGCGTGGTCGGGTCAGCGTCCTCGTCGTAGCCGAAGCCGGTCGAGACGACAGAGCCGGAGGGCGGCCGGACCGCGACCGTTGCCCGCGGACCATCGGCGCCGTCGGAGATCTCCCCGCCGACGAGAAAGTCGTCCGGCAACAGCGCGCGCGTCGACGTCGCTACGTTCGTTAGCTCGCGGCGGAGCGCACGGCGGCGTTCGGGCGAGACGTCCAGCTTCTCGCGACCGGCGTACGGCGTGTTTCCATGCATTGAGACGACCGCGCATACTGCTCGCGGCGACAAAAACCCGTCGGCTATCGCAGCTCCTGTCGAGACGTCACACGATCGGGTCGCTATCGCCGTAGACGGCGAGTACGACCGCTGTCGTGTACGATTCCGGATCTGGGGGTGCGTCGACGACGCGGTAAACCGGTTCGTCGAACGACCACTCGCGGAGCGCTCGCCCGGCGGTCAACCCCGACTCGAGAGCTTCGCGAACGTCGGTGCGATCGGTGCCCGACGCCTCGTAAAACAGCCCCGGGCCGTTCGGATCTCGGGCCCATCCCAGTCCGGCGACGGCGTCGTCGGACGCTCCCGGCGGCACCGTCGCGCACGCCTCGACGACGGTGAGCCGACCGCCGGCTGGGCCGAGATCCGGCGCCTCGCCGACCGCCTCCACGGTGACGCCGGCGGGGATGACCGAGGAGACGGAGACGAGGTTGTAGTTGTGGACGTTGCCGGCCGCGAGCGCGGCGTCGTAGGACGCCATCTTCGTCGGCGCGGCGGCCGTGCCCCAGACGATACGAATGGGCTCCATACGCCACGCTCGACTGTCGATGCATAACCGCGTTACGATCGGTCGCGACGGCGCTAGCTGCCGGCCGACTCCTTCTTCAGGCCCGCCGAGCGGATGTCGTCGCCGCCGACCGACGATCGGAGCGCGTCCATCCC
Organism: Haloarculaceae archaeon; assembly: GCA_007122455.1. GTDB lineage: Archaea > Halobacteriota > Halobacteria > Halobacteriales > Haloarculaceae > Natronomonas. Next base: position 33,633 of record SKTU01000011.1, on the reverse strand, counting down.
GTCCTCGCGATCGATGCCGAAGTTCCGCTCGTAGAGGTCGGCGACGCGGGCGTACTCTGCCTCAGAGAGCGGCGGAACGTCGCTCGCCGTCGCCCACGCGTCGATGTCCTCGCGCGTCCGGAACGTCGGCGTCACCGTTGCGACCGAGTCGTGATAGAGCAGCCACTGGAGGCTGGCTTGCGCCATCGTCCGCTCGCCGTCCCGCTCGAGGAACCGAAGCCGTTCGACCTTCTCCCAGCCGGTCTCGTACCACTCGTCGGGGCGGTAGGCGCGGTGGTCACCCTCCTCGAGTTCGACGTCGGGGGTGACCTGCTCGTTGAGCAGTCCCGACGAGTGCGGGACGCGGGGGACGAGACTCGTCTTGGAACCGGTTCGTTCGACCGTCTCGAGGAAGTGATTGCCGACCTCCTGTTCGAGGACGTTCCAGACGAACTGGACGCTGTCGAACTCCGCCTCGATGGCCGCGTCGCCCTCGGCGAGCCAGCCGATCGACGGGCCGAGTGCCCAGCCGATCGCGTCGATGCGACCGTCCTCCCGGAGTTCGTCGAGGAACTCCAGAACGTCGTCGTCGACCTCCGCGACGTTGGCGTTGTGGAGCTGTAGCAGTTCGACGGAGTCGACGCCGAGCCGATCGAGGGATCGCTCGAACGCCGTCTCGAGGTACTCCCGAGTGAGCTCCTTCGGGAGTTCGCCGTGACCGGCCTGGGGGTTGTTGTAGAAGTCGTACCCGATCTTCGTCGCGAGCGTCACCTCGTCGCGAACCTCCGCGAGCGCGTCCCCGAGCAGCGCCTCGGAGTTTCCGTGTCCGTAGACGTCGCCCGTGTCGAAATACGTGATTCCGCGATCTACGGCGTGCTGCACCATCTCGATCGCCTGCGTTTCCGTCCGATCGCCCCACCAGTCGGTGCCGACGACCCACGCACCGAAGCCGATTTCGCTCACCTCGACGTCGGTGTCGCCCAGCGTCCGATAGTTCATACGTCGACGATTAGTGAGGGCGTCACTTAGCGGTCGTGGTTCGTCCCGACAGGTCGGATTCGTCCATATTTATAAGTAGTTGTGAACGTTATTGGTCAAATTCACAAGACGGCGGTCGTGTGCGAGTGACGCAACAGCAATCGATAACAACGGGGGTGCCCAGAGGACACGTATGACAAAGCGGCACGTCTCGCTGCCGGCCGAAGCCGAGGAGGGACTCGAGCAGTTCCTCGAAACGGTCGATCGTCGACTGTCGAGCGATGAGGACACCTGCAAGGTCGTCGAGGACGTTCTCGTCGACCTGCACGGCGACCGGGACGCCTACGATCGCTGGCGGGCCGGCGGCGACGTCTCGCCGGCCGAACGGGTTCGACTGCAGGGGTACGACCCGTGTAACGCGACGCTGGAGAGCGAGTACTACGCCGAGAAGGACGAGGAAGCCTTCCAACGGTCGAAACACCTCCAGTGGCTCTGGCGGCAGTTCGACGCCACGCCGATGGCCGACAACATCGCCTTCGCGCTCCGCTTCAGAGAGATGCTCGCCGGGCACCTCTTCGCGGAGGCGGGAGAAAAGCTCCGCCTCTTCAAGGGGATCACGTTCACCTACGGCCACAACATCGAGATGGGAGACAACGTCGTGATTCACGACGACGTCCACCTCGACGACCGCGGGAAGCTGACGATCGGCGACCGCGTGTCGATCAGCGACGGCGCACACATCTACAGCCACGACCACGACGTCGTCGATCAGACGCGGATCGAGAACTACCACACGATCGTCGAGGACGACGCCCGCGTCACGTACGACGCGATGGTTCGAGCGGGCGTGAAGGTCGGGGAGAACTCGATTCTCGGCGCTCGAGCGGTCGCACAGTCGGACGTACCGGCCCACCACGTCGCCGTCGGCATGCCCGCCAAGAGCGTCCGGGTAAAACCGGGGTGGAAGTCGGTCGCCGAACCGATCGACGGGGACCACGAGGACGGGCGCACCGATCGACGGATTCCGTACGAACTCGGCGACGACTTCGAGCAGTTCGACGAGTTCGAGCGGGAGCTCCAGCCGCCCGACGGGTGATCGACCGTGCGAAGCGTCGCGATCAACGTCGCCGCCAACACCAACGAGCCGGGGTTCCGTGGTCCGATAGACGAGAACGGCCGGTTCGAGTACGTTCCGATCCCCGAGGAGGCACCGACCCGATCGGACGCCGGCGTACCGACGTACGCCGATCTCGATCTCGAAACCGACGTGAGCGACGTCGCCGATCGGCCGGTCCACCTCGATCCGACGTTCGCGGGCGTTCACGGCTGTCGACGCTACACCTACGGAGATCCTCACGGCGTGAAGGCCCGGCCACTGTTGGACTGTTCGGCCGGCGACTACGTCTTCTTCTACGCGACGCTCTCGACGATCGGCCGGCCGGCGGCCTGGATGGCTCCGGAGTGGGGGGCGTATCTCATCGGGGCGTTCCGGCTCGCGACCGATCCGATCGGCGGCGAGGAGTACGCCGAGCTGCCGGCCGAGCGACGGAAGCGGTTCGCGAACAACGCTCACGTCAAGCGCGATCCGTTCGACGCCGCCGTACTCCTCTACGGTGATCCCGACGACTCGGCGCTGTTCGAACGGGCGATACCGCTGTCGGGGGCCGACGCCGGCGTCGACGCCAACCGTCTGGTGACAGAGCTCTCGGCGGACTCCGGGAAGGGGCCGTGGTGGCGACGGCCGCTCCGGTTCGACGCCGACGCGACCGAGGAACTGCTGGCGATCCACGCGAGCGGTACCTACGACCGCTGTTTTTCCGACCCTATATAAATAACGGCCACGAACCTTATGCTTCTCAACCGGATATTCACGCTCGATGACTGACGACAATCGAACGCTTCGCTTCGCCACGGAGCCCGATCGATCGACCGTTCGCCGGATCGTGGGGATCGGCGTAGCCGTCGCAGGGCTTCTGTTCCTGCTCGTCGTCGCCGCCGCGCTGCCGGCGCTCGATCGACTGGTCGCGGGGCTCTCTATCTCGCCGACGGCACTGTTCGTCGCCGTCGCGACGCTTTTAGTCGTGGTCGGGCTGGTACGCATCGCACCGACCGTCGAGTCGGTCCTCGCTCAGGTGCTGGACGGACCGGACGCGGCCGTCGCCGACGCCGCGGCGGCCGGGAAGCTCCTGATCGGGTTCCTCGCGGTCGCCATCGCCTACCGGGGGTTCGCCGCCGCCGTCGAACCGCTGTTCTCGGCGTTCGGGATCGGCGGTATCTACCACCTCGCCTTCCTGCTCGCGGGCGTCGCCGTGCTCGCGGCACTCGCCCGTCGCCTCTATCGGTGCTGGGCGCCGGTGACCGATCTCGTGACCGATTACCTCCTCGAAGCGGTCGGCTCCCGAACGGACCCGGTTCAGCAGGCGCAGTAGTACTCTCGCTCGGAGAACTCCGTTCGCAGTAGCTGGACGGTCGGTTCCGGATCGGAGGGACGGTGGACCGCGGTCGTCAGCCGCGGATCGTTCTCGAAGCGGCCGGACGCGAGCGCACGCCACTGTTCGGCGGAGAGCAGGTCCGGTCCGCCGCCGGAGAGCCGTGCGAGGTACTCCCGCAGCGATATCCACGTCGCCTCCCGGGTGACGCGACGCTCGTAGTCGAGTTCCGTCGCGTCGGCGTAGGCCGCCACCGGCAGGTCACCGCCGGCAGCGACACACAGCCCAATCCACTTCCACGGCCGGGTGTTGATGTCCAGGAGAACGTGTTCCTCCCGATCGGTGTCGTAGACGAACTCCGCCTCACTGATGCCCGTGTAGCCGGTTTCCTCGAGCACGTCGATCGAGCGCGCCTCGATCTCCGGGTCGTCGACGCGCTCGACGAGACAGGAGGTGCCGAACGAGGCGGGGTGGCGGGCGACCGGATTGCCGACGACCGAGACGGCATCGTCGACCCCCGACGGCGGGACGTAGGAGCCGAGCGACCGATCCCGCCCCGTCGCGATCGGGACTTTCTCCTGAGCCATGATCCGTATCCCCTCGTCGGCAGCCGTCGCGACGATCTCCGCGAACGCCTCCTCATCGGCGACTTCGAGGACGTTCGTTCCGATCGCCTCCTCGAACTCCCGCTTTCTGGCTGGCTTGACGACGAACGGGAACTCCAGGGCGTCGAGGACGGCGTCGGCCGACCGTTCGTCGATCGGGTGCGTCTCCGGATACGGAACGTCCAACGCTTCGGCGAGGCGGTAGAGCGATTCCTTGTCGAGGACTCGATCGATTGTCTCCTCATCCGAGAAGGGGAGTCGAACACCGTCGGGAGCGGTCTCGGCGAAGGCGTGCACCCACTCGTCCATGCACGCGAAGGCGACCATCTCCGTGCCGGCAGCGTCGACGATCGACTCGACGTCCTCGCGAAACGCGTCGGCGTCGGCGAGCGGGTACCGAACCGAGCCGGCGTAGTCAACGGCGTTCGAGGAGGGTGCGACCCCGTCACCGCTCCGATCGATCGCGACGACCGGCACGTCGGCGGCCGCGAGCGACCGGGCGACGCTCAACCCGGTGATATGTGCGTTGGCGACGAGGGCGGGCGGGCGATCGAACTCCGCAGCCGCCAGCGCCGAGCGAAGTTCGTCAGTCGTCACGAACCGTTCCATGGCCCCTCGTCGGTCGCTCGCCTCAAAAGCCCCCCGTACCAGAGGTGAACCGCACCGACTCGGCGACACTGCTTTCCTCGCGGCCCGCCAAGGGGAGCTATGGTCGACGACAATACCGCCCGCCGGATCGTCGTCTCCTATCCGGCCGACCTCAGCGACTGGGGACGGTTTCAGGTGGAGAAGCCGTCGTTTCGAACGTTTCTCCGCCGGACGAAGGGGACGGCCAAAGCGGGCGACGTCTGGGAGGAGTTCGTCGGCGTCGGCTGCTGTGGCGACACGCTCGACGTTCCGCTGCGCGTCGAACGCGTCGACGGCGGCGCGACGCTGACCGAGAAGACCGAGATCGACTACGAGATCCGGGAGGCCTGCGGGATCGAGGGCGGCTGGCGGGTCCAGAGCGAAGCCGGACCGTAGACGCCAGTAGAGTTAACTCGCCGAGCGGAGGCTACTCTCTAGCATGGGCAACGGACGCACACTCCTGATGGCGGGAATCGGTGGCGTCGGCTACGAGATGCTGCAGAACCTCTGTGGCGACCCAGGTATCGACCGGATCGTCGCAACCGACGTGGCGACCGACGTCGGCCAGCGGCGAACGAACGCGGCGCGGTTCAGGGCGGACCACCTCGGTCGAAACCCGAAGGTCGAGTTCTCGCAGCTCGATTTACTGGATCTCGACGCGGTCGTCGAGGCGATCGAGCGCGTCGAGCCGGACGTGGTTCACACGGCCGCGACGCTGCTCCGGTACGCACCGTTCGAGGAGCTCCCGGAAGCGGAGCGGGACCGATTGATCGGGTTCGGACCGGAGGGGCCGGGGTACGCCTGCATCCTCCCGGGACAGCTCCCGCTGGCGTACAACGTGGTTCGCGCCGCCGAGGCCGCCGACGGCGTCGATCCGCACGTCGTGAACGTCTCGATGCCGGACGTCATCAACCCGGCGTTGGCTCGAGCCGGTCATCCACCGCTCGTCGGGTCGGGAAATCTGGGTAACGTCGTCCCGCCGATCAGACAGATCGCGGCGGAGCAACACGGCGTGCCGATGGGCGACGTCGAGGTGTACCTGTCGATGGCTCACTCGACGGCCCACGAGGTACTCTTCGCCGGCACGACCCACGAGATGCCGTACTACCTGAAGGTACTCGTCGACGGCACCGACGTCACGGACGGGATCGACCTCGACGCCGAACTCGACCGGCGCGGACTCCCCTTCGCCGACGAGCCGAGCGCGCGGGAGGTGAGCGTGCTGACGGGGGCAGTCTCGACGCGGATCGTCAAGGCGTTACTGGACGACTCCGGCGCCCTCGTTCACGCACCGGCACCGAACGGGCTGGAGGGCGGCTACCCCGTCCGGCTCGATCGAGACGGCGCCGAGGTCGCACTCCCCGACGACATCACACTCGAGGAGGCCGAGTCGCGCAACCGTCGGGCGCTGGTGCGGGACGGCGTCGAGCGGATCGACGACGACGGGTCGATCGTCTTCACCGACGCGACCCGCGAGGCGATCGACGACGTTCTCGGCGTCGATCTCAAACGCTTCGCCCCCGACGAGGCGCTCTCAGTGACCGAGGAGATCATCGCGGGCTATCGCGCCGTCGCCGAGCGACACGGCATCGAACCGAAACTCCGCGTCGGCTGGTGACGGAGCGGCAGTTCGTGGGGATTTACCCGGTCGGGCCGACAACGTCACCCGTGACACGGAGAGACACCCGCAACGCGGTCTGCTCGCACATCGAGAACCACCGGGACGAACTGGTCGAGTTCCTCTCGGAGCTCGTCGCGGCACAGTCGCTCCCCGGCGAGGAGCAACCGGCCCAGGAGCTCATGATCGAGCGATTCGAGTCGCTCGACCTCGACGTCGACGCGTGGGAACCCGACGCTGACGCTCTCGCAGGCCACCCCGCGTTCTTCGAGACGACCCCCTACGAGGAGTACGGCTACGAGGGGCGCGAAAACGTCGCCGCGACGAGAGCCGGCACCGGCGACGGGCGCTCGATCGCATTCAGCGGCCACGTCGACGTCGTCCCGCCGGATCCAGTCTCCGATTGGACGTTCGATCCGTGGGACACCCACGAGGAAGACGGTCGGCTGTACGGGCGCGGAACGTACGACATGAAGGGCGGTATCGCGGCGTTCGTCGCCGCCTTCGAGGCGATCGACGCGCTGGGAATCGAGCTGGCCGGCGACGTGACGCTCCAGACGACGATCGAGGAGGAGGCCGGCGGCGTCGGCGGCGTCCTCTCGGCGCTGGAGCGTGGCTACCAGCCCGACGCGGCCATCATCCCGGAGCCGTCCGGGATCCCGACGGTCGGCGTCGCTAGCGCCGGCGTGATGTACTTCCGGGTTCGCGTACCGGGGAAGGCCGCCCACACCGCCTACAAGTTCCTCGGCGTCGACGCAGTCGGAGAGGCGTTCAAGCTCTACCAGGCTCTCGAGGAGCTACACGAGCGCCGAAACGAGCGGATCGAGGATTACCAGCCCGCGATCAACCAGTACGCCGAGGCCGAGGGAAGCACGACGAACCTGAGTCTGACGGACATCTACGTTCCGGGGTCGTGGACCTCGACGGTGCCCGGTGAAGCGGTGATGGAGTTCCGCGTCGGCTGGCCGCCGAGCGCGCATCAGGATCGTGACGACGTCCGCACGGAGATCGAGGAGACGATCGCCGCCGTCGTCGCCGACGACGAGTGGCTCGCGGACAATCCGCCCGAACTCGAGTGGTTCGGCTGGAGCACGGATCCCCACGAAGTCGACTTCGACAGCGAGTTCTTCCAGCTGGTCTGTGAGGACGTCGAGGCGGTGACCGGCGGCACCGTCGACTACCGCGGCGGGCTCGGCGGCAACGACGAGCGGTTCTACAACCGGTATTACGACATCCCGTGCCCGAGCGTCGGTCCGCGAGGAGCGAACGGGCACGCGGCCGACGAATACGTCGACGTCGATTCGCTCGTCGAGACCGCACAGATCCACGCGCTCACGATGCTGGATTGGTGCGGCGTCGCCGAGGAGTGAACGGGGACGGGACGGTCGAGTATCGCATTGCCACCATGCTTTATACCAAAACGCGACAATAGATAGCCAAATGTCAGATTATATCGTAACTGGTTGCTCGATCCCCGGTCGAAAAGAGGTAGATATTGAGATTCGGAACGGCACTATCGATCGGATCAGTCCTGCAGGCGAGGGCGACGTCGAGTCCTTCGATCGGGACCAGCGTTTCGACGCCGACGGCAGAGTCGTCTCACCGCCGCTAGTCGAACCGCACACGCACGTCTTCGGTTCGTTGACCGAGGGGCGGCCCCACAAGAATCAGAAGGGAACTCTGGAACAGGCGTGGCGAACCGGGGCAAAGAACCGAGCAGACCTGACGAAAGAGGGGGTCAAAGAGAAGGCAAGGAAGGTTCTCAGCTGGTTTGCCGCCTACGGGATCACGCGAATCCGAACGCATCTGTCGACGACCTCCGAGGACGAGGATCCGTTCATGGCCGCGGAGGTGATGTTGGACCTTCGGGAGGAGTTCGCCGGTGACCTCGAAATCCAAATAGTCGCGATCCCAACGAGGGGGTTCGCCCGGAACGAGACGCTCCTCGAGACGTTCGAGACCATGTTCGAGATGGGGATCGACCGGCGGCATGCCTCACCGGGAGGACACGCGCGAGCGGGGCGTCGAACACGTCAACACCGCGCTCGACGTCGCGGAGTCGTTCGCTCTTCCCGTGGATTTCCACGTCGACGAAACGGATGATCCGAACTCCCGATACACGGAGGTGCTCGCGGCATCGTCCCGAGATCGAGGGATTGGCGACCGAGTAACGGCGAGCCACACGACCGCGATGCACTCGTATCCGGACGCCTACGCGGACAAACTGTGCCGCCTGCTCGACGAGAGTGGCGTCAGTGTCGTTACAAACCCGCTATCGAACTCCGTGCTCCAGGGGCGCTACGACGATTACCCACGCCGACGAGGCCACACTCGAATCGACGAACTATCCGACGCCGGCGTCACCGTCGCCATCGGTCAGGACGACATCAGCGATTCGGCGAACCCATACGGCGATGGTGACCTGTTAAAAGTCGTCTACTATCTGGCACACTTCGCACATATGAATCGAATCGACGACGCGCCGGTTCTCTGGGAGATGATGACCCGGAACAACGCTGCGGTCTTTGGCGTGGATCCCGACGAGTACGGGCTAAAAGAGGGCAACGAAGGATCGCTGGTCGTCTACGACGCGGTCTCGGCGTTCGACGCCATTCGAACCGTTGCCCCCCGGACACTGGTGCTGAAGGACGGCGCCCCGCTGGCCAGAACCGATCGGACGACGACTGTGTTCTACGACGGTGAGGACGAGGTCGACTTCACGCACGAACTGTAGGACGTGACGCGTACGACGATACAACGTGCGTATTCGTCCCGATACTCGGATTCGATCGTTCTACTGCACAGAAGGCGAATCTAGACAAACCATTTTCACCTACGTCGATCCGTTTGTATCCATGTCTGAACCGATCCGGGTCATCCACATCGATGACGAACCCGATTTTGCCAGGTTGGTTGCGACGAATCTCGAACGTGAGAACGATAGACTCAGTGTCCAAGCGGCTACCTCGGTTGAAGAAGGACTCGATCAGTTGAACGGTCAGACGGATTGTATAGTCAGTGATTACCAGCTGGGAGATGGAACGGGTTTGGAAGTTCTCGAAGCTGCTCGAGAGGAGATCTCCGGCGTTCCAGTCATACTGTTTACCGATACCGGAAGCGAGGAGGTCGCAAGCCGCGCCATTAGTGCGGATGTCACGGATTACTTGATCAAGGAGACCGTCGCGGAACAGTACGAGCTACTGGCAACCAAGATCGTCACCGTTGTGGAACAACGTCGGACAGCTCAACGAGCTGATCAAGTTGAACAATATCTCAGAGAGCTAAGTGAGCAGGCTAACGACGTCTTGTATATATTCGCTGGCGATTGGAGTGAGCTCCTGTTCATTAATTCGGCGTACGAAACGGTCTTCGAGCAACCGGTGGAGGCGGTCGAACACGAACCGTCAGCCTTCCTCCAGGCGATCGATCCCGACGACCGTGAGCGGGTTTCGATGGCGATGGAACGTGTTTCGGATGGTAAACTCGTTCAAATCGATTACCGAATCGATACCGCAGGCACGGATGAAAAGTGGGTGGAATCGCATGCCAAACCGGTCACCGAAGACGGTGAAGTGGTTAGGATTGTCGGGTATACCCGAGACATCTCGGAGCGGAAGGAGTATGCGCAGGAGCTAAAACGGAAAAACGATCAGCTTGATCGATTCGCTTCCGTCGTCGCTCATGACCTCCGAAACCCGTGGAACGTCGCTGACGGCTTTTTGGAGATCGCCCGATCCAAGGATGACAGCGAGGAACTGGAACGGGTGTCGAATGCGTTGGCGAGAATGGATCGGATTATAGGCTGAACAGGCGAAATACCACGGCCTTCAGGCCGTGGATACGCGCCGTCACTCCGTGACCCAGTTCCACAGGCTTCGACAGAGCTGGATATTCCACCATTCTCAATCCTAATCTTTACAAGAAAGCGAGTATAAGTGATTATACAGACGTTCAGAATGCTGGAAGTCCACCGCACCTATCGAGCGGAAATCCGTAACCACTCACAGGTCGCGGAATCGCTCGACCGACACGGGTGGTCGGCCAGCAAACTCTGGAACGTCGCTAACTACTACTCCCGAGACGTGTGGGAGGAAACCGGCGAGATTCCCGACCACGAGGAGTTGAAAGACGAGTTGAAGACGCATCCAAAGTACAAGGGACTGCACAGTCAGTCCAGTCAGCGGGTTCTGGAGGAACTCGCTGAAGCCTTCAACTCGTGGTACTCCAGTGATGACAAACGGGATAATCCGCCCGGCTACCGCAAAGAAAACTACTACGACAACCAAGGCCGCCGTGTTCACGAAGAACACCCGCGTAGTACGGTGACGTGGAAGCAAAACGGTATTCGACACGATACCAAGAACAATCGGGTTCGGCTCTCGAAGGGTGCAAATCACAAGGAACACCCGAAAGCGTGGGAGTACATCCTTGTAGAGTACGAAACCCGCCCCGGTGTCACGGTCGAGAATCTACAACAAGTCAGGGCCGTCTACGACAAGGCGAAGGATCGATGGGATCTCCACCTCGTCTGCAAATACGAAATCGAGACTCCCGACGCTCCCGGCAACGAGACAGCCGGTATCGACCTCGGCATCAGCAACTTCGCTGCCGTTGCCTACAGCACCGAAGACGCCGACCTGTACCCCGGCAACCGATTGAAACAGGACGGCTACTACTTCCCGAAAGAAATCGGCAAATGCGACGACTCTGGTGGTGACGAAGCCACGCGACTGCACCACACGTGGTCGGAACGCCGCACTCACTTCTTTCACTCCTTAGCAAAACACATCGTTGAAAGATGTGTCGAGAAGGGCGTTGGCCGCATCAACGTCGGGGACCTGGAAGGCGTGCGTGAGGACGAGAACGGTGTGTCGAAGAACTGGGGCAAGCACGGCAACCTCGACCTGCACGGGTGGGCGTTCGACCGCTTCACGAATATCCTCGAATACAAGGCCAAAGTCGAGGGTATCGAAGTCGTGGAGGTGTCTGAACAAGACACGAGCAAGACGTGTTGCGTGTGTGGTAAAGAAGATGATAGTCAGCGTGTTGAACGTGGGTTGTACGTGTGCGAGGTATGTGATGCGGCGTTCAACGCTGACGTGAACGGGGCGGAGAACATCCGACTCGACCTGAAGCAAAGTAACTCCGAATCTGCACCCGATTTGGGTGGGGATAGGAGTACCGGCTGGTTGGCACAGCCCGGAGTCTACCTGTATGACCTCTCCTGCGGATTCCAACCGCAAGCCGAGATGGTAGACTGCAAACCGTAATATCCCAATCCAGCGGTGCGGTGCCGTGGGATTCCCGCGTCTCCAGGCGCGGGAGGATGTCAATACGAACGTACTCGAGCTGGCCAGAATCGGAGCGACGATCGACGATATGAAACCGGTATCGCTGCCACATCTAACCGAAACGTGCTGGAGCTCCATTGCCCAATCCGAGGCGACCCTCGATATCGAGACGGACGTCACGATTCAGGGGGATGCTATCAGACTAGAGCAAGTGTTCGAGAACCTATTTCGAAACGCCATCGAACACGGCGGAGAGGACGTAACGATCACCGTCGGTCTATTAGAAGATGGAACGGGCTTTTTTGTCGAAGACGATGGCCCAGGAGTTCCGCTAACCGAACGCCAGACGCTGCTCAAATGGGGATCTTCGTACTCCGATAGCGGGACAGGGTTCGGATTGGCAATCGTTCAGGAAATCATCGAAGCGCATGGGTGGTCATTGCAAATCACAGCCGGGTCTGAGGATGGAGCCAGATTCGAGATCACCGGTGTCGAATTTGATGAGTAAGCGGTCCCTATGCAGCAGTTGATGATTCAGGAGGCCGAGCGTTCAGCGATCCTATACGAACTGGCGCCAGGTGCTGTTTCGAGAACGCCAGTGTAGCAACACCGGTGTCAATCAACCATACGTAGCCCTTGCCGCCGGTCACGCTGAACACTGCGAACGTGAAGCCCTCTACCTGTATAAATGAATAACAAAATATCAGGGAGACGTTGATATAGAGGAAAGTTTTAACCTCGCTGGCATTGACATTTGGTTTCATACCGCATGAGCCACCAAGATCCCGAGGACATCCCGGTCATGCAGCGACTCTACAACCGCATATGGCTACTGGCGGTAGCTGGTATCCTCTTTTTCTTCATCACGTACGTGGGATGGGGACTGGTGGATATCCTGTCGGTGCCTGCGAGGTGACCTATGTCGGGACCATTCGACGAACCCGAAGGTAACTGGTGGGACGAACCGGTCAATCGGCGTGAAGCCACCTGGCTCGGCATCGCGGGCGTGTGGTCGCTCGCCATATTCGGCTGGATGAGCGGCTTCACCCGCTTTGGCGATCAAAACCCTGTCGGTGAGACGTACGCGGTCGAGCCGGCCGAATACCGACAGACGGTCCAGGAGTACAAGGAGGAGGCCGAACAGACCGACGAGGGACACATCATCCCGCCGGGAGACTCGGTCTACATCGGCGGCCAGCGGTTCAACTGGGACGGTCTCCCCGTGGTCCTCGAAGCGGGGCGGGAGTACGACATCCACATGGGAGCGTACGACGTCCAGCACGGCTTCTCGATCCGCCCGGAGCACAGCCTGAGCCAGCAGATCAACCTCCAGATCCTCCCGGACACCGAGTGGGTCGTCCCGATGACCTTCGAGGACTCGGGTACGTACCACGTCATCTGCAACGAATTCTGTGGCCGGGGCCACAACGGCATGCACGGCACGCTCTACGTGGAGGAACCGTAAATGCTGTCGACTATCACGCAGTTGTTCGACAACGACTACGACGAGGAGGGGTTCCGGACCTGCTCGGTGACCGGCCTCGAGATCCACCGCTCGGCCGAGAACCACGTCAAGCTCTTCGGGCTGACGGCCGTCGTCGCGCTCGTCGTCGGTGGCAGCTTCGCCATCACCGTCGCGCTGACGCGCTGGGAGTTTATCGGACTGATCGGCGAGGCCGACTACTACCGACACCTCAGCATGCACGCCTGGAACATCCTCGTCTTCTGGATGGTGTTCATGGAGATCGCGATCCTCTACGTCGGCGGCGCGATGGTGCTCGGTCGGCGACTGCCGCTGACGAAACTCGCGAAAGCCGGCTGGATCACCATGGTCGCCGGCGCACTCGGCGTCAACTACTTCATCTGGACGACCTCCGGCGCCGAGGAGGCACCGCTGCTCACGGCCTACGTCCCGCTGAACATCCCGACCGGATTCTTCGCGAGCGCGATCGTCTTCCTACTCGGAGCAACCATTGCCGCACTGCCGTTCTTCGCCACCATCTGGAAGGAGAAGCGCTGGGGAACGAGGGAGACGCTCCCGCTCGTCACCTTCGGTGCGTTCGTCACGAGCATCATCGCCGTCCAGGCCATCCTCGGCGGGATCACCGCCTTCAGCTACGGCCTCATCTGGAAACTCGGCATCATCGAGACGATCAACAGTGGCGTCTATCGGACGCTCTTCTGGACGATCGGTCACGGCTCCCAGCAGATCAACCTGCTGGCGATGATCACGGTGTGGTACTTCCTGACTCACGTCGTCGGCGGGGCGGTGGTCGTCAGCGAGAAGGTCTCGCGGTCGGCGTTCATCCTCTATCTGTTCTTCATCAACCTCGGGGCGGCCCACCACCTGATGGTCGATCCCGGCCTCGGCGTCGGCTGGAAACTCTTCAACACGTCGTACGCCTTCTACGGGGCGGCGTTCGCGAGCATGGTACACGCCTTCGCCATTCCGGCAGGACTGGAGGCCGGCCGCCGTCAGCGCGGTCTCGGCGGCGGGCTGTTCGGCTGGTTGACGTCGGCGCCGTGGCGGAATCCGGTGTTTTCGGCGACGATATTCAGCATCATCCTCTTCGGCTTCGTCGGCGGCATCACCGGCGTCCTAATGGGTCAACTCCAGCTCAACATGACGTGGCACAACACGTTCGCGACGGTCGGGCACTTCCACGGCACCGTCGCCCTCGGCACCACCCTCGCCTTCATGGGCCTGGTTTTCTTCGTCATCCAGACCATGTTCCGTCGGGACTTCCTCTCCGGAACGCTCGCCCTGTTGGTGCCGTACTTCTACGCCGGCGCGATGGGTATCGCGACGCTGGCCATGATCTACCTCGGCATCCTCTACGGCGTACCGCGGCGGACCTCCAGCGTCGTTCGAGAGATCCCCGGCACCGACTTCAGTATCTCGGCGGCCGCACCACTCATGTCTCTCTTCGGCGTGTTTGCCGTGCTGGCGATACTCGGCGGCGTTCTGTTCGTCCTCGTTGCAGTCGGATCGCTGCTGTTCGGCGACCGCCTCGACGAGGGCGACGATGCCGGGCTGCGCCCCGACGGCGGACTGCAACCGGACGGCGGAGAGCCGGTCCACGCCGTCGACATGCGCGGTACCTTCGGAATGTGCCTGATTTTCATGGCGACGTTCGTCGTCCTCTACGTCCTCAACTGGTTCCTCCTCGTCCAGCTGTGGTCCATCGGCGCCTGAGTTCCGTCCCCGTCATTCGACGTCTGCCGGCTACCGAGTTCACGTCACCTACGCAACACACTCAAGATGTCAGATCAACGTACTTCGAGATCGCTTCGGTGGTATCTCGGTCGAATGTGGCGCGACCTGTTGAGCGTCTACTACGCCAACACGCCAGTCTGGAGGTGGCTGAAGAGCGGTGCACTGATCTTTCTTGGCTTCTTCGCCTGGACGAGCGGCGCCGTCCTGTTGTCCGTCCGACCCGAGTGGGAGTTCCTCACGTACGTGATGGCGTACGGCTTCCTGCTGCTCTTCTGGGGACCGTTCACTCACTTCGTCGTCGTTCCCGTCTCGATACGCCTTCGACGAACCGCCGAACATCCGTACGTTCGAGCGGTGAACCGGCACTCGGGCAAGATCAACCTCTCGATATTTTTCACGCTCGTGATCGTTTTCGGGACGTTCACGCCAGGGATCATGATGTTCGAGTTCGCCCCGGGGCTCGGCGGCGGAGACGGGGACCGAGGGGAGGTTCGTGGCAACCTGGTCTGTGACGTCGACGACGACGTCGTCTCCTGTCACGTCGAGGACGCTCGCGGGATCGACCACGTCGTCGCTACCTCTGGCGGAACAGTCGTCGCAACCGTCGACGACCCACCGTTCGCGTTCGAGGTACACGCGGACGACCTCGACGAAACCAGGACGGGGAAAGAGCTCGTCGTCGACTATCGGGACGGGGATGGGGAGACGCTCCGTCGCCACGTCAGAACGTTCTGACGGCGCGTCTCACCGGATCACGGTCCGTCGCGAGTTGGTGACCACGATGATACTGCTGGCGGCCATCGCCAGCGCGGCGAAGAAGGGGTTGATGAGGCCGACGACGGCGAGCGGGACCGCGACCGCGTTGTAGAGGAACGCCCAACAGATGTTCTCTCGGATGCGCCGACGTGTCCCCGTCGCGAGGGCGAAGACGTCGTCGACCGCCGTGAGGTCGCTGTCGGTGACCACGACGTCGGCGGCGTCGGCGGCACGGGCCGTCCCGTCGCCCATCGCGATTCCCATATCCGCCGCCGCCAGTGCCGGCGCGTCGTTGGTGCCGTCGCCGACCATCACCGTCGTCCCCGTCGCGGCGAGACGGCGGACGGTCTCGACCTTCCCGTCCGGGGGGACGCCGGTAAACACTCGGTCGACAGCCTGGTGGTCGCGGAACCGTCCCGCGCTCGCTCCGTCGTCCCCGGTGAGCACAACGACGTCACAGTCCGCGAACGTCTCGACCGCGGACTCCCAGTCGGCTCGCTCCCGATCCGCTATCGTGACGACGCCACGGGCACGACCGCCCCATCCGACGACGACTGGTAACCCGCCCTGACGATCGACCTCGGCGATGCGAGCGTCGAGTTCCTCGGGAATCGCACCTACTTCTCGCTCCACGAGATCCGGAGTGCCGACCACGACTCGGCGCGAACCGACGGTCGCCGAGACCCCTTCGCCGGGGTGGCGGTTGAACTCCCGCGCGTCGGGGAGTTCACGTACGGCGGAGAGGTCGTCCGGCGAGTCGGCTTCGACGCCTGAGACGCCGCCGTCGGCCGCCACTCCGGAGCGGTTGCCCCCCGAATCCGGAATCGCCGCATCCAGAACCGCATCTGCGACGGGGTGGCTGGCGAACCGCTCGACTGCCGCCGCGAGTCGAATCGTCTCGCTCGATCCAGTGACGTCGGTCACGCGCATCTCGCCGGTCGTCAGCGTCCCGGTCTTGTCGAAGACGACGATGTCGGCGTCAGGTGCGGTCTCGAAGACGGACTCGTTCGTGACGACGACACCTCGCTCGAGTGCGTCGCGTAAACCGGCGGAGATCGCGAGCGGCGTCGCGAGTCCCATCGCACACGGACACGAGACGACCAGCACCGTCAGACCGGCGAGCAAGGCCGCGGCGACAGTGCCACCGGTCAGGAGCTGCCAGAGTGCGACGGTCGTCCCGAGCACGAGCACCAGCGGAACGAAGACCGTTGCGAGCGCGTCCGCCAGCCGCTGGGCCGCGGGCGAGCGGCTCTGGATCTCCCACAGTGCCGACGCGATTCGGTCGACAGTGCTCTCGGCGTCTGGCCCGACCTCGACGACGAGAGCGTCGTCGGCGACGACCGACCCGCCGACCATCTCGTCACCGGGCTCCTTGGTCACCGGCAGCGATTCGCCGGTCAGGACGGATTCGTCGACGTCAGCCACCCCCTCGACGACGGAACCGTCGACCGGCACGCGTTCGCCGGGCGCGACCACGAGTCGGTCACCCGGCTCGACTGAACCGACGGGAACGGTTTCTCTGCCGTCGGCGGTGAGTCGCACGGCCTCGCTGACGCGGGCGGTCGTGAGCGTCGAGATCGCGTCCGTCGCACGGCTTCGAATCCGGTCCTCGTAGTACCGGCCGACCGTGACGACCATAATCACCGCAACGGTGACGTCGTAGTAGAGGTGGGTGCTCCCGGTCGCGAGTGCGACCGTACTGTAGGCGTACGCCGACAGCGCCGCGACCGACACGAGCAGGTCCATATTCGGCTGTCGCGTCTTGATGCTCACCCAGGCACCTCGAAGTACGGGATAGCCGGTGTAGAAGAGGACGGCTGACGTGAACAGACCGATGAACACCATCGGGAGATAGAGCGTGAGGGAGGTCGTCGTGTCGACGGCGATCAAACCAGTCTCCATACCGAGGTAGCTGGGATAGAGGAAGAAGAAGTACCACGGCATCACGAGCATCGTGAAGAACCCACCGACGATCAATCGCTCAACGGTGTCGCGCTGGCGCGCCCTGGCAGCATCGTCGACTCCGGGGCCTCCGTCGTCGTCACGAAACCGGACCGTGTAGCCGTATCCCGACAGCAGCTCCGGGAGTTCGGCCTCGGATACGGCCTCCGGGTCGTAGACGACCCGAGCCGTCCCCATCGCGTAGTTGGCATCCATCGCGTAAATCCCGCCGATATCGTCGGTGTGTAGCCCGAGAAACGCCTCACACGTCGTGCAGTGCATTCCATCGACGGCGAGATACGTCTCGAGGGCGTCGTCCGGAACGCCCCCGTCGTCGAAGTCCGTACCGGGCGAATCGACGGTCGACTCGGCAGCCTCGTCGACCTCGTCGAGTTTCGCCGCGACCGCGCGACATCCCCGACAGCAGAAGGCTCCATCGACGTCGTCGCCCGTCACGGGCGGATCGGGCGTGGGGAGGTCACAGAGATCGCAGGAACCCATTGACACGCTCATTCACGCGGAGCGTCGAAAGCCTTGCGCCGTTATCGTAACTCGTCGTAAACACCGAACCGGTTTTGAGAGCGGGCCGACATCGATCACCATGGTCGCCGAAGCCGCGGACGTTTCGAAGCCGCTCGACGACCGGCATACTCGATTCGTACGGGTTTGTACCGGCGCCCTCGCGATCCTCGTCGCCTGGCTCCATCTGTTGCATCCGGAGTACGGCTACGAACAGCTACTCCGATACGTCAAATTCGGAACGGTGTACGACCCACGTCCGCCGTTGTTCGTGCTCTCGGGACTGGGAATCTTCGCCGGCGTCGTCGTGGTCTTCAAGGGCGTCGCGAAACGCCCGGTCTACCTGCTCGGAATCGCTCTGACCGGTACGTACCTGCTCGGGTACGTCGCCTGGCACACCGTCCTCGACCACGGCGCCTTTTGGCCACACATCGACTCCCATCACCACGAGGACGTGGGGCTCGTCGAATCGATGATCGCCCATCTCCGGGGCGATCTCATCGCGATGGTCAGCAAGGCGACAGAGTTCGCACTGCTGGTTTTCCTGACCGTACTCTACGTCGTCGACACCGACTGAATCGGTGACCGATAGAGCGACGATGGACCCCGATACACCGGCACCTCAGAAACGTTCAGTGACAGTGGCTGAGGGTAACTATTTATACGGTTCTCGACGTGCGTTCGGGCACGAGATGATCGAACCCGACCGCATCGTCACGGGACTGTCTCAGGGGCGCGTCGTCGATACGGATCTCGGCGTAGAACCGACCCGTGAAGACGTTCGAGAGGAAGTACTGCGATTCAAGCGACGAGGGCTCTGCGGGCGACGGATCGCCGAACAGTACCTCGTACCGTATTTCATCGCGAATAGCGACTACGGGGACCGAGAGATCGAGCTCCTCGACGACGTACTCGCGGAGGAGTACCGGAATCTGAATCTCTGCGTCGATGAGCGAAGTTCGGAGTGCAGCCGTTTTCGTGGCGGGTGCAAAGAATACCGTTCAGGCTCGACGGAGTAAACGAGTTCAACGGCGCCTCCTTGATTTCCGATTCGATGTACACGTTCTCCATCAGTGGTTCCCGGTTCTTGACATCCACCCACCCCGAACAGTAGTTGCGAACGACAGAATTTAATCGCGGTCTCGTTCTCTCAAGGAAGGGATTCAATAGAGAAATAGTTCAGCTGAACCGTGCCGGTGGGCGGCAGTACGTGTCATCGAGTTCGGGACCGCCGAGTGTGGTGTAAAGGTCGATCAGGTCGGCAACGTCGCTTCTACAGTAGTCTTCGAGGAGTCGAGTAAGTTCTCGATGAACGCTGGTTGCTTCGATCCCGGCATCAACATTGTCGACGTATCGTTCACCGATGACCTGTCCAATGTGTTTGCCCTGTACAGCTGGACCGTCAATTTCTGAGAGGTACGTGTCTGGGAAGTCGTAATCGTCGTACCAGATGCTGTCGTTGTCGATGTCTGCGAGGTCGTAGGCTTTCCAGTCTGGGAGGATCTGCTGGTCGTCCCAGAGTTCGTCGGCGTACTCGTCGGCGGCGGCGAGTGCGACATCGATATGGTTCTCGAACAGGGCCTCGGTTCGCTGCTGGAATTCGATGTCGGTCGTGTCGTCTAGTTCGCGGGCCCAGTTGAGCAGGTGTTTGCCGTCGAACCACGTCCCGTTGTACGTCAGCAGCCGCTCGATTTCTCGCGTGTCACACCATTCGAATAGCTGTTCGAAGAGGTCGCGCGTATAGGCGCTATCCCAACTACCGCGACGGAATAACACGTCGGTTTCAGGCGTGTCATGAAACTCGTTGGCGTAGGCGAGGCCGACGGCGACCCATTCGTAGTACTGCGTGTCGTTCGCGTTCGCGGAGGGTTCTTCGAACGGGCTTGCGGTTTCAATATCAAGGACGAGCGTTCCCATGGGTCAAGACGTTCTTAGTGAGTGATGGAACTGTTTTCGATGCGTGTTTTAAGATACTTTTGGAGTTCGTCATCACAGCAATAGAGGTAGCAGCCTTTCATGCCACGGGTCATGAGCGTCCGGTAGGTGTTTTTGATGAGCTCTTCAGCCGTCTCGGCAGCCTGCTCGGGATTCTCTTTGAACATCTTCTTGATACCGAACAACGATCGATCAGTACTCGCTCGTGCTTCGTGATCGACGACGATCTCTCCGTCGCGGTATTTCAGATCCTCGCCGATGATCACGCCGACGTAGTCGAATTCGAGACCCTGGCACGTGTGGATGCAGCCGACTTCGTCGATCGAGCCTTCCGCGATCGCCCAGGGGTCGCTGGTGTCGAGATTCCAACTCCGCTCGTAGTCACCGATCGTGATGTCTGTCACATCTGGGTCGGAGCGGCCGTCTTTCTCCCATTCCCAGCAATACCCGGCTACAACCCGTGACAGACGTGTCCGTTCGTTCTGTTCTTCGATCGCCGTATGTAGGGCTTCGGGTGAGGCGAAGACCCGGAGGTCGAACTCCAGATCGAACCCGTCTGCGTTCGCGGTCCGTCGGATCTGTAGTACGTCGTCAACCCACGCAATGTAGCCTTTTGAGCCGTTGCAGCGGAATTGCGATTCAAGCGTCAACTCCTCTATTTCAGCACCCAGGTCAGTTGCGTGTTTGTGGATTTCTTGTTTGGATCCGATGTCGTCGATGTGGACGCGCTGGCTTTCGTCGATGAAGAACACGCTGAATTTGGCGGCGTTGATTATCTCCATGATCTGGTTTTCACCGCGACCGAAGAACGTTGATTCTTCGTTCAGTCGGTGGGCCTCATCAGCGATTAACGCTGGGAGTGTATCCGTATCTGTGTCGACAAAGCTTCCGGCACCCGTGAAGAGGTGTTCGATCTCTTTGACGAGTTTGTCACCTCGGAGTTTTTCTTTGTAGACCTCTCGTGGCGCTCGGTTTTTCGAGACGTACTGGGCGACCATGTCGCTCTGAATCAGTTCCGCGAGGACGTTGATCGCCACCACCGTTTTCCCAGTTCCGGGGCCGCCGTCGACGAGCAAGACGCGCTTTTTCCCGTCACGGCGTGATTGCTTCGCCAGTTCAACGGCTTTCTCGAAGATGACTTTCTGGGAGTCGATCAGCGTGAACTCGTCCCGGGCGTCCAGCATCTCCACCAGCGAGTTCTGCAGGGATTTTGCCGGCCGGATCTTCCCTTCGTTCATCTCGTAGAGATTTTCCCGGTCATCCCCGACATTAATCTGTGATTCAAGAAACGCACGCAACTTCTTCGTATCTCCGCGGATGTAGAGCGGTGCCTGCTCGGTGTACGGGCGATACGTTTCGTTGTCGAGGGTCTCTCTGTACAGGGGTTCGAAGTTGTGGAGATACGCCAGTGGATGCAGATTGATCGGTTTCTCGCGGATACTAATATTGAAGTCTTTCAGCAGTTGAGCATACGAAACCGCCTGGTAACTCGGATGGGTTGTTTCTCGGATGCCGCCACCAAGAGCAGTTTTCACGATTCCGTCTTTGTCGTTGACTGCCTGTGTACTGTCGCCATTCCACTGTTTGAGTTCGATGATCACGACGTTCGCGTTGTCTGCTTCGTCGTAGCCGGAGACCAGGAAATCGATGCGGCGAGATGTGAGTGGGATTTTAAATTCGATTGCCACGCCGGCGTCGTCCGGGACTGAACTGCCACTCAGGACAGTATGCATGTACTGCAGAGAGTTCTTCCAGGCTTGAACCTCACCCGCCCCGCCCATCCCGATTCCCTCTGACTCGTATCCTTGTTTGATCTCCGGGACTAAATGCCCCTCAACAACGTCGTCTAAGAACCCGGATTTCGTGCTTTCATAGACAAGCATCAGCGGTTACTCGTCGTACGTTTTATTCCGTCCGTTATATTCGTTTGCCGGGTATCGGGATCTATTCTTTTCAAGCTTGCTCGTTAACGCCTCGTCCAACTCGATGTCGTATAAATCGGCGAAGCGAAGCATAAAAAACAGAACGTCAGCCAATTCATCCTCGATTGCCTCCCTGCGATCGGGGTCCGCCAGCAGTTCGGATTGGTCAGCGTGGTCTTTGAACCGGAACTGCTCCAAGAGCTCGCTTGATTCTGTCACCATCCCGATCGCCAACTCCTTCGGTGTATGGTACTGCCTCCAGTCCCGTTTCTCACAGAATTCCCGAACATCCGTCTGCAGCTCCTCGAAAGCCATACCCGAACTTCGAAGGGGAAAATAAAGGGTTTAGCATCAGCTCTTGATGGTCAGTTCGCTCCCGTCTTCGGGTTCCGTCCGACGGCGCGATGAAAGCCCGACATTGTGAACGAACACGTCAATCCGGCCATACGTATCACGGAGGTCCGAAGCAACGGCATGGACTGTTGAGCGGTCACCTCTCGTGACGGTTGCTGCATCTCCCGACCGGTTCGTACATCGTTCGTTCGTGCGAATCGGGTTGGCGGTCCAACAGCGATACTCGCCCGACTGCGTCGGAGGGTCCGATTCGTTCTAATTTGGATGATCTGCGAGTGTGGCGTCATAGTTTCCTCGTCACAGGCCGAAACCACAGGAGAGCAAGGGGATCAGAGTGCACTGTCCGGGAATTGAACCGGAACCAGACGGTCGCTCTCACTTCGTTCGAGCGCCGCGACTGGCAGGGTTCAATCCTGCTGACGATTTCGCTCCTCACGTCCGTTCGTCGCAGAAATGCGCCGTCCGGGAATTGAACCCGGGCTAGTGGCTTGGGAAGCCACTGTCCTACCACTGGACCAACGGCGCTCGCGTCGCTTCGAGAGGCCGTACCGGCCGGTGACACTTGAACGTAGCGTTTATCCACGTAGTCGAAACCGAACGCTCGTCCAGGAAATCCACCGAAACGGGTGCTTATTAGTCACTACCACCCCCACTGAAACCTGATGGTAGAACACGAACCACTCGTCGAAGGGACGAACGTCGACCTTCGCTTTTCGGAGGCCGAGCTCGCCGAGCGTCGCGAGCACATTCAGGCGTTCATCGCTGACACGATCGAGGCGGCCGGTGCCGACGGTGCGGTGCTCGGGCTCTCCGGCGGGATCGACTCGACGACGACCGCCTATCTGACCGTCGACGCGCTCGGTCCGGAGTCGCTTCACGGCCTCCTGATGCCGAGTTCCGTCAACCCCGACGCCGACGAGACGGACGCAGAGCGCGTCGCCGAGGAGCTCGGGATCCAGTACGACGTCATCGACATCAACCCGATCGTCGACCAGTTCGCCGACGCCTATCCCGAGGGCGTCGACGACCGGATGGCGATCGGCAACGTTCGCGTCCGGACCCGCGCGGTGTTGAACTACTTCGTCGCCAACGCGGAGAACCGGATCGTCCTCGGCACCGGCAATCGTTCGGAGGCCGCCACGGGTTACTTCACCAAGTACGGGGATCAGGCGGTCGACTGCAATCCGATCGGCAACCTCTACAAGTGTCAGGTGCGCCAGCTGGCCCGTGATCTCGGTGTGCCGGACGACCTCGTCACGCGAACGCCGACGGCGGCGATGTGGGTGGGCCAGACCGACGAGGAGGAGATGGGACTCGGCTACGACGAACTGGACGCGGTTCTCGCGCTCCACGTCGACGGCCCGCTGTCGAAGGCCGCGACGGTCCGAACGCTCGGTCTTCCGGAGTCGGCGATCGACCGCGTCGTCGAGCTCTACGAGACGAGCATGCACAAGCGATCGATGCCGCCGGCGCCGGCGCCACTATAGCGGTCCGAAGCAGTCGGGCGGTTCGGCGCGTCCAGGAGTTCTTCGACCCGAGAAGGATTAATGAAGGCAGCGCGGCACAACGTTGGTATGACCTACGACACGGTTCTCTCCCGAGAGACGCGAACGGTCGTCTCGCCGAGCAAGATGATCTGCGGGGCCGGTGCGGTCGAACAGACCGGTGAGTACGCGTCCCTCTACGGGAGCACGGCGCTCGTGGTGGCCACGGAGCAGATATTCGAGTTCCACGGCAAGACGGTGCTGGCGGAGCTCGAGGACGCCGGCGTCGAGACCGTCGTCTACACCGACACCCGTCCCGACCCCACAGTGGAGAACATCGAGGACGCCTACGCGATGTGGACCGATCACGACTGCGACGTGATCGTGACGCTGGGCGGAGGGTCTTCGATCGACACCGGCAAGGGCGTCGGTATTCTCGCGACCAACGACGGCGAAATCCGGGATTTCGGGGTCGACAGGGCGGGCTACGAGGGGGTTCCGAACCCGACGCCACCCCTGATCGCCGTCAACACCACCGCCGGGACCGGCAGCGAGGCGACCCGTTCGGTCGTCGTCAGCGACGAATCGACGTCGACGAAGTTCCTCATCGTCTCCCAGAACGTCGTCCCGGAGGTCGCCATCGAGGATCCCGAACTCACCGTGTCGCTCCCGCGCAGTCACACCGCGTTCACCGGGATCGACGCGCTCACCCACGCCATCGAAGCGTACGTCTCGGTCCACGCCTACAGCGTTCCCGACGGGTTCGCCGAGCAGGCCATGGAGCGCATCGCCCGGTCATTGCCGGTCGCGTGGGCCAACGGCGACGACCTCGACGCCCGCGCGGACGTGCTCGTCGGCCAGCTCCAGGCCGGACAGGCGTTCACGAACGCGTCGGTCGCGCTCGTACACGGGATGGCCCGTCCGCTGGGCGCACAGCTGCACATCCCCCACGGGCTCGCGAACGCGCTCATTCTCCCCTACGTGACCGAGTTCTCCGCGATGGCGGCCCCCGGAAAGTACGCCACCGTCGCGAGCATCCTCGACGTCGCGGACGAAAGCGACAGCACCCGAGAGGCCGCCGACAAGGCCGCCGAGGGGATCCTCCAGCTCTGTGAGGACCTCACGCTGACCAGCTATCTGGACGAGTTCGGCGACGTCCCGTCCCGGGAGGCGTATCTCGACGTCGTCGACGAGATGACCCAGGACGCCATCGACTCGGGATCGCCCCAGAACAATCCGCGAAAACCCACCGCCGCGGAGATCAGGGAGCTCTACGTGACGCTCTACGACGACGCGCTCGCGCCCGACAGCCCGCGCCGATCCTGACCGGATCGTGAGTGCCCTGCGATCAGCGTTCGATGGTCGTGGGTGGCCACAACCGACGGAACGTCACTCGGTCGTCACGACGATCCGCACGTCGTCACCCTCGCCGGCGGCCGCCGCCTCCTCCGGACCGACCCCTTCGAGCGTGTATTCGCTCGGCGCGACGGCCTCGCCGTTCACCTCGATCGTCACCGTCGTCTCCCCGTCGGCGTCGTCGTACTCGGTGCCGTCGTAGCGCAGCACGGTCCCCTCGTCGTCGACCTCGATCCCGAGGGTTTCGAGGGCGTACTGCAGCGTCACGCCGCGGGCGTGGATGTGCCAGATGTGCTCGCCGTACTCCTCGTAGTATCCCGCGTGGAAGTGGAACGCCGGATCGTTCTCGAGGAACCGCTGTTCGGAGAACTCCAGCGTCTGGCCGTCGATTTCGGCCGTCATCGTCCCGTGGGTGTGCACGCTCGAGTCGAGCGTCGGCTCGTCGGCGGCCGCGGACGAGCTGCCGCCGGCGAAGACGATGTAACCGACGAGAGCGACCGAAAGCAGTACCACGACGCCGATCGCGATCGGTCCCGTCGGCAATCCGTCGCCGTCAGCCTCGAGACCGGCGACCCGTCGACGATCGATCGCGCCGAGCTCGTCTTCGTGAGTCGCTTCGAGATGCCGGAGATAGCTGCCCTCGTCGTCGAACGTCTCCCCGCAGTAGTCGCAGTCGGGCATTCATCCGCGTTACGACGTCGACGCGTTCAACGGTTACGGTGCCGGCGCCGCGTCGGCTGTGGGTGGTTTCCAAAGGTCTTTGCCGGTGCCGGCCTTACGGAGCATCGATGGAAGAAGTCGCCGCGGTCCGTCGCGCGGCGTCCGATGCGACCGCGGACGTCGTCCCCGAGGAACTCCGCGAAACTATCGACGACCACGTCGACGCCGGCTCAACGGTCCCGGGCGTGTTAACGATACTGAGCGCCGGTGCGACCGGCGACGATCTCGACGCGATCGCCGAACGCGCCGCGGGAGTCCAACTGATCTACGAGGGGCTCCGACTGACGAGAGCGCTCGTCCAGTCCGACCCGTGGACCAGCGGAAACCGGGACGACGCCGACATGGACATCCTCGCCGCCGACGTGCTCGTCGCACGGGGATTCTACCTCCTCGCCCGCACGGAGGCCGCCGAGGCCGCCGTCGGCGTCGTCAGATCGTTCGGGCGCGACCAGACCGAACGAGAGACCGACGACCGACCCGAATCGTTCGACCGAAACCTCGAAGCCGACGTACTCGAACTCGCGCTCATCGCCGGCAGTACGGCATCCGGCGGCCATCCCGTCGACGCCGCCCGAATCGCCGCCGACATCGCCCCCGAGGACCACCCGTTTCAAGCCGCTGATCACTTCTTCGACGGGGTCGACGGGGCGATCGGTGCCCTGGCACTCGATGGCGGACGACCGTTGAATCGAAACGACTAACAACGCAACCGGGCTACGGAAAACTGCCTGCCTGGGTAGCTTAGCGGTAAAGCGCGTCCTTGGTAAGGACGAGAGCCCGGGTTCAAATCCCGGCCTAGGCTTTAGCACCTTTCTTAAAGCTCAATACGATATTCTGACGTGGAATAGAACTACGCTGTCTGTCGTCCATACAGACGTCCCACTACTGAAGCGTCTCGGACGAACTTCGACACCAGGGCTACTGAACCTCTTCACGAACGTACAGCGAACAGTATATGAAACCACTACGTGTCGTCGAGTATCTCGGTCACGCGTTCGACGGGTGCGTAGTACCCACGTTGTTCTCGCCACGTGTCGAGCCATTCGTCAGCAGTATCCCGATCGAGGGATCCCGAGACGACCGGCCGACCAGCTGCCGATCGTGACGAGGAGTCACCGCTCCTCAAACCACCACTGGCGTCCCACCACACGACGCCGGGTCAATCGAACCCGGCTCGGATCGCCCGTCCCGGGCGCGCCTCGGTCGTCTCGCCGTGCCGGACGACGAACTCGCCGTTGACGAGTACGTGGTCGATCCCCTCGGGATACCGGTGGGGCGTCTCGTAGGTTGCGTCGGTACCGACGGTGCGAGGGTCGAAGACGACCAGGTCGGCGTCCAGCCCGGTGCGGACGACCCCTTTGCGGTGTAATCCCATCGCCCTGGCGGGCAGGGAGGTAGCCTTCCTGACGGCTTCCTCCAGGCCGAGTAGCTTCTCCTCGCGGGCGTAGTGGCCCAGGACGCGGGGATAGGTTCCGTAGACGCGTGGGTGTGGGCGGCCGCCGAAGATGCCGTCCGAGCCGATACAGACCCGATCACAGGCCAGGATCTCCCGGACGTCGGACTCCTCCAGGAAGTGGTTGACGCAGGTGGCGTCCATCTCGTTTGCACGGAGCACGTCGCAGACCGCGGTCACGGGGTCGGTGTCCTGCTCGTCGGCCAGATCCGCGACGGATTCGCCCTCGAACTCCGGCGTCGCCTCGGCGCGAGTGACGACGACGTTCTCCCAGCCGGACGCCTTGCCGGGGTTCTCCCAACCGTCGATGCGGTGGTCCTCGATGTCCCGGCGGATCCGGCGCCGCGATTCCTCCTCGGCGACGTACTCCAGGGCCTTTTCGGCGCCCTCGGCGTGAACCCAGGGCGGCAGGACGTAACTCAACTGCGTGCTCCCGGCGGTGTAGGGATACACCTCCGCCGTCATGTCGACGCCGCGATCCCGTGCGGTCTCTAGGAGCGCGATGCCCCGTTCGGCGCGACCGTGCTGTGGCGGGCCCATCTTGAAGTGCGAGAGATGAAGCGGGACCCCCTGGCGTGCGCCGATGTCGACGAACTCGTCCATCGCCGCCCAGATCCGGCTCCGCTCGCTGCGGATGTGGGCGACGAACGGCCGGCCGTAGGGTGCCAGCACGCCGGCGAGCTGCTCGACCTCCGCGGTGTCGGCGTAGGTCTGGGGCGTGTAGATCAGTCCCGTCGAGAAGCCGATCGCGCCGCGGTCCAGCGCCGCGTCCACGAGATCGACCATCTCCTCCAATTCCGCTTCGGTCGGCTCGCGGTCCGCCATTCCCATCACCTCGTGACGGACCGTCCCGTGGCCGACGAGCGTGGCGGCGTTGGGGCCGATACCCGTCGACTCCAGAGCGTCGTAATACCCCTCGATCGTGTTCCAGTCCCACTCGCGATCGACGTCGCCGGCCAGGGCCCGCACCTGGCGTTCCCACTCCGTCCGGTTCTCGTCGGCGACGGGGGCCAGCGAGAAGCCGTCCTGGCCCAGGATTTCGGTGGTGACGCCCTGGCGTACCTTCGGTTCGAGCGCGGGATCCCGGAACAACTCCAGATCCGAGTGGGAGTGGGTGTCCACGAAGCCGGGACAGAGAACCGCGCCGTCGAGTTCGATCGTCCGATCGGCGTCGGGACGGGTCTGCCGGCCGCGGTAGACGCCCTCGATCCGGTCGCCCTCGACCGTGACGGCGCCGCGGAACCAGGGCGCACCGGTGCCGTCGACGATACGTGCGTCGGTGAACAGGATGTCGACCATAGTGAGTCTCGCTACCAGCCATCAGGGAGGGTACGGAACAAAAAGCCCCCGGCATCGGAACGGTGTTGGTGATCGGTACCCAGGAGCCGGTATGAGCGGAACGACCGACGCGCCGCCCGTCCGGCGGCTCGCCGACTGGGACGACGGACGGCTGACCGAACTCGCAAGGACCCACGGGACGCCGCTGTACGTCATCGATCTGGCGCGAATCCGGGAGAACTGTGCGCGGCTCCGTTCGGCCTTTCCGGACGCCGACGTTCGGTACGCGGCGAAGGCCAACGCCGCCGGCGCCGTCCTAGAGACGGTCAAGGACGCTGGCCTGGGCGTCGAGTGCGCCTCAGCGGGCGAAGTCGTCCGGGCACGCCGCGCCGGCTTCCCCGGCGATCGACTTCACTACACGGCAGTCAATCCGCCGGCTCGGGATCTGGATCGCGTCCTGGCGATCCGGGCGGAAGCCACCGGGTTGACGATCACGGCCGGCGCGGTCGACACGCTGGACCGGCTCGCCGAGCGCGGCTACGACGGGCGGCTCTGCGTCCGCGTCAACCCCGGCGTCGGCGCCGGCCACCACGAGAAGGTCCGGACCGGCGCGGACGCGACGTTCGGCGTGCCGTACGACCGGGCCGAATCGGTCGTCCGGGAGGCGACAAGCCGCTTCGACGTCGTTGGAATCCATGCCCACGCCGGCTCGGGCATCGACGCCGATCAACTGGACCGACACCGTGAGCTCGTGGCCAGGATGGGCGCCCTTGCGACCTCGCTTTCGGACATCGACCTCGAATACGTCGACGTCGGCGGGGGGTTCGGCGTCCCCTACCGAGAGACGGAGCCCCCGCTGGACCTTTCGGCCGTCGCGGCGGCGACGCGGAGGGAACTGGCCGACGCCCTGGACGATCCGAAGGGAGCTCCGAACCTCGCCGTAGAACCGGGCCGATACGTCGTCGCCGACGCCGGCGTCCTTCTGACCGAAGTCAACACCGTCAAGCCGACGCCGGGGTCGACGGTCGTCGGCGTCGATGCGGGAATGACCGACCTCCTGCGGCCGGCGATGTACGACGCCTACCACCCGATCCGACCCCTGAACGGCGACGGCGAGGACGTGCCCACGACCGTCGCCGGACCGATCTGTGAGAGTTCGGACGTCTTCTGTACCGACCGGCCACTCCCGCGGGTCGAGCGCGACGACCGCCTGGCGGTCGGGATCGTCGGCGCCTACGGCTACGAGATGGCGAGTCACTACAACACCAGGCCGCGGCCGGCGGAGGTCGCGGTCGACGGCGACACCTCCCGGGTGATCCGAGAGCGGGAGACGATCGCCGACGTGCTGGCGACCGAGCCGGACACCGACAGGCCGTAGCGTTATCAACTCGTTTCCGTGCATATGGCGTGATCTCTCGATCGAGGAGCGGCGAGTGCACGGACCGAGGACAGATTGATAGGGAGTATCGGAGACCACGAAATATCCGGTCGGCGAGATAATCCGTATGAATCACGGAGGACGCCGAAGCGGCGGCGTCAGCACCGGTGAGTCGACGTTCGCTAGGCGCCACACTCTATCTGAATTCCCGTTCACATCGAAAGGGCTAATTGAACTGGCTTTCAAGTAGATCTCGATGGGAGAGACGCAGCCTCGAATCCAGCGGCTCCTCGCCGAGAAACTCGACGACTGCTGTGAGGAGGACGTCGAACGCCGACTCGACGAACTACAGTCGCTGGCGGGAGAGACGTTCGACGACGATCCGGTTCGCCCGGTCTTCGCCGTGCTGGGCAACGAGACGCGCTACCGCCTCGCCCGGGCGCTCGCGGCCGCGGACGACGATCTCTGCGTCTGCGAGCTCGAGTCGTTCGTCGACGTCAGCGAGAGCGCCGTCAGCCACGCGCTCTCGGATCTGGTCGACGTCGGCCTCCTGACCCGGCGCAAGGAGGGAAACTGGCGCTACTACAGCTCGACGCCTCTCGCCGAGAGCCTGTTCGACACCGCCGAACGACAGGTGGTCGACGGTGAGTGACGTCGGGCACGAACACGGACCGGAGTGTGGCTGCCCCGACTGCGGGGATCCCCGGTCGATGGATTTCCTCGACAAGTACCTCACCGTCTGGATATTCGGAGCGATGGCGATCGGTGTCGGACTCGGCTACGTCGCACCGTCGATCACCGAGCCGATCCAGCAGTATCACCTCGTCGAAATCGGGCTCATCCTGATGATGTACCCGCCGCTCGCGAAGGTCAACTACCGCCAGCTCCCGACGGTATTCCGGAAGTGGCGAATACTCAGCCTCAGCCTGCTACAGAACTGGCTCATCGGACCGACGCTGATGTTTCTGCTCGCGATGATCTTCTTCAGCGGGATCGTCCCGTGGTTCCCCGCCCGTCCCGAGTATTTCCTCGGATTGATATTCATCGGGATGGCGCGCTGTATCGCGATGGTGCTCGTCTGGAACGACCTCGCGGAGGGTTCAAACGAGTACGCCGCCGGCCTCGTCGCGTTCAACAGCGTCTTCCAGATCGTCACCTATGGGGTGTACATCTGGTTTTTCGCGCTCTTTCTGCCGCCGGTGCTCGGATTGGACGCGATGGTCGCCGGCATCGAAGCGTTCGACATCACCGTCGAACAGGTGTTCTGGGCGATCGCGATCTTCCTCGGGATCCCCTTCGCAGGCGGCATCCTCACCCGACTCGGCGGCGTCCGCTCGAAGGGTGAGGAGTGGTACGAAGAGCAGTTCGTTCCGAAGATCAGCCCGTTTACGCTGATCGCGCTGCTTTTCACTGTCGTCGTGATGTTCGCAACGCAAGGGGACAACATCATCGCCCGGCCGACCGACGTGCTGTGGCTCGCGGTGCCGCTGACGATCTACTTCGTCGTGATGTTCCTCGTGAGCTTCGCGATGGGTCGTGGGATCGGTGCGGACTACTCGACGACGACCGCCATCGGCTTCACCGCCGCGTCGAACAACTTCGAACTCGCGATCGCCGTCGCCGTCGCCATCTTCGGCGTCGGTTCCGGCGTCGCCTTCGCGACCGTCGTCGGCCCGCTCATCGAGGTTCCCGTGTTACTCGCGTTAGTCAACGTCGCCATCTACTTCCAGGAGAAGTTCGACTGGGCCGGCTACGAAACCGGTCAGATCGATGCACCGTCGGCCGCCGTCGCCGAGGACCCAGCCGCCGATTCCACGGCGGAGGACGACTGATACCGATACATACCCATGCCATTCGAAACACTCCTGATCACGACTGACGGCAGCGAACCGGCCGAGGCCGCAGCGCGACGCGGATTCGACCTCGCAGCACAGCTCGAAGCGGCGGTTCACGTTCTCTCGGTCGCGGACAGCAGTCTCGCGACGGGTGCCGGCTACTCCGGCGATTCGCCACACATTCGCGAACGACTCCGGAACGCGGCGAACGACCGGGCCACGTCGCTCCAACGGGAGGCCGCCGAGCGGGGGCTCGACGCGACGGCCGTGATCCGCGAGGGGATCCCGGCCACGCAGATCGCCGACTACGCCGACGAGGGGGAGATCGACGGGATCGTCATCGGGACGTCCGGTCGCGGGGGCGTCGCACGGGCGGTAATGGGGAGCGTGGCCGACAAGGTCGTCCGAACCGCGTCCGTTCCGGTGATCACGCTCAATCCGGCAGTCGTCGACGCCGAACGGGAGGCGTCACCGATCGACTCGGTTCTCCTCCCGACGGATGGGAGCGCACCTGCAGAGGCGGCCGCCACTCGCGGAGTGGAGCTCGCGGCACAGCTCGGCGCGACCGTTCACCTCCTCTCCGTCGTCGACGCTGAGGCGACGGAGGAACTCGAGGAGCTGTTCGACGACGCCGAGGCGAACGACCGGCCCACAGCGCGGACCGACGATCCGTTCGAGGCCCTCGTCACCGAAGCGCGGAACCGGGGCGTCGACTGCGTCACGGTGACGAGGGAGGGACGGCCGGCCGAGGAGATCGTCGACTACGCCACGGAAGCGCGAGTCGGGGGGATCGTGATGGGGACGCACGGCCGCGGCGGCATCGAACGGCTGATCGTCGGAAGCGTCGCCGACGCGGTGGTTCGCAGAGCACCGGTTCCGGTCGTGACGATCCGATCGGAGAACGAACCGGCGACGGATCCACAATGACGACCGAGAGAGATCCACTCCGAATCGCCTTCGTTTGCGTTCAGAACGCCGGCCGCTCACAGATGGCCGACGCGTTTGCCAGACGGGAGATCGAAACTCGCGACCTCGAGGACGACGTCGAGATCCTGACCGGGGGGACACAGCCGGCGGACAACGTCCACCCGGAAGTCGTCGAATCGATGGCGACGATCGGGATCGACATCTCCGATCGATCGCCACGGGACGTGGCCTTCGAGGAGATACAGCGCAGCGACTACGTGATCACGATGGGGTGTGCAGCCGACGACGTCTGTCCGGCCGGTTGGGCCGGTGAATCGCGCGACTGGGATCTCGACGATCCCGACGACAGGCCCCCGGCGGAAGTCGCCGACATCCGCGATCGGATCGAACGGTACGTACGCGACCTCGTCGACGAGCTACAGCGGCGCCGACAGAGCTAACTTCCCGTCGGGACGACCCACGGTACCATGGGTAACGGACGAACGGTACGGGCCACCGGCACAGGACGAACCTGCATCGAGTCGAAACTACGGGAGGCGTGAGCGCATGGACGAGACCGTCCGCTACGTCCCCGGCGAGGAAGCCCGATCGCTCGTCACGATCCCGGCGTGCATCTCGGCCGCCAGACGTGGCTACCGAGAGCACGGCGAGGGCGCGGTGACGGAGCCGACGACCAAACTCTACGACGGCACGCCCGATCCGTTCTTCATGTTCTACGGAGTGATTTTCCCGAAGACGGCAGGGCTTTACCTCCACGCCCACGGCTTCGGCGGCGCGGAGTGGGTCGCCCTGAGCTACGTGATGGACGCGGAGACGGGTGATCCGCTGGCGATCGTCGACAGTGCACTGCTGAACCCCTACAAGACCGCCGCCGCGGGCGGCGTCGCCGTCGACGCCTTGGCTCGCGAGGACGCCGAACGGGTCGGCATCGTCGGCAGCGGTACCCAGGCCCGAGCGCAGTTGCTCGCGACCGCGGCAGTCCGCGACATCGCGGACGTCGCGGTGTACTCGCCGACGGACGCCAACCGACG
>SKTU01000029.1 GCA_007122455.1 Haloarculaceae archaeon | reverse complement strand
GGCGGTCCCTGCTCACCGCCCGGACCGGCGTGCTCCGGTGGGCCTGCGTGATCAGGGGCGTTGCCGGGGTTGTTCTCGACGACGAACGCCGACACCTGCTGTCCGATCGTCTTGTTCTCGTCGCCCTCCCCGTCGAGGATGCTGTGAACGAACGCCGACACTTGCTGACCGAACGGCCGCTGGAGCTGTTCCTCGCCGGCAGTCAGCGTCGCCTTCGTCTCGACGGTCGTCTCCCCGAACGTCGCGACGACGGAGACGGTCACCGTCTCCTCGGGGGCCGGAAGCTCGACGGTCCCGTTGTCGTCCGTGGTGTACTCGCCCGTGCCCGCGTACGTGGCGTTGTCATCGTCGAGTTCGACGGTCACGGTCGCGTTGGCGACGGCCGAACCGTTGTCGGTGACGGTCACTGTGGCCGTCTCGTTGCCGTCCTGTTCGACGGAGATCGACGCCGAGGAGTCAGCGTCGAGCGTCACTGACGTGGTGGCAGTTCCGCCGTCGTACTCGGCGGTGATCTCGACGGTCACGTCCTCTTCGGGCGTGGGGAGCTCGACGGTCCCGTTCTCGTCGGTGACGTAGTCGCCCGCACCGTCGTACGTCTCGTTCTCGACCGCTTCGACGGTCACGGTCGCGTTGGCGACGGCCGAACCGTTGTCGGTGACGGTGACGACGCCGTCAGCGGTCGCCTCGACCTCGATTCCGGCGTCGGAGTCGGTATCGGCCGCCGCGACCGCCGGTCCGACGACCGAGAGTACCATGATCGCCGACAGCGCAATCGCGAACAGTCGGGTGTTTCGGTTCATTACACGCCACCCAACGAAAGGGGGGTATAAAAAGCGGGAACGCCGTTCGGTCGGTTTAGCCGCGATCTGACACCGACGAAACTCCCTCAAAAGAGAGTATATGGTTCAAAAGACGCTCTCGCCGTTTACTCGCTCGTGTCAGCTCGTCGGAGGAGTTCGCTCGATCGGCTCTCGGCCTCCCGGCGAACGGATCCGACGTCGAGGGTGAGTAGCTCCCGGTCGCGGACCAGCACGTTGCCGCCGACGACCGTGTGGCGGACGTCGGAGCCGCGAACCGCGTAGGCGAGGTGGCTCACGAGATCGGTCGCCGGGGTGAGATGCGGTGCCTCGAGGTCGACGACCGCGACGTCCGCGAGCGCGCCCTCCTCGAGCCGCCCTGCATCGAATCCGAGCGCGTCGGCACCACCCGCCGTCGCGGCCCGCACGACGGCCCCGGCAGGAACCGCGCTGGCGTCCTCGGCCGCGAGCTTGCCGATCATCGCCGCGTCGCGAAGTTCGTCGAACGGATCCAGATCGTTGTTCGAGGCGGCTCCGTCGGTCCCGATCGCGACGCCGACGCCGGCGTCGATCAGCCGCTGTACCGGGGCGATCCCGCTCGCGAGCTTCATGTTCGAGGCCGGACAGTGTGCGACGTCGACGCCTCGCTCCGCGAGCAGATCGATCTCGACCTCGTCGACGTGGACGCCGTGTGCGATGAAATCCCGCTCGCCGAGCATTCCGAGCTCGTCTGCCAGCTCCAGCGGCCGACAGCCGTGTTCCTCGACGATCGGCTCGACCTCGTCGACGGTCTCGTTGGCGTGGTAGTGGAGCGGAACGTCGCTCCCGCGAGCGCGGGGGACGAACGTCTCGAGGAGTTCGGCGTCGACGGTCGTCAGCGAGTGCGGCATGAGCGCCGTCCGGATCCGGCCGTCGGCGGCACCGTCGAGCTCCCGCGCGACCGCCAACCCTTCCTCGAAATCCGCACGGGCCGCCGGAGTGTCCTTCCCGGCCGTCACGATACCGTGACCGAGACGGGCGCGAACGCCGGATTCGGCGACCGCCTCGGCGATCGCAGGTACCTCGAAATACATGTCACCGACGGCGGTGACGCCGGCCAGGAGCATCTCGGCGAGGCCGAGGCGGGCACCCGCGCGAATGTCGTCGGTCGTCAGTTCGGCCTCGGCGGGCCAGATGTCCTCCCGGAGCCACGGACCGAGCGGCTTGTCGTCGGCGTAGCCGCGGAGCAGTGTCATCGCCATGTGGCAGTGGGCGTTGACCAGTCCGGGAACCACGAGCGAGCCGTCGGCGTCGAGGCGTTCGTCCCCCGTCGCGACGTCGCCGACCTCGACGATTCGGCCGGTCTCTCTGTCCGCGAGCAGATCCGCCCGCTCGACGCTCATGTCGGGGCGGAGAACGCGACCGCTGGAGATCTGGAGCGTACTCATACCGGCCGTTCGGGGGGTCGGAGGTTGAAACTGCCGACGTTCGCCGACCGCGCTCCGACAGGCCAAAGAGCCGTCGCCCCACAGGTAGGATATGCGCATCGCCGTGCCCAACAAGGGTCGCCTCCACGATCCGGCACTGAAGCTGCTGGAGCGCGCCGGGCTCCACGTCGAGAACGGGGCGGATCGGAAGCTCTACGCCGACACCGTCGATCCGGACGTCTCAGTGCTCTTCGCCCGGGCCGCGGACATCCCCGAGTACGTCGCCGACGGCGCCGCCGCCCTCGGCGTGACCGGGCTCGATCAGGTTCGGGAGTCCGAGGCGGAGCTGGTCGACCTCCTCGACCTGGAGTTCGGCGCCTGCCGCCTCGTGCTGGCGGCGCCCGAGGAATCGGCCGTCACATCGCCCGAGGAACTCGTCGGCGGAACGGTCGCCACGGAGTTCCCGCGGATCACCCGCGCGTACTTCGACGGGATCGGGATCAACCCGGAGATCGTCGAGGTGTCGGGCGCGACGGAGCTGACGCCGCACGTCGACATCGCCGACGCCATCGTCGACATCACGTCGACCGGGACGACGCTCCGGATGAACCGCCTCGAGGAGATCGCGGAGGTGCTCGACTCCTCGGTCCGACTGTTCGCCAATCCGGACGTCGACGACGACCCGAAGGTCCGGCAGGTCAGAACCGCGTTTCAGTCGGTACTCGACGCCGACGGCAAACGCTATCTCATGATGAACGTCCCCGAAGACGCCCTCGATGACGTCGAGGACGTCATCCCGGGGATGGGCGGGCCGACGGTGATGGACGTCGCGGGGGCGAACGCCCTCGCGGTTCACGTCGTCGTCAACGAGCGGGAGGTGTTCGAGGTGATCCCGAAGCTGAAAGCCGCGGGCGCGAGCGACATCCTCGTCACCGAGATCGAGCGGCTCGTCCCCTAGAGAACGCCGAAGACGCTTCCGAACGCGAGCGCGAAGACGGCCGCGAACAGCAGATGGACGACGGCGAGAAGCAGCGCCGATCCCGTCGTCAACCGGTACACCTGGCGGATCGCGACGGCAGCGCCGACGAAGGATATCGGGAGGACGACCGCGAAGCCGTACGGCGAAAAGAGGATCGAAAGCGCCGCCGGTACCGGAGCGACTGCGACCGCCCGCTGGTGGGGTGCGTCACCGAGCACCCAAAGCGCCGCGAGATGTAGCGTCACGGCGTAGACGACGGTCGTTACGACGAAGGTGATCGCGATCGCGAGCAGCCCCCCGCCGACGAGGTCGGCCTGCAGCGGAACCATACGGTCGGTTGGGGCCGTCGCGCCGAGTAGTTGACGTTAGCCGTCCAACAGTCCGAGTTCGTCGAGCCTGGAGACGATACGGTCGACGGCCTCCTCGGCGTCGGCGGGTTTCTTTCCGCCCGTGATGACGAGTTTGCCGGAGCCGAAAAGGAGCGCGACGACGTCGGGGTCGTCGAGCCGGTAGACGAGGCCAGGGAACTGTTCGGGCTCGTACTCGATGTTCTCGAGGCCGAGGCCGATGGCGATCGCGTTGAGGTTCAGATTGCGACCGAGATCCGCGCTGGTGACGATGTTCTGGACGACGATCTCGGGATCGTCGTCGACCTGAATTTCGAGGTCGCGAAGCTTGTCGAAGACGATGCGGAGCGATTCGTGTACGTCGTCGGTCGATTTGGCGCCGGTGCAGACGATCTTTCCGGACCGGAAGATGAGAGCCGCGGATTTCGGGTTCTGCGTGCGGTAGACGAGTCCCGGGAACTGCTCGGGATCGTAGTCGGCGCCCTCGAGATCCATCGCGACGCTCTGGAGGTCGAGCTCCTGACCGATCCCCGTTGACGC
Source organism: Haloarculaceae archaeon (assembly GCA_007122455.1). Taxonomy (GTDB): domain Archaea; phylum Halobacteriota; class Halobacteria; order Halobacteriales; family Haloarculaceae; genus Natronomonas. Next base: position 31,839 of record SKTU01000029.1, on the reverse strand, counting down.
GACGACGTTTTCGATATTGATAGTCTCCTTGGGATCTTTCATGACTCGACTTAAACCACGTATTTAAGCTTTATAAATGTAGGTGATGCTCCTGGCGGACCCGGACCGCTTATTCCGCTCGGGCGGTCACGGACGGACGTGTACCTGCTCGAGCTGGCCGGCGACGAGGATCCGTTCGCGATCCGCGAGGCCGCGAGCCGCTGTAGCGGCGTCGAGGCGCTCGCACCGGGGCTCGCCACGGCGCGCGGAGTCCGGGAAGTGTCGACGCTGGCGTACACTCGGCGGGTCTGTCGGCTCGTGGGGACGTGCAACCCGACGGTCGAGGACGCGGCGGCGCTGCTGAGAGCGGCCCCGACCGATCGGGAGGGAACCGTCGCCGTCCGTGCCCGCGACGTTCGCGGAGCGACCGGCGTCGACACCCAGGCCGTCGAGCGTCGCCTCGGCGGGATTCTCGTCGACAGGGGGTTCTCGGTCGACCTCGAGGCGCCGGATCACACCCTCTGGGCGTTCTTCTCGGAGACCGCCGCCGTCGGCTGGCTCCAAGCGGAGAGCCGCCGTGACTTCTCGACGCGGAAGCCGACCGACAAGCCGTTCTTTCAACCAGGAAGCATGGCGCCGATGGACGCCCGCGCGTTCGCGAACATCGCCGGTGCCGAACCGGGCGCCAGAGTGCTGGACCCGATGTGCGGCACGGGCGGCGTCCTCGTCGAGGCGGGGCTCTCCGGCGCCGACGTCGTCGGCGTCGACGCGCAGGCGAAGATGGTTCGCGGCGCGCGCCGGAACCTCGAACGGTATCTCCGAGCGGGCTACGAGACGCTACAGGGCGACGCGACCCGGCTCCCGTTCGCCGACGGCTCCTTCGACGGGATCGTCTTCGACGCGCCGTACGGCAGACAGTCGAAGGTCGCCGGCTCGTCGCTCGACGCACTCCTCGGAGCGTCGCTCTCGGAGGCCCGACGGCTCGCCGACGTCGCCGTCGTCGTCGGCGACCGACCGTGGGACGACGCCGCCGCAACAGCGGGCTGGACGGTGACCGACCGGTTCGACCGCCGCGTTCACCGCTCGCTGGTCCGATACGTTCACGTGCTCGCCTGAAGCGTAACGACGGCGAAGCGCCGGCCGGCAACCGATTCAGCTTCCGTTATTTATTAGGGGCAGTGTCGTGGATTCTCGAACGGGGTAAGAGAGATGGTATCACTGCTCGACGAAGACGTCGAAACGACTGGAGAGCTCTCCCTCTCGGCGCCCGACTTCGACGACGGGGAGGGGATGCCCGACTACGTCGGGTACGTAAACGACAACGAAAATCCCGAACTGGAGATCGACGGCGTACCGGAGGACGCCGAGTCGCTCGTTCTCGTCTGTGACGATCCGGACGCCGAGCCGGTCGTCGGGTTCACCTACGACCACTGGCTCGTCTGGGACATCGATCCCGACGTCGGAACGGTTCCGAGAGGGTGGGAGCCCGACGGTGACGAGGCGACGGTGGGCTACAACGACTTCGTCGAGGCCGACTACGGCGGCCCCTCGCCGCCGGACGGCGCCCACGCCTACCGATTCAAGCTACTGGCGCTCGATTCGGAGCTCGGGCTCCCGCCGGAGGCGCGGAAGGCCGTCGTCGACATGAACGCCGCGATGAACGCGGAGGTGCTCGCCAGCACCCAGCTGGTCGGTACGTACGCACCCGAGCAGGGAACCGCGTTCTGACCGCCTCTTCCGTTTTATCGGCTCGATTCGAGTAGCGCGTACAGCTCCGCCTCCGTGGCGTTGTCACAGGCGACAGCTTCTCGGGGCGAACGGCCGGCCGCCTCGACGGCGTCGATCGCGGCATCCGGCTCGTAGCCGCGAGCGCGGACGAGCCAGCCGGCGGCGACGACCCCCGTCCGGCCGAGTCCGGCGTTGCAGTGAACGGCCGCGCGTTCGCCGTCGTCGATCGCCTCGTCGACGAGCGACACCGCCGTCTCGAGACGATCCGGTGACGGAAGCTGTCGGTCGAGGATCGGAACGTGGTGGGCCTCGAACCGATCGGCGTAATCGTCCGGAATCCCCCACCGACGCGCTTCTGTCTCCGAGAGCAGACAGACGACCCGCGAGACGCCGGCGGTCTCGAGGAGATCGGTCCACGCCGCCAACCCCGTACGGAAGTGGCCGGGGCGGCAGGCGCCGTACAGCGGCGCCGAACCGGCGACCGGCGCGAAGTTCGCCGGCCTCATCGCCCCAGTTCCGCGAGCATCCGACCGAGGTGGACCCGGTCGGAGACGCCCTCCGAGAGCTCCATGTCCACGTCACCCGCGAGTCGGTGGATCCGCGCGAGCCGCTCGCCCTCGTAGCGACTCCGCGCGGCCGAGAGCAGTTCCCGGAGCAGTTCCTCGCCGGCGTACCCCTCGTCGTAGATGAGTTCGTCGAGTCCGCCGCGGGCGGCTTCGAACTCGCCGGCGTCGGCGTCCTCGAGGATCGCCGTCATTCGATCGCCGAGGCCGATCTCGCCGAGCGCCTCGTAGGCGGCGGTCATCGTCACCTCGCCGGCTTCCGCGTGGGCGGTTTGGGCGCCGAGGATCGATCTCCGAAGGTCACCGTCGCCGTAGCCGGCGACGTACTCGATCCCCTCTCGGTCGTGGTCGACGCCCTCGGCCTCGATGATCCGTTCGAGCACCTCGACCGTCTCGGCGTGGGTCGGCGCGCGCATCGGAACGGGGAAACACCGGGATTTGATCGGTGCGATGAGCTTGGACGGTTGGCGGGTAGCGATGACGAACTGGGTCGCCTGATGGTGCTTCTCCATCACGCGCCGGAGCGCCTGCTGGAAGTCCTCGCGTATCTCCTCGGCGTTGTCGAGCAGGATCGTCCGGTAGTCGCCCGAAACCGGAGCGTACGCCGCCTGTTCCTTGAGAACGTGGTTGATCATGTCCCGCTTGGAGAGCTGTGAGCGCCCCTGTAGAAACGGTGCAAAGCGGGGATCGTTTCGGATCTCCGTCTTCGTCCGTCCGAAAAAATCCGCGACGTTGATCTCGACGAAGTCGTTGTCCGGGTCGTCGTGGGCGGCCGTCGCGAGCGCCCGGATCGCCGCGGTCTTGCCCGCGCCGCGGGGACCGTAGACGACGAGGTTGATCGGCTCCGCGACCGCCTGGGAGAGATAGCGTCCGGCCTTCGGCTGCGGTAGCTCCGAGAGCGACGGCGCGTGCCCGTCGATCCACAGCGGCTCGTCCATGCGGGAATTTCGATCCCGGGACGCAAAAACCTCCCGTCGTGAGGCCGCTCCGGATTAGCCGACGGTTCGGAGGCGTCCGCGACACCGGTCGCGATCGCACTCTATCTCGAAGCCCAGCGCCTCGTAGAACGGTCTGACGCGGCGATCGAAGCCGGCTATCAGCACGGGGCGGTAGCGAGCGGCGGCGGCGACGAGCGCCGTCCCGATCCCCTGTCCACGGCGTCCCGGACGGACCGCGATGGCGGTGATCTCGTCGCCGTCGAGGAGAAGTGTGCCGAGTATCCGGTCCCCCTCGACGGCGATCAGCGCAACGCCGTGACGGAGGGCCCCGGCCGACAGTTCCAGCATCGCCGCCTCGAGTATCGCCCGTGCGGCGGGATACTCCCGGACGGTCGCCTGTCGAACGTTCATCCGCCCTTGATCAGCCTGAGCACGCGGACCGCGTCGGCGTCGGCGTCGACGACGACGTCGTCGGGGACCGGTGCGCCGTCGACGACGGCGACGGCCTCCTGCGGCGAGAGACCGACCGCACGAATGAGATCGGCGTACGTGGCGTCTGACGGTAGCTCGAGTTCGTGGCACTCCCCGCCGGCGACCTCGCACGTCACGTCCATGGCTCGGTCAAGGGAGGCGAGCGGTTTCAGCGTGCCGGCTTCTTCGGGAGAGCAAGGGTTCGAGCGACGCGAGCGTCGACGGCGGAAGCCACCGTCTCGGGGGGTTTATACACGGCCGAGGCTACCAATTAGCCATGAGCGAGGCAGTCGCCGAGGACCGGGGACGGGAGATATGGATCGAGAAGTACCGTCCCGACACGCTCGAGGAGATCGTCGGTCACGACGAGATCACCGAACGGCTTCGAGAGTACATCTCTCAGGACGATCTGCCGCACTTGCTGTTCGCGGGACCGGCGGGTACCGGGAAATGCGTCACCGGCGAGACGCCGGTACTGACCGCTCGCGGACTAAAGCGTATCGACGAGGTCGTCGGCGACGTCGAAGGGTTCGGCGAACCCGACGGCGGGACGGAGATCGTCACGTACGACGAGCGCTCCGGATTCGAGCGGACGGCGCCATCGGACGTGTTCGGCAAACGGGCCGAGAACCTCCTGAAGGTGACGACGCGCGACGGCGGCGAGAGCACGATGACGCCGGAACACAGACTCCTCGTCGTCACCGAATCCGGGCTGGACTGGAAGCGGGCGGAGGAGCTCGAGAAGGGGGATCGGATCGCCAGACCGCTCCGGGTACCGCTGCCCGAGCGCAACGAGGAGATAGAGTGGACTGAATCCCTCGACGAGGAGCGAACGCTGGTCCACCTCACCGGCGAGTTCGCCGAGAAACGGTCGGTGTCCGAATCCGAGAGCCACATCGGAGAGCGGACGGCGGTCTGTTCACTCTCGGAGCTCCGTTCGCTGGACGTTTCGCGGGCGGAGCTCCGCGACCACGTGGCGGCGATCCAGCATGTAACCCCGAACGGTCGCCGGTCACCCCCGACGGACGTCCCCTGGGAGCTGACGCCGGCACTCGCTTCGCTGCTCGGACTCGCCGTAAGCGGTGCGCGGATCACCAGCGGTCGAATCAGGTTCCACAACGCCGACGCGGAGCTCCTGGGGCGGTTCGAATCGGCGATGATCGAGAGCTTCGGAATCGAACCGACACGGGGGAAACAGAAGGGAGTTCCCTACTGCGAGGTGAACAACCGCGCCGTCGTTCACTACCTGCGGCGGTGCTTCGACGCGTTCGGCGACGGGATCGGGTCGCGGCTGGTTCAGGCGGAGCCGGAAAGCCGTCGGGCGTTCCTCCGGGCGGTGTTCGACGCCGAAGGGGACGTGACCGAAGAGGGAACCGTCGAACTCACCCAGCGGGATCCGAAGACGATCACGCTGCTGTCGTACCTGCTCGCCGGGGAGGAAATCCCGTCGCGTCGGAACCGCAGCCGGAGGTCGGCGGCGGACGGGAGCGACGAGAGCCGAGAGTGCCACACGCTGTACGTTTCCGGCGCAGCTGCGCTTTCGACGTTCGAGGAGACGGTCGGCTTCACCGACGAGGAGAAGGCGCGGCGGTTGGCAGCGAACGCCGACGAAGAATCGAACCACAACACGATCCCGGTTCAGTCGGCAGTGTCGGAGCTCTGTGGAACGCTGTATCTGGAAGAAGCGGAGCTACTGACGACGACGTCGGATCCGGAGCGGGAGAGGAAGAGCTACCTCGACGATGTCGAGGGCGTGGTGGCCGCAGCCACGGAGCGAATCGAGGCGGCACAGGAAGTTCTCGAGGGAATCGACCGTCTCGCGGAAACGGTTTCTCGGACCGACGCGATACCCGCGACGAGGGGAGAGCGATCCGACCGGGAACCGGTATCCGCCCGAACGAGCGTCGGCACGGGGACCGGGGTTCGAACGGATCGCTCGCTCGAGTACGCGGACGGGATCGAAACCCAATCCGACGTAGCGACGATTCAGTCCGAACTCCGCACCGCGGTCGAGCGGCTCAACGTTCCGTACAACCGCGTCGCCGAGGGGACCGATCTGTGCGGGGCCGACGTTATCGAGCTCCTGGAGAACGACGACCATCGACTCTCGACGGACTCCCGGTTCGAAACCGTCTCCGAACGGATCAGGGACGTCGCCGCGGAAATGCTCACCGAGCCGGTGATCGAGGCGCTCCACACGCTCGACACGCTCGCGCGCGGCGACCTCTACTTCGACGAGGTCGAAACCGTCGAGCGCGTCGAAGAACCGCGGCGAGTCTACGACCTGACGGTCCCCGGAACCCGCAACTACGTCGCCGGGAGCGTCCCGACGGTGATGCACAACACGACCAGCGCCCTGGCCATCGCCAGAGAGATCTACGGCGACGACTGGCGGGAGAACTTCCTCGAGCTGAACGCCTCCGATCAGCGCGGGATCGACGTCGTTCGGGACCGGATCAAGCAGTTCGCGCGGGCGAGCTTCGGCGGCTACGACCACCGAATCATCTTCCTCGACGAGGCGGACGCGCTGACGAGCGACGCCCAGTCGGCGTTGCGGCGGACGATGGAGCAGTTCTCCGACAACACCCGCTTCATCCTCTCGTGTAACTACTCCAGCCAGATCATCGATCCGATCCAGTCGCGGTGTGCCGTCTTCCGGTTCTCGCCGCTCGGCGACGAGGCGATCGAGGAGCAGATCAGCCGGATCGCCGAGGCCGAGGAGATCGAGACGACCGACGACGGCGTCGAGGCACTCGTCTACGCCGCCGGCGGGGACATGCGGAAGGCGATCAACGGTCTGCAGGCCGCCGCGGTGATGGGCGAGACCGTCGACGAGGAGGCGGTCTACGCGATCACCTCGACGGCGCGCCCCGAGGAAATCCGCGAGATGGTGACGAAGGCCCTCGACGGCGACTTCACGGCCGCTCGCGCGAAACTCGACGCGCTTTTGACCGAAGCCGGCATCGCCGGCGGCGACATCATCGATCAGCTCCACCGCTCGGTCTGGGAGTTCGATCTCGACGACAGGGAGGCCGTCCGGGTGATGGAGCGGGTCGGCGAGGCGGACTACCGGATCACCGCGGGCGCAAACGAACAGGTCCAACTGGAGGCGCTTCTCGCCTCGCTCGCACTCGAAGAGTAGTCCAACGACGCCGAGCGGCGCTCTGTTCGGATCTCGTCCCGTTTTCCGCGCCTCGAAACGCATTTAGACACGCGTGGGCCAAGGGAAGGTAATGAGCGACCTCGAAGCGGAGTATCAGCTCGACTACTTCTACGACGAGGGATTCGAGCGAAGGGAGTGTCCGTCGTGCGGCGCGCACTTCTGGACGCGCGACGAGGAGCGGGAACTGTGCGGGGAGCCACCGTGCGCCGACTACGAGTTCATCGACGACCCGGGATTCGAGGAGGAGTACACCCTCGAGGAGATGCGCGAGGCGTATCTCTCCTTCTTCGAGGAGCGCGGTCACGAGCGGATCGACCCGTACCCGGTCGCGGCGAACCGCTGGCGTGACGACGTCCTATTGACCCAGGCGTCGATCTACGACTTCCAGCCGCTGGTCACCTCCGGGAAGACGCCGCCGCCGGCGAACCCGCTGACGGTGTCTCAACCATGCATTCGGATGCAGGACATCGACAACGTCGGCAAGACCGGGCGCCACACGATGGCCTTCGAGATGATGGCTCACCACGCCTTCAACGCGCGCGAGGAGGTCGGCGACGAGTACGCCTACTCGGGAGAGGTCTACTGGAAGAACGAGACGGTTCGCTACTGCGACGAGCTGCTCGAGTCGATGGGGGCGAACCTCGAGGAGGTCGTCTACATCGAGGATCCGTGGGTCGGAGGCGGCAACGCTGGACCGGCGATCGAGGTCATCTATCGCGGCCTCGAGCTGGCGACGCTCGTCTTCATGTGCATGGAGATCGATCCCGACGGCGAGTACGAGCTGAAGGACGGCAACCGCTACTCCTTCATGGACACCTACATCGTCGACACCGGCTACGGGCTCGAACGATGGACGTGGATGTCCCAGGGAACGCCGACGGTGTACGAGGCGGTCTACCCCGAAACGATCGAGTTCCTGAAGAGCAACGCCGGCATCGAACACACGGACGAGGAGGCGACGCTGATAAATCGGGCCGCAAAGCTGTCGGGCCAGCTCGACATCGACGACGTCGACGACGTCGAGGCCGCTCGCGACAACATCGCAGACAAGCTCGGCGTCCCGACGAGTCGGCTTCGCGAACTCGTCGAACCGCTCGAGGACGTCTACGCGATCGCCGACCACAGCCGAACCCTCGCGTACATGCTCGGCGACGGGATCGTCCCCTCGAACGTCGGAACGGGCTATCTCGCACGAATGGTGCTGCGACGAACCAAGCGCCTCTGTGACGGCGTCGGCGTCGACGCGCCGCTGGACGAACTTGTCGACATGCAGGCCGAGCGCCTCGGGTACCGGAACCGGGACACGATACGGGACATCGTTCGCACGGAGGTCGAGAAGTATCGCGAGACGCTCGAGCGCGGCGGCCGTCGCGTTCGCCAGCTGGCCGCCGACCACGCCGAGTCGGGCGAACCGATCCCCCTCGAGGAGGTCATCGAACTGTACGACTCCCACGGCATCCAGCCGGAAACCGTCGAGGAGATCGCCGACGAGTTCGGCGCCGCCGTCGACGTCCCCGACGACTTCTACTCGCTCGTCGCCGCGCGCCACGGCAGCGAGTCGGCGTTCGAGGAGGAGGTGCCGGAGTTCGAGGACGATCGGATCGACGACCTTCCGGAGACGGAGCGGCTCTACTACGAGGAACCGGAGCGGACGGAGTTCGAGGCGGTCGTCCTCGACGTCATCGAGCGAGCGGACGGCGAGGGGACGGCGTACGACGTCGTGCTCGACCAGACGATGTTCTACCCGGAGGGCGGCGGCCAGCCCGCCGACACCGGAACGCTCTCGACGCACGACGCTACCGTCGAAGTGACCGACGTACAGGCTCACGACGGCGTGGTGTTACACCGGACCCACGCGGATCCCGGAAAGGGCGAGTTCGTTCGCGGACAGGTCGACTGGACGCGGCGCAAGCGGCTGATGCAACACCACACCGCGACTCACGTCATCGGCTACGCCGCACGCGAAGTACTCGGCGAGCACGTTCGACAGGCCGGTGCACAGAAAGGAACCGACTCCTCCCGGCTCGACGTGCGCCACTACGAGCGGATCAGTCGGGAGGAGGTAAAGCGGATCGAGCGGATCGCCAATCGGATCGTCACCGACAACGTCTCGGTCACCCAGGAGTGGCCCGAGCGACACCAGGCCGAGGAGGAACACGGCTTCGATCTGTATCAGGGAGGGATCCCACCGGGCGAGTCGATCCGTCTCGTCCACGTCGCCGAGGACGTCCAGGCCTGTGCTGGCACCCACGTCGACCGCACCGGCGACATCGGGACGATCAAGCTCCTCTCGACGGAGCGGATTCAGGACGGCGTCGAGCGACTCACGTTCGCGGCGGGCGACGCCGCGATCGAGGCGACACAGCGGACGGAGGACGCGCTGTACGCCGCCGCCGACGTGCTCGCCGTCTCCCCGCAGGAAGTTCCGGAGACGGCCGAGCGGTTCTTCGAGGAGTGGAAGGACCGCGGCAAGCGCATCGAGGAGCTGAAGGAGGAGCTCGCGGAGATCCGCGCCAGCGGTGGCGGTGACGCCGAGGAGATCGAGGTCGGCGGAGCCACCGCCGTGATCCAACGGCTCGACGGGGACATGGACGATCTGCGTGCGACGGCCAACGCGATCGTCGAGGAGGGATCGGTCGCCGTACTCGGGAGCGGCCGCGACGGGGCGACGTTCGTGGTCGCCGTTCCGGACGGGGTCAACATCAACGCCGGCGCCGTCGTGAGCGAGCTCGCGAGCCGCGTCGGCGGCGGTGGCGGCGGCCCGCCGGATTTCGCCCAGGGAGGCGGACCGGACGCCGACGCGCTCGAGGAGGCGCTCGAGGAGGCGCCGGCGATACTCCGACAGGTGCTGGAAGCGTAGTTACTGCTCGCGGTTCGATGTTCGCGCTTTCCGCGCGGAGCGACTACCGCTCCGTCTCGCGGCTCACGAACTGCCCGAAGAGGTCGCGTCGATCCGCGACCTCGTGGTAGAGCCGCTCGCGGAACCGCTCGTAATCCTCGAACTGCCGGAGGAAGTCGAAGAGATCCCGCGATCCCGGTGGGAGATCCGCTCTCGCGAGCGCCTGCTCGATCCCGGCCCCACAGGAGTACACCGCCTCGTCGGTCACCAGATGCGAGCAGTCCTCGTACTCCTCCGGGAGTCGTTCGAACTCCGCCTCCGAAAGCTCGGAGAAGCCGACTATTCGGAGGTCGGTTCGGTCGGCGAAGAAGTCGGCCCACCAGCTACAGAATCCGCAGTCGTCGTCGTAGGCGAAGAACTCGTCCATACGGTCCGTTGGACCGCCGCCCGTTTATTTTTCCCGATCAGATTCAGGTGTGCCGACCGGTTTCGGCGCCGCACTCCCCACAGACCGTCACCAGCGCGTCCTTCGACTCCGTCGGTCGGATCTCGTTTTCCGTCCGATCGCCGCAGGCCTCGCAGTCGACGTAAACCGTCAGTTCGCCGGGGTCTGCGGGTGCCCCGATGGCGATCGCGCGGACGCGTTCGCTCCCCTCGTTGACGCCGCGCTGGAACTCTCCCGGCGAAAACCGGATCGCCTCGTCGGCACCGACCTCGACGTCGCCGTCGTCGGTCTCGAAGACGACCGTCCCTTCGAGAACGTAGAACACCTCCTCCTGGCTCTCGTGGGCGTGGTAGCCGAACGCGAAGCTGTCGCCAGGAGCGAGTTCGTAGTAGTTGAGCGCCATCGAGTCGACGCCGAGCGCCTTTCCCAGCGGCCCTTTGACCGCCGCGGGGCTCATCCAGTTGTCCAATCCAGCAGTGTCGACGCGTTCCATGCCCCGAATAGCGGAGGGAGAGACCAAAAAGGTGGCCGGGGCGAAGATTCAAGCGACTGTCGACCGCCGGTAGCCAGTAGAGCGAGATCATGGACACGACAACAGACAGCGGATCGTTCGAACTCGTCGAAGCGAGTGTCGAAGAGATCCACGCAGCGATCGAGGCGGGCGAAACGACTGCGGCAGAGCTCGTCGACCGCTACGCGGCGCGGATCGACGCGTACGACGACGAACTGAACGCGATCCTGACGCGAAACCCCGACGCCCAGAGTCGGGCCGAGAGGCTCGACGAGCGGTTCGACGCCGAGGGGTTCGTCGGCCCGCTCCACGGGATCCCCATCGTCCTGAAGGACAACCACGACACGCACGACATGCCGACGACGGCGGGGTCGACGACGTTGGCCGACTCCCGTCCGCCGCGGGACGCCTTCGTCGTCGAGAAGCTCCGTGAGGCCGGTGGAGTGATCCTCGCGAAGGCGAACCTCCAGGAGTTCTCCTTCGGCGTCGACACGGTCAGTTCGCTCGGCGGCGAGACGCGGAACGCCTACGACCTCGGTCGGCGACCGTCCGGTTCCAGCGGCGGGACGGCGGCGGCGATCGCCGCCAACCTCGGGGCGATCGGAACCGGCTCGGACACCTGCTCGTCGGTTCGCTCACCGCCGGCGTTCAACAACCTCGTCGGGGTTCGACCGACGCGCGGCCTCGTCAGCCGGACCGGAATCGTCCCGCTGTCGGAAAGCCAGGACACGGCGGGGCCGATCACTCGAACGGTCGCCGACGCCGCCCGCATGCTCGAGGTCATGGCCGGCTACGATCCCGCGGATCCGGTGACCGCCGCAGGCGATGGCGCGATACCCGAGGGTGGATACGTCGAGCACCTCGATCCGGACGGACTCGAGGGTGCGCACATCGGCGTCGCCCGCTCGCTGTTCGGTCGCCGGTCGGAGGACAGTGCCCCGAAGGAAGCGGCCGATGCCGTGACGGGCGTTCTCGAGAACGCGATCGGCGAGATGGAGGGCACGGGGGCGACGATCGTCGATCCCGTCGACCTCCCGTCGGTCGAGCGGCTGGAGTCGGCTCGCGTCATCAGCTACGAACTCGAGCGCGATCTGAACCGCTACCTCGAAGCGGTCGACGCGCCGTACTCGACGCTCGAGGAGATCGTCGATACCGGAGAGATCACGCCGACGGTCGAAGCGCGGTTCCAGGAGGGCGACATCCTCGGAACGGACGTCGAGGGGCTCGACCGAAACGTTGGCTACCTCCGGCGGCTCGCACGGCGGCAGGAGCTCCGGAACGAGGTCCTCGCTGCGATGGTGGAGGACGAACTCGACGCGATCCTCTATCCGCCCTCGCGCGTGCCGCCGGTCGAGATCCCGGAAAACCAGCCGTTCGCGGAGCTCCCCTGCGAACCAGCAGCCCACACGGGATTGCCGTCGATCGTGCTACAGGCCGGCTTCACCGACGACGGGCTCCCGACCGGCGTCGAACTGCTCGGACGAGCGTTCGCGGAGCCGCGGCTCTTCGAGCTGGCGTACGGCTACGAGCGAGCGAGTGGACACAGGCGCCCGCCGGACGGGTTCGGCCCGATCGAGTGACCGACCGACGTGGAGCTTTTGCTCTCACGGGCCGTAGCGAACGGTATGCATCGCCGGGCGTTCCTCGCCGCGGCCGCAGCGACCGCCGTTGTCGGCTGTAGCGACGGGCGACCCGACCCCGCCGAGGAATCGACACCGACCGTGACGCCGGCAGCGGTTCCGGACGACCCCGCCGGAGGCGATCTCGAATCGGCGTTCGGGTCGGACGCGCCGTGCCCGGCCGACGCGACGTGTTTTCACCGGATCGACACGGATGAACCGGACGAACTCGTGCTCGCGGTCGACCCGGAGCGGTTCGCCGAAGACGATCGGGACGGTGATCTCGTCCTTCGGAACTACGGATCGGAGACGTGGACCTTCGAGTCCGATTATCGCCTCATGAAGTACACGGGCCACCGGTGGGCGGTGATCTCGCGCCCGCGCCTGCTGGAAGCCGGTTCGATCTGGCTCGCCCCCGGAGACCGCATCCACCGACAATTTTCGATCGAGAACACCTTCGGTGTCGAGCGCCTCGGGGAGGGGCGGTACGTCTGCCTCCAGCGGGCCTACGTCGACGGACGGGAGGTCGAGGGGGCCGATAGCGTCGCCGCGCTGTTCGAGGTCGAGGGGGCGGCGTACGAGCCGGTACCGACGCGAGACGACGTCGATCGGCGCGGTGGAACGATACGGGTCGGCGATCTGGAGTCGAACGTGGCGTTCGTCCTCGAGCGCCACGAACAATCGGACACCGTGACGCTCGTTCCGGAGGTGATCGGCGCCCGCTCGGTGCTCCGGGAGACGATTCCGCGTCTCGGCGACGGCGTCACCGAAGTCAGGGCGTATCTGAGCGATGCCGGGCGGGGGTTCGGATATCTCCAGCAGGCCGTCGTCGAAGCAGTCGTGATCAATCAGGCGACGGTCTTCGAGTTCGACGGGATCCCGTTTCAGGGACGGGTTGAAACGAACAGGTAAAAACGGCGATCAGTTTGAGGGTGCGTCTTCGGGGGAGAGGTGGCGTTCCGACTGGCTTACATCATGCCGCCCATGCCGCCACCCATTCCGCCCATGCCGCCACCCATTCCGCCGCCGGGGCCGCCCTCGGGCTCCTCGCCCTCGGTGCTCAGATCGCCGGCGGCGATGATGTCGTCGATCTTCAACACGAGGTTGGCGGCCTCGCTCGCGGAGGCGAGCGCCTGCCGCTTGGCGTGGGCCGGTTCGACGACGCCGGCGTCGTAGGTGTCGACGACGTCGCCCGTGAAGACGTCGAGACCGGCGGTCTCGTCGCCGGCGTCGTGGGCCGCGCGGAGATCGACGAGCGTGTCGATCGAGTCGAGACCGGCGTTCTCGGCGAGTACGCGTGGGACGAGTTCCAGCGAGTCGGCGAACGCCTCGACGGCGAGCTGTTCGCGGCCGGAGACGGAGTCGGCGTAGTCGCGAACGCGGCGAGCGAGTTCGACCTCGATCGCACCGCCGCCGGCGAGAACGCGCCCGTCCGAGACCGCCTGCGCGACGACGTCGAGGGCGTCACCGATGCCGCGCTCGAGCTCGTCGACGACGTGGTCGGTCGAGCCGCGGAGCAGAAGCGTCACGCCGTGGGGCTCGTCGCCGGCGCCCTCGACGTAGAACAGCTCCTCGTCCTCCGAGTAGGTGACGTTGGCGTCGCCGAGATCCTCGGCAGTGGCGCCGTCGAGATCGGAGACGATCCGACCGCCGGTGAGCTCCTTGAGGAACCGGAGGTCGGACTTTTTCACCCGCCGGACCGCGAGGATGCCCTCCTTGGCGAGGAAGTGCTGGGCGAGGTCGTCGATCCCCTTCTGGCAGAAGACGACGTCGGCGTCGATCGCCTTGATCTGCTCGACCTTGTCTCGGAGCTGCTGCTCTTCGCTGTCGATGAACTGCTGGAGCTGGTCGGGGCTGTCGAGCTGCAGCGACGTGTCGACGTCGGCCTCCTCGATCTGGATCGGCTCGTCGATGAGGAGCATCTTCGCGTCGGACAGCTCGGTGGGCATCGTATCCTGCACCGGGTCCTTGCTGATGACGGCGCCGTTGAACAGCTCGGATTCGCCGGCCGAGCGGCCGGTCTGGGTTTCGATGTTGACGTATTCGAGGTCGACCACCGTCTCGCCGTCTTCGGCTTCGACGGTGACGGCCTGGACGGCGTCGACGACGAGTTCGGCGAGCAGCTCCTTGTTGAGCTCGGCGCCCTTGCCGGTCATCGACGTCTCGGCGACCTTCCGGATGAGTTCGGTGTCCTCGGGATCGACGTCCCGCGCGATCTCGTCGATCTCCTCGCGGGCGAACTCGCTCGCGAGGTGGAAGCCGCGAATGATCGCGGTCGGGTGGATGTCCTGCTCGAGGAGGTCTTCGGCGTTCTTCAGCAGCTCCCCGGCGATCGAAACTGCCGTCGTCGTCCCGTCACCGGCCTCGTCCTCCTGGGTCTCGGCGACCTCGACGATCATCTCGGCGGTCGGGTTGTCGATGTCCATCTCCTGTAAGATGGTGACGCCGTCGTTCGTGACGGTGATGTCCCCCATCGAGGAGACGAGCATCTTGTCCATCCCTTTCGGACCGAGCGTCGAACGCACGGCCTCCGCGACCGCGCGCGCCGCGGCTATGTTGTGCGACTGCGCATCGCGATCCTTCATCCGCTGGGAGTCCTCGCCGAGTACGATCATCGGCTGGCCTCCCATCCGCTGCTGTTGGCTCATAGTCGTCCGAAGGATTGTCGGTGGTTCTATATAAAGATAACTGTATCGTCGAAACAGCTGCCGAAGACGAAGCGAAATCACAACAGCGAAAAACCAGCGACAGCGACGCTGTGGGAAAGGTTGTCTCGGTGGTCGAACCGGCGGTTGGCGTGCGTACAGGCGAGCGCCTTCGAGGGGGTTTATTACGATTCCACCGGTTCCTTCCAGTTGACGACGACGTTCCCGACGACGAAGCTGTCGCCGCTGTCGACGTCCCGAACGAACTGAAGGCTGTTCTCCCCGACCCGGAGTTCGGTTCCGACGATCGCGTCCATCCAGTACTGCCACCCCTTCGCCGGTGGAACGTCGAAGCCGCTCAGCGGCTCACCGTTGAGATGGATCTCGTGGTCGAACGATCCCACGTCGTAGGCCTGCACTTCGAGATACGACGCGTCCGGTTCGGCGGCCACCTCGAAGGTCAACTCGGAGCTCTCGTCCCCGACGAACTCCGCCCACGGAACGTCGAGGCGCCGCTCGTCGATGCCGAGATGCTCCCCGAAGTTCAAGAGCGCGTAGTTGGCTCGCTGCCGCATGGGGCCCACTTCGAGCGTCCCAGGTATAAACGGTGACCCGGCGAGCGGAACGCTGAACTGACTGGGAGACGTCGATCCGACCGTGGACGAGAACGTTCCCGACGACCACCCCGTCGTTCTCTTCGACGGCGTCTGCAACCTCTGTGAGGGGTTCGTCCAGTCTCTCATCCGTCGCGATCCGGACGCAGTGCTTCGGTTCGCCCCGCTCCAGTCGCCGATCGGCCGACAGCTGCTCGAGGCGCGCGGTCACGACGCCGACGAGATCGACTCCGTCGTGTTGATCGAGGGCGATCGAGCGTTCGTGCGGTCGACGGCGGCGCTCCGCGCCGTGGCACATCTCGGTGGACGCTACCGCGCAGCTACCGCGCTCGGCGTCGTCCCGCGTCCGATCCGGGACCGCGTCTACGACGCGATCGCAGCGCGGCGCTACGCCTGGTTCGGGCGGCGCGAGCAGTGTCTGGCACCGACGCCGGATATCGAATCCCGCTTTCTGACCGGCGGACCGATGGAGAGAGCACGAGAAGGGACGCAGTAGAACGGGTCGGACGGCAGCACTCACGGGGACGCGATATGCGAAAACGCCAGGACTGGGATTTGAACCCAGAATCCCGGAAGGGAACACGCTTTCCAGGCGTGCGCCTTACCGTTCGGCCATCCTGGCACAGCTGATTCTACCGTCGTCGGCCGTTTAAGTGCTTCGCGTTGGGGGCGTCGGTCAGCGAGCCCGGAGCCGCGGTTCGAGGAGATACGTCGTGGTGGCGCCGACGGCGAAGACGGTGGTGGTGAGAAGCGCCACCGGACCGAAGCCCAGGAACTCGCCGCCGAAGAGGAGATACCCCTGGTGGAGCGTCAGAAACGCGAGTGCGCCAACGACGCCCCACAGGAGTGCCGACTTCCGCCACGGATCGGTCGGCGTACTCACGGCCTACTCGGGCGTCGTCGCGACGGCCTCGATCTCGACGCCGAAGCCGAGCGGAAGTGCCCCGGCCTGGACCGCGCTTCTGGCCGGCGGCTCGTCGTCGAACGCCTCGGCGTAGGCGTCGTTGACCGTCTGAAAGTCGTCAATGTCGGCGAGAAAGACGGTGGTTTTGAGCACGTGGTCCAGATCGGTTCCCGCCGCTTCGAGCACCGCCTGGAGGTTCTCGAGCACCTGCTCGGTCTGGCGCTGGATCGGTTCGTCGGCGAGGGAGTCGCCGTCGGGCGTCAGCGCGACCTGCCCGGCGGTGAACACCAGGTCGCCGTCGGTCGTCGCCTGGCTGTAGGCGCCAGCCGCATCCGGCGCGTCGTCAGTGTGGATCGTTTCGCGCATGGGCGTGGCTGCGCTCTCCGAGAACATAAATCCCGGTCGGATCGAGTTCGGACGGTTACTCGATTCCGACGTCGACGGAGTCGGTGATCGGCGCCAGAGGGAGTTCCGGGAAGGCGACCGCAACGGTGTAGGTCAGTTCGTCGGCGTCCCCACCGAAAACGCCGACCGGGAGCGTCGTCTCGCCGAGGTAGACGGTGTCGGCGGTCATCTCGACGCCGTTGACCGTAAGGCGGACGCCGGCCGGCGCCCCGTCGCCGTCGTTGGAGACGCGAACCTCGGCCATCGTGCTCTCGCCGCTCGGGATCGTCTCGGGGACGTCGCGGAACTCGATGGAGACGGAGGGAAGCGATCCGGCGTGTTCGTGGACCCGTTCGGCGACCCCCTCGGAGAAGCCGACGTCGACGAGCTCGTCGACGCCGGCCTCGTGGACGGCTGCCGGCGTCGCGAAGCCGGCGCGGGCCAGCGTCCGTGCGCGACCGCTGCCGACGCCCTCGATCGCGGTCAGACCGACTGCGTCCGCGTCGACCCCGTGTTCGATCCGCGCCTCGATCCGCCGAACGAGGTTCGCGTCCCGGGGGGAACCGAACCGCTCACAGAACGCCCGCAACGCGGCCAGCAGCCGGAGTGCGTTCTGTCGGATCACCCACGCGTCGCTCTTGAGGTCCCCCGGCGTCGTCCCCTCCATGCCGGTTTTGAGGATCGCGAGCACCTTCCGGCTCCCGTCGTCCGACTCGTCGCATCCGGGGCCGAGGATCGCGTCGACGGTGTCGCGCTCGTTGCTCCGCGCGGAGACGCTGTCGAACGCCGCAGCGCCGGCAACCGAACGGAGGATCGCCGATTCGTCGAGATCCGAATCCTCGGCCCGCTCACAGAGGTCGCCGAACCGCTCGGCCGTGTCGAGATCGAGGTAGAACTGGGAGGTGAGCCGACCCAGCGCCGTCGGCTCGATGTTCATTCCGACCTGTTCGACGAAGCCGCGGTCGACGAGCCGTTCGAGCGTCGCCGACACCCGCTCCCGCAACGATTCGCCGGCGTCGTACGACGACGGATCGCTCCGGGCCCGGGCGTAGTAGAACGTCGTCTCGAGCCACGACATGACGTCGTCGAGGTCGTCGATGATGCCGAGCGATATCTCGGCGTTGAGATGGGCGTCGAGCTCCTCGGCGAGCCGCGATTCGATCGGCTTTCCGCTCCGGAGCAGCTGTCGGTATTTCTCCGCGTCGGTGCCGTCACAGACCACGTACGCGTACCCCGTGTCGTCGTAGCCGGGACGACCGGCCCGACCGAGCATCTGGAGGATGTCCAGCGGACTCATGTCGACCTCCCCCTCCAGCGGGTCGTGGAGCTTCGTGTCCCGAATGACGACGCAGCGGGCCGGGAGGTTGACGCCCCACGCGAGCGTCGACGTCGAGAAGAGAAGCTGGATCCGACCGTCCGTGAACCACTCCTCGACGAGGTCCTTGTCGTTCCGCGAGAGCCCCGCGTGGTGGAAGCCGACGCCGTCGATGACGGACTGTCGGAGCGTGTCGTTCTCGAGCCGCTGGCTCTCGGTGTGGAAGTCGTAGTCGCCGCGAGCGCCGAGGCCGACGTCCCGGCTCGTGAGCTCGTCCCTCGCCGTCTCGGCCGCTCTGACGGTGTCCTGTCTCGACGAGACGAAGACGAGCGCCTGGCCGTCGTCCTCGATGTGCGGTTGGGCCAGGTCGAGCGCCCGATAGAGCCGGCGGTATTTGTCGGCGAAGGCGTTGTCCCCGTGGGAGTACGTCTCGACGGCAGCGTGCAGCGGGACGGGACGGCAGTCGTCGTCGAAGGCGAAGGTGGATCGATCGGGCGCGTCGAGCCACGACGCGACGTCGTCGACGTTCGTCATCGTCGCGCTGAGTGCGACGATCCGCGGCGCACAGAGCCGCCGCAGCCGTGCGATAGTCACCTCCAGAACGGCGCCGCGGGTGTCCGAGTCGAGCAGGTGTACCTCGTCGATGACGCAGCAGTCGACGTCAGTGACGAAGGAATACCGCGGCGAATCGTGCTTGCGGGTCGCCGAGTCGGCCTTCTCCGGGGTCATCACGAGGATGTCCGCCCGCTCGGCCCGTCGCGGATTGAGATCGCGCTCGCCGGTGACGACGTACACCGAGTAACCGAGCTCCTCGAAGCGCTCCCACTCGCGCTCCTTCTCGTTCGTGAGCGCTCGCAGCGGTGCGAGAAAGAGCGCTGTGCCGCCGTGTTTGAGCGTCCGACAGATCGCCAACTCCGCGAGCGCGGTTTTGCCGGACGCGGTCGGAGCGCTCACGACGACGTTGTCGTCGCGTTCGAGGATCGCGCCCATCGACTCCCGCTGCATCTCGTTGAACGAGTCGAACGGGAACACGTCGGCGAACTCGGGAACGACGTCCTCGACACCGGCGGTAGTAGCCACAGTGGATGGCGGGGCCGGCGAGGCAAAAACCCTTCCAGTCGCGGTTAGCTCCCGGCGCTCGCGCCGGCGGCGTCGGCCAACATCCCGTCGCGAACCCACAGATACGCGGCGCCGACGCCCACTGCAACGAGGACGTTCGACGCGGTTACCGCCCAGAAGATCGCGAGAACGCCGAGATCCAGCCCCGGCGCGAACGAGAGACCGGCGACCGACACCGCAGCGGTGGACGGGAGTGCGAGCAGCGCGATCGGCAGGCGAATCCCCCAGTGTTTACCCACGTCGGCGAGGAGGCTGACGCTCGTGTGCCCGGCGCCGTTGAACCCCGCGAGCACCAGTGCCGAGATCCCGATCGCGGGGTAGCCGTACGCGAGGATCCGGAGGTAATCGACGGTGAGGTCGAACCCCGTCGCGGTCGCCGTCGGGAGGAAGAGGCCGGCGAGTAGCTCTGGGACGAGCCACTGAACTGCGCCGACGACGGCGAGTCCGCTGCCGACGACCGCGACGCCGACCCGGATCGTTCGATCCGCCCGATCCTCCCGACCGGCACCGACGTTCTGTCCGACCATGGACTGTGCGGCCTGCTGGAACCCCGTCGCGGGGATGAACGCGACGCTCGCGACCCGTGCACCAACCGTGTAGGCGGCGAGCCCCGCGGCGCCGCCGACGGTTGCGACGATCCCGACGACGGCGACGCGAACCGACTGGGCGGCGAGATGCTGCCCGGCGATCGGCGAACCGAGGCGGGAGATCGTCCGGACGTCGGTTGCCGAGAGTCGCGCACTCTTCACCGTGAACCGGAAGCTCCCCCGGTGACCACGTGCGAGCGCGAGCGCCGCGAAACAGCCGGCCGTGTAGCCGATACCGCTCGCGAGACCCGCACCGAGAACGCCCAGAGCGGGGACCGGCCCCGGACCGAGAACGAGCACCGGCGAGAGGGCGACGTTCGTGCCCACGATGACGAGGTTAATGCGCAGTGCCGCGCGGGAGTCGCCCCAGCCGACGAAACCGTTCTCGATCGTGTCGCTGAGAGTCCCGAAGACGAAGAACGGGAGTATCGCGAGCAGATAGCGCACCGCGAGCGGGCCAACGTCCTCGCCCGCGCCGAGCAGTCCGACGAGTGATTCCGCCGTGACGGCGACGGTGACCGCGAGCACCGCGCCGAGACCGACCGCGAGCACCGCGCCGTTGAAAACAGCTCGTCGGGCACCGACGGGATCGTCGGCACCGACCCGCTGTGCGACCGCGATCTGGGTACCGACGGCCGTGAGTGTGACGACGCCGAACAGCGCCGCGAGGATCGGGAAGGTGAGCCCGACGGCGGCGACCGCCGGCTCGCCAACTCGACCGAGCACGAGCGTGTCGACGAGCTGGTTGAGGACGTGAACCACGTTCTGGACGACGAGCGGCGCGGCTACGAGCAGAAGCGCCGGCGTGATCGGCCCGGACGTGAGGTCCCCCGCCTCCGCATCCCCAGGTCCCATCGTCTAAACAGCGGACAGGCGGTATTAATCGATTTCGATACAGTCCGTTGACACGAGACCGCTGTCGAAAACCGCACGTTTTTGCCGACCGCGTCGTATGGCAACGCATGAGCAGCCGCCGTCGCAAACCCGAGTGGCTGAAATCCCGTCCGCCCAGCGGCGAGCGGTTCGCGGATATCAAGCGAACGCTCCGGGACCACGACCTCCACACGGTCTGTGAGGAGGCGTCCTGCCCGAACATGGGAGACTGCTGGAGCGGACGGAACGGACCCGGAACGGCGACGTTCATGCTGATGGGCGATCGCTGCTCCCGCGGCTGTAACTTCTGTGACGTGAAGACGGGCGGGATGGAACCGCTCGATCCCGACGAACCCGAAAACGTCGCCGCCGCAGTCGCCGAGATCGGCCTCGACTACGTCGTGCTGACGAGCGTCGACCGTGACGACCTTCCCGACGGCGGCGCAGCCCACTTCGCCGAGACGATCCGGGAGATCAAGCGCCGCGATCCGTCGATCCTCGTCGAAACGCTGATTCCGGACTTCCAGGGCGATCCCGACGACGTCCGGCGGATCATCGACGCCGAGCCGGACGTCATCGCCCACAACGTCGAGACCGTCGAGCGGCTCCAGTGGCCCGTTCGGGATCGACGGGCGGGGTACGAACAGTCGCTGGCGGTACTCGAGCAGGTCGGCCGAGAGTCGGATATTCACACGAAGACGAGCCTGATGCTCGGCGTCGGCGAGTACGACCACGAGATCTACCAGACGCTGTCGGACCTCGACGAGATCGGCGTCGATATCGTCACGTTCGGCCAGTATCTCCAGCCGTCCCGGTCGCATCTCGAGGTGTCGGAGTACGTCCACCCCGACAAGTTCGACGTCTGGAAGGTGATCGCCGAAGAGGAGTTCGACGTTCTCTACTGTGCCTCGGGGCCGATGGTCCGATCGTCGTTCAAAGCGGGCGAATTCTTCGTCGAGGCGCTGCTCCGAGACGGAAAAACGGTCCGGGAAGCGAGAACGGCGGCGTCGACCGTCGGCGAGTGACCTCGGCGGCAGACTGTAGAGACGCTACCGACAGACTGTACGGACGTGTTCCTGTACCTCCGAACCGACGGTGTAACTGAACAAGTACATCCTCTATCGGGTATATATAAACAAACGTCCAGATAATACCGAGTCCAGTAAAACAAAACAACCACGAAAAGCCATATGTCACCACGCGCCCAATTCCATGCATGGTACGGAGGAACCCATGAGCTCGTTACAGCGCAGTCCGGACGACCGCCTGCAGGTGCTCGACGAGGACGGGCGCGTTCTCGAGGGGGCGACGGTGCCGGAGCTCGACGACGAAACGCTCGTCGAGCTCTACCGGACGATGCGGCTGGGGCGACAGTTCGACCAGCGAGCCGTCGCCCTCCAGCGCGGGGGACGGATGGGCACGTATCCGCCGCTCTCCGGACAGGAGGGGGCTCAGGTCGGCAGCGCGTTCGCGCTCGATGCGGAGGACTGGCTCTTCCCCAGCTATCGCGAGCACATCGCCCTCCACGTCCGCGGCGTCGAACTCGCAAAGGTTCTCCAGTACTGGATGGGCGACGAGCGGGGGAATCGGCTGGAGGGGACGAACGTCTTCCCGATCGCGGTGCCGATCGCGACGCAGATCCTCCACGCGACCGGCGCGGCGTGGGCCGCGCGACTGCAGGGCGACGACCGGGCGTTCCTCTGTTACTTCGGCGACGGTGCGACGAGCGAGGGTGACTTCCACGAGGGGCTGAACTTCGCCGGCGTCTTCGACGTCCCGGCCGTCTTCTTCTGTAACAACAACCAGTGGGCGATCTCGGTGCCGCGGGAGCGACAGACCGCCGCCGAGACGCTCGCACAGAAGGCGACCGCCTACGGCTTCGACGGCGTGCAGGTCGACGGGATGGATCCGCTCGCCGTCTATCAAGTGACGAGGGCGGCGGTCGAGAAGGCCAAGGCAGACGATCCCGACGGGCTCCGACCGACGCTGATCGAGGCCGTCCAGTACCGCTTCGGCGCACACACGACCGCCGACGACCCGTCCGTCTACCGGGACGAAGCCGACGTCGAGCGGTGGCGTCGGAAGGACCCGATCCCGCGCATGGAGACGTTCCTCCGGGATCGGGGACTCCTCGACGACGAACGCGTCGACGCGATCGAGGCGGAGATCACCGAAACGGTCGCCGAAGCGGTCGAACGCGCCGAGAGCACCGAGCGTCCTCATCCCGACACGATGTTCGAGCACGTCTTCGAGCAACCGACCGACCGGCTGCTCGCCCAGCGGGAGTACCTCCGAGAGCTCCGGGAGCGCCACGGCGACGAGGAGCTGTTAGAATGAGCGAAACGGAGTCGCTCACGCTGGTGCAGGCGATACAGGACGGGTTAGCGACCGAACTCCACCGCGACGAGTCGGTCGTCCTCCTCGGGGAGGACATCGGCAAGAACGGTGGCGTCTTCCGGGCAACTGAGGGGCTCTACGAGGAGTTCGGCGGCGATCGCGTGATCGACACGCCGCTCGCGGAGTCGGGGATCGTCGGCACCGCCATCGGGATGGCGGCCTACGGAATGCGTCCCGTCGCAGAGGTCCAGTTCGCGGGGTTCGTCTACCCGGCGTTCGATCAGCTCGTCTCCCACGCCGCGAGGCTTCGAACCCGATCTCGGGGGCGGTTCAGCTGTCCCCTCGTCGTTCGGGCGCCGTACGGCGGCGGGATCCGGGCACCCGAACACCACTCCGAGTCGCGGGAGGCGTTCTACGCCCACGAGCCGGGGCTGAAACTCGTCGTTCCCTCGACGCCGACGGACGCGAAGGGACTGCTCGCGAGTGCGATCCGGGACCCGGACCCGGTCGTCTTCCTCGAGCCGAAGCTCATCTATCGGGCGTTCCGCGAGCGCGTCCCGGCCGGCGAACACACCGTTCCGCTCGGCGAGGCGGCAGTACGGCGCCCCGGCTCCGACGTGTCGGTGTTCACGTGGGGTGCGATGACGCGACCGACGCTCGCAGCCGCCGACGCCCTCGAGGGCGAGGTCGACGTCGAGGTCGTCGATCTCCGAACGCTGAAACCGATGGACGAGGCGACCGTCGTCGAGTCGTTCGAGCGGACGGGGCGCGCGGTCGTCGTCCACGAGTCCCCGAAAACCGGCGGTCTGGCCGGCGAGATCGTCGCGACGATACAGGAGAACGCGCTGCTCTACCAGGAGGCACCGATCGAGCGAGTGACTGGCTTCGACACGCCGTTCCCGCTGTACGCCCTCGAGGACTACTATCTGCCGGAAGAGAGCCGTATCGTCGACGCGATCCGATCGGTCGCCGAGTTCTGACAGCTTTTCGCCCGCGTGCGCGCGTCGAAGAAAAGCACCTTTTTAGGTGATCGGGCTGAACCAACGGCCATGTTCAAGGCTATCGTGAGCGCCGACACGTTCGGGGCGGCGCTCGACTCGGTGAGCGTGCTGGTCGACGAGTGCAAGCTCCGCCTCGACGAGGAAGGGCTCACGATCCGTGCGGTCGATCCCGCAAACGTCGGAATGGTCGATCTGGAGCTCTCCGAGACGGCCTTCGAGTCCTACGAGACCGACGGCGGCGTCATCGGCGTCAACCTCGATCGGCTGGAGGACATCGTCGGGATGGCCGACAGCGGCCAGCTGGTCCACCTCGAACTCGACGAGGAGACACGCAAGCTCCACATCCAGCTCGACGGGCTCGAGTACACGCTGGCGCTGATCGATCCGGATTCGATCCGCCAGGAGCCTGACCTCCCGGATCTCGATCTGCCGGCGACGGTCGTCATCGAGGGTCGCGACATCGCTCGCGCCGTCAAGGCCGCGGACATGGTCTCCGACCACATCGCGCTGGGCGTCGACGCCGATGCCGAGCAGTTCTTCGTCGATGCGGAGGGCGACACCGACGACGTCCACCTCGAACTCGGCCGGGAGGACCTCATCGACCTCACCGCCGGCGACGCCCGCTCGCTGTTCTCGCTCGACTATCTCAAGGACATGAACAGGGCGATCCCGAGCGACGCCGAGGTGACCATCGAACTCGGCGAGGAGTTCCCCGTGAAGATGCACTTCGACATCGCCGAGGGCGACGGGAGCGTGACGTTCATGCTGGCGCCGCGGATCCAGAGCGACTGACGCGAGCGTCGAGCGGAATAACAACAGCTAAGAATCCGGTGGAACCACCTTTTCGGCGTGACGCCCTCTACCGGTTTCGGCGTGGTCGAGGCTGTTCGTAGCACCGCCACCGACATGGCGGGTGGCGGGCGGGGATGGATCCTCCTGTCAGTTTCGTTCGGTTGGTTTCTCGGTTTGGGGATGCGGCTCGCCGCGCCGGCGCTCGTTCCGTACATCCGCGCCGATTTCGGGATCGGGCTCTCGACGGCCGGCCTGCTTTTGAGTCTACTGTGGGTCACGTACGCGTTACTGCAGCTTCCGGGGGGAATCCTCGGCGACCGGATCGGCGAGCGGAACGTACTCGTCTTGAGCTCCGTACTGGCGGTCGCGGCGGTCGCCGCGAGCGCGACCGCCTGGTCCGTCGCGGCGCTGTTCGGCGCGTTCGTGTTGCTCGGCTCCGCGACGGGTATCTACGCGACGACGAGGTTCACGTCGCTCGTCGACGTGTTCCCACAGCGAGCCGGCACCGCGACGGGGCTGTGTTCGGCGGCCGGTAACGTCGGCACGGTCCTGCTGCCGGCCGGTGCCGGGCTACTCGCCGGCTGGGCGACGTGGCGTCTCGGATTCGCCGCGGCCGTGCCGCTGTTTGCGACGGCGGCGCTCGCGCTGTGGTTCACCGTCCCCCCCCACACGTCCAAACGTGGAAGCGCCGTCGACGAGCTCTCGATCGAAACGATCCGGCGTCTCGCCCGCGGGATCACGAACCGGCGGGCGCTCGTGTTCACCGCCGCCATGTTCCTCATGTCGGTCATCTATCAGGGATTCACGAGCTTCTATCCGACCTATCTCGTCTCGATCAAGGGGCTCTCCGAGGGCGGTGCGGCGCTCGTCTACAGCGTGTTCTTCGCAGCCGGAATCGCCATTCAACCGATCGCGGGCGCCGCAGCCGACACGGTCGGCGAGCGGGTAACGATGGTCGGC
The DNA here is from genome assembly GCA_007122455.1 of Haloarculaceae archaeon. Classification (GTDB taxonomy): domain Archaea; phylum Halobacteriota; class Halobacteria; order Halobacteriales; family Haloarculaceae; genus Natronomonas. The sequence continues at coordinate 6,052 of SKTU01000029.1, read as the reverse complement.
TTCTCGGTCGCCACCGCGATCGCGTTCGTCGTCCTCGTCTCGATGGGCGGCTTCTGGACGCTCGTCGGGATCTCGATCCTTCTGAGTGCTCAGCTCGGCTTCTGGCCGATCGCGCAGGCGGCCGTGATAGACGCCCTACCGACGGAGATGCAGGGAACCGGCTTCGGGTTCCTGCGAACCGTCTATCTTCTCATGGCGGCGAGCACGCCGGCGCTCATCGGCGCTCTCGGTGACCGCGGACTGTTCGACGAGGCGTTCCTCCTGCTGGGCGGCTGTGCGGCCATAACGGCGCTGCTCGGCGTGGTCTTTCTGCGGAAATGATCGCCGTCAGGCGAACTTGTGGACGGTCATCTCGAGGGTGTCGAGATCGACCACCGGCGCGAAACCGGAGTCGGGATCGATGTTGACGCTCTTCTGGAACTCCGTCTGCGCCTGCCAGCAGCCGGAGTTGACCGCGAGCACGTTCCGGTATTGCCCCCACCCGAGCTTGTGGACGTGGCCGGTGTGGAAGACGTCCGGCACCTCGTCGATTACCAGATAATCCTTCGACTCCGGGGCCAGTCGGGTGTGGCCACCGAACTGCGGGGCGACGTGGCGCTTCTTCAAAAGGTGGAACATCGCCTTGTGGGGCGCCTCGTAGCTGGCCTTCTCCTCCGGAAGCTCCGCGATCACTTCGTCCAGCGAGACGCCGTGATACATCAGCACCGAGACGCCCTCGATCGTGACGACTGCGGGGTTGGAGACGATCCTCGCGTCGTGGGCGGACATGATCCCCCGAAGCTCCTCGTCGAAGCCCGGCTGGGGTTCGGCGAGGCGGACGGCGTCGTGGTTGCCGGGGATCATCACGATCTCGATGTCGCCGGGAACGGATTTGAGATATTCGGCGAACGCCTCGTACTGCTCGAAGATGTCGACGATGTCGAGTTCCTCGTCCTGATCCGGGTAGACGCCGACGCCCTCGACCATGTCGCCGGCGATGAGCATGTATTCGATCCGCGCCGCCTCGTCGGTGTGGAGCCACGCCGCGAAGCGCTCCCACGCCTCGGCCATGAACTCGTCGCTCCCGACGTGAACGTCACTTATTAGTGCGGCTTGCACGTGCCGGTCAGCCGTCGACGGTCGGTGCGTTCGGGGAATGTCGGGGAAGTGGAGGTCGTCGACGAAGAGGATCCCACCGTCGCCCGACAGCGTCCCGTCGACGGCGATCACCTCGTCGTAGAGGAGCTCGTCGACGAGGCCGGCGAGGGGCTTGTCCTTCATGATCAGACAGGGGAAAACGCCCGTCGTGTCCTCCAACTCGACGATCCAGTGACCGGAGGCAGTCGACCGGACGTCGGCGACCATTCCGACGATCCCGGCGTCGGCACCGCCGGGACTGGCCTGTAGAGCCGCCGCATTGCGGTGATTGACTCGTCCCTTCAGCTTTCCCGCGAGCCGTTCGTATCGGTCCCGAAACGTGCGAACGAAGTCGTCGTACTCGCCAGTGCCGGTCGACCGGCCGGTCATGTCGTTGTCGATCTCCAGCGATCTGGAGCCGCTCCGTCGATCGGCAGACCCCTTCGTTTCAACTGGAAGTCGGTCGGTGGCGTCGTTCGAATTCGAACCCTCATCTCCACTCGAAACGGAGGGGTTCTCCCCGTCAGAGGGATCCGAGGCGATCGGATCTCGTCGCCCTCGCGGAGAGTTCTCGAGAACGGCTTCGACGTCGGCTGCGGTGAGCTTCAGTGTCTCCGGCGGCGTCGCCTCGACGGCGAGTACCAGCGCTTGCGCCGGTTCCTCGGACCGGGCGAGCAGGGTGATCGCCTCCCTGTCGGCGGTGTAGCCGTGGCTCGCCAGCTCCCGAACGATGCGCGCCGGTTCCTCGAGGGGCACATCCGGTAGTAACCACCGGTGGCCAAAAGCGTAGCGAACGCGAAGCCAGAACGTTCAAACGGACTGCCGCGTTAGCTTCGGCAATGAGAGAGTCGGGTGACGGCGACCGGCCCGAAACCCCGATCGAGTGGCTCCGCTGGTTTCTCACGACCGACGACGGGCCGGCAGTGTACGTCCGAGACGTCCTGGTCAGCGTCAGCGCCGTCCTCCTTATCGGGTTCGTGCTGTTCGGCGTCAGCGGTATCTGGCCGCCGATGGTCGCCGTCGAGAGCCCGAGCATGGAACCGAACCTGGAGCGGGGAGATCTGGTGTTCATCGTCGACAACGAGCGGTTCACGCCGGACGAAGCGCCGAGTTCCGGCGGCCACTCGACCGGTGTCGTCCCCGCCGACGTCGCCACCGAGACGGATCGAACGAAGTTCGGACGTCACGGCGACGTGATCGTATATATGCCGAACGGGGATCCGACGCATACGCCAATCATTCATCGATCGATGCTGTGGGTCGAAGAAGGGGAGAATTGGCACGACCGGGCCGATCCCGAGCGGATCCGCGGCGCCGACAGCTGTGAGGAACTCTCCGACTGTCCGGCACCACACGCCGGGTTCATCACGCACGGGGACAGCAATCCGACGTACGATCAGGTCGGAACTGCCCAGATATCCACGGTCGTCAGGCCGGAGTGGATCGTCGGCACGGCGGAGCTGAAGGTTCCGTATCTCGGCTACGTCCGACTCTGGACCGCCGGAGTGATCGTCGAACCGTACGCGGTCGAACCAGCGACTGCGGAGAACGTCACGGAGCAGGAACAGGAGCCGGTTCCCGCGGCGGCCTGACGTCCTCCCCTCGCTGAAGCGCGAAGATTCGTCTCGCTGACGTCTCAGTAATCAGTTCGTGGCCTGCTCGATCCAATCGGTTACCCGGCCGGTCCCGACCTGTGCGAGTTCGGAGACGGTTTCGGGATCGGCGGCTGCCAACTCCGCGACGGTCCGGATGCCGCCCTCCCGAAGCCGCTCGGCGTACGTCGGGCCGATGCCGTCGATTTTCTCGAGATCCGACCCTTCGACGTCTGCGGGATCGACGCCCTCGTCGTCGAGATCGGCCGTCGAATCGACGTCGACCGCCGTCTCGTCTCCCTCCTCGACGTCGAGGTCGACGTCTATCGATTCGACGATGATCTGATCGGTCGACGATTCGACGGCAGCCTCGACCGTGGCGAGTTTTTCGGGATCGTCGGTCGACTTCTCGATGTACCACTCGGCGACCTTCGGCCAGACGTCGGTGTGAGTCGATCCCGACACCGACAGGCCGATGTGTCCGGTCGGATACTCGATCGTCGTCACGTCGTCGCTCCCGACGATCTCGTTGAACGGTTTGGACGATTCCGGCGGGATGAGGTGGTCGTACTCGCCGAGCACCTGAAGAACCGGGACGTCGATTTCGGTCACGTCGACGTGTCGCCCACCTAAATAGAGCTCGTTTCGGTGGAGCTTGTTTCCTTGATAAATGTCCTCGAGAAAATCGACGTAGGCGTCGCCGGCGAGATCGATCCCCTCGCCGAGCCACCGCTCCATGCGGGCGAAGTTCTCGACGAAGTCGTCGTTTTCGAGGTTGTCGTAGAGCCGGACGTACTTCGAGACGTAGTTCGCGACAGGGTCCATCAGCGCGAAGCCGACGTCGAGCATCCCCGAGGGGACGTTGCCGAAGACGTCGACGACGTCCTGGGGGTCGTAATACTCGTCGTCGCCCCACAGCTCGAGGACGCCACCGGTTTGCTCGAAGCAGAGCCCGGCCGCCATCAGTCCGAGGGTTTCGACCTTCTCCTGGTGGAGTGCCGTGTACATCGCCGACATCGTCCCGCCCATGCAGTAGCCGAGCACGTTGACCGTCTCGGCGCCCGATCGCTCGCGGGCGACGTCGACGCAGTTGTCGATGTACCGGTTGACGTAATCGTCGAGCGTGAGGTGCTGATCGAGCCGCGACGGCTCGTTCCAGTCGATCATGTAGACGTCGTGGCCGGCCTCCAGCAGCCGTCGAACGACGCTACGGTCCGGCTGGAGATCGAGAATGAACGGCTTGTTGATGAGCGCGTAGACGATGATGATCGGCGTCCCGTGTTGCTCGTCGGTTAGCGGTTCGTAATGAAGCAACTCGAGCTTGTTCTCCTCGTAGACGACCTCGCTCGGCGTCGTTCCTACCTCGACGTTGTTGATCCGCTCGATCTGTTCGGGGGCGATCGCGGATGTCTCGAGCGTCTTGGTCGTGGCGTCGAGCCACTCGCGCTGTACGTCGACGGCGAGCGAGAACGGATTCGTCGGCATACTACTCCAGTTCCTCGAGGATCCGGTCGAGTTTCGTTTCGACCCGGTGTTGGCGCCGTTCGAGTTCGACGAGTCGCTCGCCGACCTCCTCGATGTCACTCCCGGTCGGGAGCCCGAGCTGTGCCATCGTATCCTCGCTGACCTCGTCGGCCTGCTCGCGCAGGTCCATCATCGCGCGGACGAGTTGTCCGTTCGCGGCCGCGAACGCGGAGGTCCCCATCACCTCCTTGAACGCCTCGTTGGCGCTCTGCAGCCAGATGTCTCGGAGCTCCGTCGCGGCGACGTCCTCGCCCTCCGCGGCGGCGGTCGTCCGGTCGAGCATCTGTTCGGCGGCGTCCATCCACACCTCGTAGGCGCTGTTGTACCCCTCGATCCCGTCGACGAGATCCTCCTCTTCGGGGATACCGTCTTCGACGGCGTCGGCCCACGACTCCGTGAAGACGGCGCTCGCCTGCATGTTCTGCTCGACGGACCGAGCGACAGCGTCGTTCATGTTCTCGAGCAGCTCCGCCCACTTTTCCTGTACGTCGTCGGGATCGCTCATTGGTGTACTCATAAGGGACGTTTCGTAAAAAACGACGGGCGAATTACGCCTCGGTGCTCTCGGTCACGCTACGCTGGGTCGTCTCCAGCTGGCTCTGCAGCTCGTCGAGCTGCTCCTGGAAGCGCTCGAACTGCTCGTCGAAGCCGGCGACGAGCGACTGGCCCTGCTCCTCGAAGCGCTCGTTGAGCTCTTCGAACTGGCGTTCGGCGTCCTCGAAGGCTTCGAGCGTGTGGCTCTCGACGTCCTCGTGAACGTCGATGAGCGCCTCGAGCTGCTCGTTGAGCACTTCGAGATACTCGACAGTCACGTCGTCGTACGTTTTCATCCCCTTCTCGAGTTCGGCCTCGAAGGCGTCGAATGCCTCGGCGTGCTGGGATTCGAGCTGATCGAACTGCTCGTCGACGGACGCGCGGGTCTCGCTGACGGCGTCGGCAGCGCCCGGGACGGACGCTTCGACGGCGTTGAGGTAGCTGTGGATCGAGCGGCGGGCGAGGTCGACGCCGTGGCGCTGGGCCTCCTCGGAGGAGTCGACGCCCTCGAGGACGGCCGTTCCCATCCGCTTTTGGAACTCGATGCCGCTCTCGACGGCGTGTTGACTCTGTTCGATGGCGGTACGCTGCAGTTCGAAGGTGGTGCTGAGTGGGTTTGTCATGGTTACTCTCGGTTACGCTTGACGGGAACGACGATGGTCTGGACGATGTCGCCTTCCTCGATGTCGAGGGCCTCGCGCTCGGCGTCCGGAATGGAGATCCGGCCGCCGCTCTGGACCCGCGTTTTGAACGTCGCCGTCCGGCTCACGGCGTCGAGTTGGCTCCCAAAGCCGTTTCCGGCGCTTTCGCCGGCCAGAAGCGACTGGACGAACTGCTGCTGCTGTCGAGTCGCCTGTTCTGAGGCCTGCTGAAACGCCTCGAGGGGATTTACCGACCAGGCCGCACCGTCGTTCTCATCTGTCATCGCGTATCTACATCTACACCCTCTATACAGATAAGCATTCCTCTCAAAACCATTAAATGCCATTCGATGGTGAGAAATGGTAGAAAGATTCAGTTCCATCCAACGACGCGACGGGATCTACCGTACAGCACCGCGTGAACGCGGGAGTGCACTACCGTCGAGGCGCCACACCGACGTCCCGAATAAAAGCGCCGGCATTCACCTCACAGTTTTTTTATAATTGCCTCGCATAGTGACGGCAATGAGTACGAGCCCCTATTCGATTTTCGAGACGTGGTCGCGGGCGTCGGTACGCGCACTGGAAGGCGCCGTCGCCGTCAACCGGACCGCCCTCTCGGCGTTCAGCTCGAACGGCGATCGG